>JAEWHN010000332.1 GCA_023387775.1 Pseudomonadota bacterium | reverse complement strand
GTATAGACCTGTGTGGTCGAGAGGCTTGCATGGCCAAGCAACTCCTGGATCGTTCTGAGATCGCCGCCCCGCCCCAGAAGGTGGGTGGCGAAGGAATGGCGCAGCGCATGCGGCGTTGCCGTATCGGGCAGGTTCAGCGCCGAGCGCAGCTTCTGCATCTCGCGCTGGATGATCGCCGGGTTGAGCGGGCCGCCGCGCGCGCCGCGAAACAGCGGCGCATCCGGCCCAAGGTGATAGGGGCAGAGCTTGCGGTACTCGGCGACCGCTGCCAGCGCCACCGGCAGAACCGGCACCAGCCGCGTCTTGCCGCCCTTGCCGGTGATGCGCAACACCGTATCGCCGGGCGCATTGAGCTCGGCACCGTCGAGGCCGAGCGCCTCCGAAATGCGCAAGCCGCAGCCATAGAGCAGGGTCAGAACCGCCGCATTGCGGGCGGCGATCCACGGCTCCTCCGCAAGCTGCTCGCCTGCGGATACGACGCGCTTGGCGTCCGACGCCGTCAGCGGCTTGGGCAATGACTTCGGCTGCTTCGGCGCGCGCAAGGCCGCCGCCCCCGCCGCATTGGCAAGGCCGCGGCGCTCCAGGAAGCGGAGGAAAGAGCGCACCCCGGCAAGCCCCCGCCCCAGCGTGCGTGCGCCGGCGCCGTCGCCACGGCGCGCCGCCAGGAACGCGCGCAGGTCCGCAGGGCGAAGCTCCCTGATGTCGGCCAGTCCCGGCGCACCGCCGCAATGGCCGGTGAGAAACTGCAGGAACTGGCGCGTGTCGCGCTCATAGGCTTCCACGGTCAGCGCCGAAAGCCGGCGCTCATGCGCCAGCGACTTCAGCCAGCTTTCGCGGGCCGACTGGAGTTCGGGCTTGGCGACGACGAGGAATTCTTGCTGCATGGGCTTTCGAAAAATCATCCACCGCCATGCTGAGACCTTCAGGTTAGCAACGGATGAAAGCGCGCGATTGAAAACGCCTCGAGCGAGGGATAGAGACGGGCAAAGGATCGAAACACCCATGCCCAAGCCAGAAAATCCCATCCAGATGGCCGTGATCGGTGCCGCGCACGGCATCAAGGGGGAACTGCGCGTGAAAACCTTCACCGCAGATCCGCTGGCGCTCGGCGACTACGGGCCGCTCTATTCGCGCGACGGGCGCGCCTTCGAAGTGATCGACATCCGGCCGGCAAACACCGTGGTGATCGTCCGCTTCAAGAACGTGAAGGACCGCAACGCCGCCGAGGCCCTGGCCGGCACAGAGCTTTTCATCGACCGCTCGGCCCTGCCCGATGAAGGCGAGGAAGACGAGTTCTACCACGCCGACCTGATCGGCCTTGCGGTGAAGGACGAGACCGGCGCGACGATCGGCAAGGTCTCGGCCGTGCAGAATTTCGGCGGCGGCGATATTCTCGAGATCGTGCATGCGGGCAAGAAAGGCGTGCTGATCCCGTTCACCCAGGCGGCGGTGCCGGACATCGACGTGAAGGCGGGTTTCGTGCGCGTCGACACGGCGGCGGCGGGGCTGGTAGAGGATACTGACGAACACGAGGAAGGCGGCGACGCTCCTGAAGAGCCGCGGCCGAGCGGTCCCGAAGGCGAAGGGGGCGAGCGTTGAGCGGGTTCCGCGCCTCGGTGCTGACGCTTTACCCGGAGATGTTTCCGGGGGCGCTGGGTCTTTCGCTGGCGGGACGCGCGCTCGAGCGTGGCGACTGGGCGCTGGAAGCCGTGCAGATCCGCGATTTTGCCACCGACAAGCACCGGACCGTGGACGACACGCCCGCAGGCGGCGGCGCAGGCATGGTCATGCGAGCAGACATACTGGCCAAGGCCATCGACGCGACCGCCCCGGCGGGCGACCCGCGCCCAAAGCTGCTGATGAGCCCGCGGGGAAGACCGCTGACCCAGGCACGGGTGCGCGAACTGGCCGCCGGCCCCGGCGCGGTGATTCTTTGCGGCCGCTTCGAGGGCGTCGACCAGCGCATCATCGAGGCGCGCGCGCTGGAGGAAGTGTCGATCGGCGACTTCATCCTCTCCGGCGGCGAACCGGCAGCACTTGTGCTGCTGGACGCGGTGGTGCGGCTGCTGCCCGGCGTGATGGGCAACGACACCTCCGGCGACGAGGAGAGCTTCGAGAACGGGCTGCTCGAACACCCGCACTACACCCGCCCGCAGGAATTCGAGGGGCAGCCGATCCCCGAGGTGCTGACCTCCGGCAACCATGGCAAGATCGCCGCCTGGCGCCGCGCCCAGGCCGAGCTTCTGACCCGAGAGCGGCGCCCGGACCTGTTCTCGGCCCATGAATCGGCCGCTTCCGCCAAAAAACCGTCACCTAAGAGGTGACAATGCACGCGGAAGCGTGTATGTGCGCGACCGCAGCCGGGAGTATGATGCTTCCGGGCCCGTCAACAATGACGGTGAAATCGCCCCTGCCTCGGCTTCTCGGCGAGAAGTAAAGGCATAGCCAAACGGTCTTGGAACTGGGTGGCAAGTGCCGGGCGCTCTGGCTGTTGAGAACGAAGAAGAGGTTATTGCGATGGATATCATCCGTCAGATCGAGGCCGAACAGGCCGCCAAGATCGAAGCGAAGCGCAAGCTTCCCGAATTCCAGCCGGGCGACACCGTCCGCGTCCTGGTCCGCGTCACCGAAGGTACGCGCACCCGCGTGCAGGCCTATGAAGGCGTCGTGATCGCGCGTTCGGGCTCGGGCTTCCAGGAAAACTTCACGGTCCGCAAGATCTCCTACGGCGAAGGCGTGGAGCGTGTGTTCCCGGTCTACTCGCCGATGGTCGAGGGCGTCGAGATCGTCCGCCGCGGCAAGGTTCGCCGCGCCAAGCTCTATTACCTGCGTGATCGTCGCGGCAAGTCGGCGCGTATCGTCGAAAACACCAGCGTGCGCGCACGCAAGCTGAACGACGCCGAGCGCGAAGCAGCCAACGCCGAGAAGGCGCGCATCGAGGCCGAGAAGATCGCCGCCGCCGAGGCACTGGCTGCCGAGAAGGCCGCCCAGGAAGCCGCCGAGAAGAAGGCTGCCGCCGAAGCAGCAGCCGCTGCCGAGGCCGAGAAGGCCGCCGAATAATCTTCCTCGGGAGATTCTATTTGGAAAAAGGCGGCTTCGGCCGCCTTTTTTCGTCTCGTGCTCGTGTCCAAGGGGGAGAACGATGAGCGAGTTTGCCAAGGCCAATCTGCGCAACTGGGACAATCGCGCCGAGCTCCATTCGTCCGACACCACCGGCAGCTACCGGATCGCCCAGGTGCTCGCCGGCGGCTCCTCGCTGCATCAGTTGGAAGCCGGCGAGATCGGTGACGTGACGGGCAAGGACATCGTCCATCTGCAATGCCACATCGGCCTGGACACCCTGAGCCTCAAGCACCTTGGCGCGAAAAGCGTCACTGGCGTTGATTTTTCATCGAAGGCCATCGCGGCAGCGCGGGCTTTCGCCGAGAGGGCCGGAACGCCGGCGCGCTTCGTGGAGGCGTCGGTCTATGACGCGCCGCAGGCGCTGGGCGAAACCTACGACATGGTCTTCGTCACATGGGGCGCCATCAACTGGCTGGACGACATCTTCCGCTGGGCCGAGGTGGTGTCGGCGCTGCTGCGCCCCGGCGGCCGGCTCTACCTGCTCGAGGGCCATCCGCAGCTCGGCCAGGTGGAGGCGCGCAACGGCACGCTTGAGCTTGCCTATCACTGGCGCACCCCGAGGGCCGAGCCGCTTACCTGGGATGACGCCCAGACCTATACCGGCGATGACCGGCAACTGACGCATACGCGCTGCTACGAGTGGATTCATCCGCTGAGCGACATCGTCAACGCGCTGATCAGGGCCGGAATGAGCATCGACCACCTCAACGAACACGAGATCGTTGTCTGGCGGGCCTTTGCGGATGTCGTCGAACTCGGCGGCAACCAGTTCGCACTGCCGGATGGCTATCCGAAAATCCCCATGTCCTTCTCCATCGCAGCAACGAAGCGCGCGGGATAGCGAAAGCTTTTCGTGCCACTGCGGCAAGGAAGCAAGCCGTCCCTTGCAAGCCGTGGGCAGTTGGCTAATCATGCGCAAAATCATGCCTTTTCGACCCAAAGACATTTCCGAACTGGAGCGCGACCCCATGAACAGGTTCAAATTCGCACTGGCCGGGCTGCTGGCCTGCGTTCTCGCACCCGCGGCGGCAAGCGCCGACACGCTGCCCGACCTCGGCGGAAAGACGGTGACGGTGGTGACCGAGAATGCCTATCCGCCTCTGCAGTTCGTGGACCCGAAGACGGGCGAGCAGATCGGCTGGGAATACGACGCCATGAACGAGATGGCCAAGCGCCTGAACTTCAAGGTCGATTACCAGAACACCTCCTGGGACGCGATGATCCAGGCCGTCTCCGACGGGCAGTACAACATCGGCATGACCGGAATTACCATCAAGGACGACCGCAAGGAGAAGGTCGACTTCTCCGACCCTTACATGCGCTCGCAGCAGTTCATGCTGGTGCGCGGCGACGAGAGCCGCTTCAACGACGCCAAGAGCTTTGCGGCACTCGAGGACGGCCTGGTCGGCGCGCAGGCGGGCACCTCCCCCTTCTACACCGCCGTCTACGAAATCCTGGACGGCAACGAACAGAACCCGCGCATCAAGCTGCTCGAGACCTTCGGCGCGACCGTGCAGGCCCTGAAGTCGGGCGACGTCGACCTGGTGCTGACCGACAGCGTCGCCGCCAAGGGCTATGTCGACTCGTCGAACGGCGCCCTCAAGGTGGTGGGCGAGCCGCTCGGCACCGAGGATTTCGGCTTCATCTTCCAGAAGGGCTCCGACCTCGTCGCGCCGATCAACGCGGCCATTGAATCGATGAAGGCCGACGGCACCATCGATGCGCTGAACAAGAAGTGGTTCCTCGACTACAAGATGGGCGAGTGACGGACCAAGCGGGGCCGGGAGTTTCGGCTGAGGCCGGCTCCCGGCCCTGGCATTTTCAGATGCACCTGCTCTCCAAGACTTCGCCCGAGACGAAGGACTTCCCCTGGTGGCTCGCGGTCGCTGCGGCGATTGCCATTGCGGTCGCCATCTTCGTTGCCACCAACGAAATCTACACCCAGGTGTTTTCGACGGTTGCCAAGGGGATAGGCATCACCGTCTTCGTCACGCTGGTCGGCTTCAGCCTTGCCTCGATGCTCGGGCTGGGCATCGCACTGATGGGTCTGTCGGGCTCCGTCTGGCTGCGCCAGATCTCACGCTTCTATGTCGAGATCATCCGCGGCGTGCCGATCCTGGTGTTGCTGTTCTGGATCGCCTTCGTCGGCGCGCCGGCCTTCGTCGCCGGGTGGAACTCCGTGACGGCGCCGCTGCAGGAAGCGGGCATCTTGCCGCCGCTCCAGGTGCGCGACGTGTCGCTGCTGTGGCGCGCCATCATCGCGCTTACCATCGGCTACTCGGCCTTCATTTCAGAGGTGTTCCGCGCCGGCATCCAGTCGGTCGACGCCGGCCAGATCGAGGCCGCCAAGGCGCTCGGCCTGACACGTTTCCAGCGCTTCCGGCTGATCGTCCTGCCGCAGGCGATCCGCACCATCCTGCCGCCGCTCGGCAACGATTTCGTCGCCATGGTGAAGGATTCCTCGCTGGTCTCGGTGCTCGGCGTGGCCGACATCACCCAGATGGGCAAGGTCTACGCCTCCGGCTCCTTCCGCTTCTTCGAGACCTACTCCATCGTCGCCTATATCTATCTTGTGCTCACGGTCGGCCTATCGCTGGCATTGAGGGCGCTTGAACGGCGGATGCGCAAGGGGCACCGGCCATGAGCCGCCACAGCGAAGGGCTGGAACAGGTCTACGCCGCACGCAACGAGGCCGAGCTGACGCAAGCCTATGCAGCATGGTCGAGCGACTATGACCGCGAGACGGCGGCCTCGGGCTATTGCCTGCCATTCATGATCACCGCCTGGGTCGCCCGGCATGTGCGGCCGACCGCCGGCCCTGTCCTCGATGCCGGCTGCGGCACCGGCCTGTCCGGCGCCTATCTGCAGGCGCTCGGCTATTCCGACGTCGAGGGCCTCGACTTCTCGCCCGACATGCTGGCGATTGCCCGTACGCGCGGCGCCTATGGCGCGCTGACCGAGGCTGCACTTGGCGGCCCGCTGCCTTGGCGCGACGGGCACTTCGCCGCCTTCTTCTCGACCGGCGTCTTCACCGAAGGCCATGCCCCCGCTTCCAGCCTCGACGAGCTGGCGCGGATCACCCGGGCCGGAGGCCATGCCATCTTCACGGTGCGCGACGTGGTCCTGGGCAAGGGCGGCTTCCGTGCCAGGTTCAGCGAGTTGGAACAGGCCGGACGCTGGCGCCCTGTCGAGGAAAGCCCGTGGTTTCGTGCCTTCGCGGTCGACGAGCCGGATGTCCTCGTCAAGGCCTTCGTCTTCGAGATACTCTGAAGCGCTCGGCAAGTGCCGCGCTCGCGCTGGCGTGACAAGGCTGCCAATTGCCGACCGGCCAAAATGCTGGTATGTGCCCGGCCATGGAACAGCTCTTTGGAGATCCCGCCCACAAGGGTTTCGTGCTGCAGGACCACAAGCGCCTGCCGGGCCGATTCTTTGCGCGGATTTCCGGCGCGCAGACCAGCCGCCTATCCTGAGCGGACCAGGCTGCCGGCGCCTTTGCTGCCGGGTCATTCCAGTTTTCCGCTCTATCCAGGGATTTGAACAATGAGCGCACCCCGCACCCTCTACGACAAGATTTTCG
This sequence comes from Pseudomonadota bacterium, assembly GCA_023387775.1. Lineage (GTDB taxonomy): Bacteria > Pseudomonadota > Alphaproteobacteria > Rhizobiales > Rhizobiaceae > Pseudaminobacter. Next base: position 16,689 of record JAEWHN010000332.1, on the reverse strand, counting down.
ACGACCACGTTGTCGACCGCCAGGACGACGGCACCTGCCTGCTCTACATCGACCGCCACCTGGTGCATGAAGTGACCAGCCCGCAGGCCTTCGAGGGGCTGCGCATGTCCGGCCGCAAGGTGCGTCACCCGGAGCGCACGCTGGCCGTCGTCGACCACAACGTGCCGACCTCGCCCGATCGCAAGCTGGGCATCAAGAACGAGGAAAGCCGCATCCAGGTCGAGGCGCTGGCCAAGAACGCGGCCGACTTCGGCGTGGAATACTATTCCGAGAACGACGTCCGACAGGGCATCGTCCACATCGTCGGCCCCGAGCAGGGTTTTACCCTTCCGGGCATGACCATCGTCTGCGGTGACAGCCACACCTCCACCCATGGTGCCTTCGGTGCACTGGCCCACGGCATCGGCACCTCGGAGGTCGAGCACGTTCTGGCCACCCAGACGCTGATCCAGAAGCAGGCCAAGAACATGCTGGTGCGCGTCGACGGCCAGCTGCCGGCTGGCGTTACCGCCAAGGACATCGTGCTGGCCATCATCGGCGAGATCGGCACCGCCGGCGGCACCGGCTATGTCATCGAATATGCCGGCGAGGCGATCCGCGCGCTGTCGATGGAAGGTCGCATGACCATCTGCAACATGTCGATCGAGGGCGGCGCCCGCGCCGGTCTGATCGCGCCGGACGAGACGACCTTCGCCTATGTGAAGGACAAGCCGCGCGCCCCGAAGGGCAAGGCCTGGGACATGGCGCTGGACTACTGGAAGACGCTGCACACCGACGAAGGCGCGCATTTCGACAAGGTGGTGGTGCTCGACGCCGCCAAGCTGCCGCCCATCGTCACCTGGGGCTCGTCGCCCGAGGACGTCGCCTCCGTCACCGGCGTCGTGCCGAACCCGGACGACATCGCCGACGAGAACAAGCGCAACTCCAAGAAGCGCGCGCTCGAATATATGGGCCTCGCCGCTGGCACCAAGATCACCGACATCGCCATCGACCGCGTCTTCATCGGCTCCTGCACCAACGGGCGCATCGAGGACCTGCGCGCAGTTGCCAAGGTCGTCGAGGGCAGACAAGTCGCTGCGACCGTTTCGGCCATGATCGTGCCGGGCTCGGGCCTGGTGAAGGAGCAGGCCGAAGCCGAGGGCCTGGACAAGATCTTCATCGAGGCAGGCTTCGACTGGCGCGAGCCCGGCTGCTCGATGTGCCTGGCCATGAACGACGACCGGCTGAAGCCGGGCGAGCGTTGCGCCTCGACCTCGAACCGCAACTTCGAGGGCCGTCAGGGCTTCAAGGGCCGCACGCATCTGGTCTCGCCGGCCATGGCGGCGGCGGCTGCGATCGCCGGCCATTTCGTCGACATTCGCGACTGGAACTAAGCAGATAATATGGACGCCGGGCGGCGCTCAGTCGCCCGGCTCGAACCTTCTGACGAGTTCGTGGAACTCGTCGCGGATGCCGGGCCTGTCCTCGGGCACGACCAGCGCTAGACGGCGCTTGTCGAAAAGCTGAAACCACTCGTCCCAATCGATCAGCTCGATCGCGCCCGTGGCGTCGGAACGCTCCGGCCGGTCATCGTCCTCATAGGCATTTTGACCGAAGACGATACGCAGAACCGCCTCCTCTCCAGAGGCCGTAGCCTCCTGAAGCGCAGGACTGCCGGCCCTCGCCGCAACCCAGTCGCGTATTGCTTCGTGATCGACGAGCATCACGGTCTTCATCGCAGGCCTCCTTCTCGCCTTAGCATCGCAACGCGGATACCGCGGTGCGGTTCCCCTGCCCGACTGGCCGGCGTACCGTTCGCCTGCGAGAATTTCCCGCGCGCACAATACTGCCCCAGCGTTAACGGCTTTTTCGTGCAAACGTGATTGATTGCTTCGGCTTCGCAGTTGCCCGGCCGTATGTTTCGCCGTGGGAACTGCATGGTTTTCTTGCTTGCAGCCTTTCCATCTGAATGAAGACGTGCGCTCGGGGGGCGCATCCGATGAGCGGAGCAGCGGTTGTCCTGATAATCAATCTGGTTGTCACGGGGTTGTTGTCGGCATCCTTTGCCATGGTCGCCGTCTACGATCGCAAGCAGCAAGCGGCACGCTGGATGGCCGTGGTCTACGGGCTGGGCGTCGTCTATTGCTTGACCGAGTTCTTGATCGCCAGGTTCGGTGCCCCGCGCGTCGCCGTGGTCTTCTCGTTTTCGCTGTTCCTGGCGGCACTGCTGCTGTTCAATGTCGGCGTCGCGCGCAAATACCAGGTTCCCGTTCCCTGGCGCCTGCTCTGCGCAGTATTCCTGTTTTCCGTCGTGGCCTGTGACGCCATACAGGACATGCCACGGCAATCCTTCGCAAGGATGATGGCTTATCAGGCGCCCTATTTCGCGATGCAGCTTATCGGCGCCTGGATAGTGTGGTCGGCACGTTCACGCAGGTGGCTCGACAATGCATTGATGCTGCTGCTGGCCGCGAGCTCGCTGCAGTTCCTCAGCAAGCCCTTTCTTTCGGACCTGCTGGGCGGAACGGGCGCCAGCGCGCAGTCCTATCTCGCGACCACCTATGCGCTCATCTCGCAGTCCATGGGAACGGTTACCGCCGTCGCCACTGCGTTGCTGTTCCTGGTCATCCTGGCGCGCGACGTCATCGCCGACGTCACGACACTTTCCCAAACGGATTCCTTGTCCGGCTTGCTCAACCGGGGCGGCTTCGAGCGCTACGCAAACACAGTGCTGCGCCAGGAGGCACGGAAGGGCCAGCCGGTTTCGCTGGTCATCTGCGATCTCGATTACTTCAAGACGATCAACGACACTTTCGGTCATGCTTCCGGAGACAAGGTGATCAAGGCCTTTGCGAGCTTCCTCAGCAGGACAGCGGCGGACCACCACATTGCCGGGCGCATCGGCGGCGAGGAGTTCGCCATCATACTGCCCGGCGCGAACCTGGCGGCTGCGCGCCTGTTTGCCGAATGCACGCGCACTGCGTTCTCCACCTTGCCGATAGAGGGATTACCGGATGGACTGCGGTTCACCGCAAGCTTCGGGGTCAGCGAATGCGCGCCGGGAGACGACCTGTCGGAACTGCTTTCGCGCGCCGACAAGGCGCTCTACGCGGCAAAGAAGGACGGCCGGGACTGCGTGCGCACCGCCGCCTCGCCCGTCGAGACCAGACGCGGGCACAGGTCGGCCTGACTTATTGGCAGGAGGCCCCCAGCGTCGGCAATATGCCCTCGGAGAAGCCGTACATGTAGCTGCGCCCCTTCACGAGAACCGGCGGCGCGTAGCAATAGGGCTCGCCCGGCATGGGGGCGCCCGGTTCGGATTGCGCAATCTTCGGCTCGCTCTTTCGCGGGCCCTCGGCAAGCCGGCGGGCAATACGGCCCTGCCCCACGACGATCCGCTTGTAGCCCGACGCGCTGTCGATGATGAGATTGCCGAAAGTATCGGCATAGGTAAGGTCGCGGATGCGGTTGTCGGCGAATGCAGTCGTCGCCAAGACGGCAAGTCCGACAGACAGGATCGGCAGAACGAGCATTCTCGGACCTCTTGCACCCATGGGGCTGCCTCCCTCACCGCAGTGTATTTCCGCGCCCAGAATTAACATTTTCGAAGCCTTTGTTAAGGGCCAGGAGCGAGAAAGCAGCCGGAAAACCGCTGACGCATCCTGCTGTCGGAGTGCAATGAGGCCGCGGCGACCTGCCCATGACGCGAAGACCGCCGAACCGCAGCCGCTGATTCGCCCCAAGCGTGCGGTGCAGCAAAGAAACATGGCAACCACATGGTGGTTTCTTCAGGATTCGCCGGCCGGCAGCCGATCATGGACATGGCTTCAATCGGTTGAAGCAAGATCAGTGACTTGAACGCCCATGCCTTTGGATCAAATAGGCAAGCGGAAATGCCATCCGGCTTTGACGCGGTGCAAAAAGCGCATTAGAACGCCGCTATCCTAAGTCGCATTCCGGGAAGGGCCTGCCGCTTTTGCGCGTCGAAATGTCCGAGCGCCGGAAAGGGGAGCCATGAGCAAGATACCAGCCACCCAAGCAAGGCCGCTGTCGCCGCATCTGACGATCTACAAGCCGCCTATAACGATGACGACGTCGATCCTGCACCGCATCACCGGCGGCGCTCTCTATTTCGGCACGTTGCTGGTCGCCTGGTGGTTGATCGCGGCGGCTACGTCGGAGAGCCATTTCAATATCGTCGACTGGGTCTTCGGCACCTGGATCGGCCGGCTTGTGCTGTTCGGATACGCCTGGGTCCTGATGCTCCACATGATGGGCGGCATCCGCCACTTCATCTGGGACGCCGGCTTCGGCCTCGAGAAGCACACCGCCTCGAAGATCGCCTGGGCGAGCATCGTCGCGTCGGTGCTGCTGACCCTGGCCATCTGGATCATCGGCTACATGGCGCGGGGAGCCTGATCATGTCGGACATGCGTACACCCCTCAAGAAGGTTCGCGGACTCGGCTCCGCCCATGAAGGCACCGACCATTTCTGGCGCCAGCGACTGACGGCGGTGGCCAACGTGCCGCTCACCCTGTTCTTCGTCGGCCTGCTCGTGGCGCTCAACGGCGCCGGCTATGCCGAGGTCCGCGCCACGCTCTCCAATCCGTTCGTGGCGCTGGTGCTCCTTCTGATGCTGCTTTCGGCCCTCTATCACATGCGGCTCGGCATGCAGGTCATCATTGAGGACTATGTGCACAATGAGGGAACGAAGGTCGTCCTCATCATGCTCAACACCTTTTTCACGATCGCGGTAGGCGTCGCATCCATCTTCGCCCTGCTCAAACTAGCATTCGGGGGCTGACCAGTGGCCAAGGACATCACAGGCAACGGCAAGGCATCGGCCGGCAAGAGCTACACCTATGTCGACCACAAGTTTGACGTGGTGGTTGTTGGCGCCGGCGGTTCGGGCCTGCGCGCGACGCTCGGCATGGCCGAGCAGGGGCTGAAGACGGCCTGCATCACCAAGGTCTTCCCGACCCGCTCGCACACGGTGGCGGCGCAGGGCGGCATTGCCGCCTCGCTCTCCAACATGGGCCCCGACAACTGGCAGTGGCATATGTACGACACCGTCAAGGGCTCCGACTGGCTCGGCGACGTCGACGCCATGGAATATATGGTGCGCCAGGCACCGGCGGCGGTCTACGAGCTCGAGCACTACGGCGTGCCCTTCTCGCGCACCGAGGAAGGCAAGATCTACCAGCGCCCCTTCGGCGGCCACATGCAGAATTTCGGCGACGGCCCGCCCGTGCAGCGCACCTGCGCGGCCGCCGACCGCACCGGCCACGCCATCCTGCACACGCTCTATGGCCAGTCGCTGAAGCACAATGCGCAGTTCTTCATCGAGTATTTCGCGCTCGACCTGATCATGACCGACGGCGTGTGCACCGGCGTCGTGGCCTGGAACCTCGATGACGGCACCATCCACCGCTTCGCGGCCAAGATGGTGGTGCTGGCCACCGGCGGCTACGGCCGCGCCTATTTCTCGGCCACCTCCGCGCACACCTGCACCGGCGACGGCGGCGGCATGGCCGCGCGCGCCGGCCTGCCGCTGCAGGACATGGAGTTCGTGCAGTTCCACCCGACCGGCATCTACGGCTCGGGCTGCCTGATCACCGAAGGCGCCCGCGGCGAGGGCGGCTATCTGGTGAACTCCGAGGGCGAGCGCTTCATGGAACGCTACGCCCCCTCGGCCAAGGACCTTGCCTCGCGCGACGTGGTTTCGCGCTGCATGACGCTGGAAATCCGCGAGGGCCGCGGCGTCGGCAAGAACAAGGACCACATCTACCTGCACCTCGATCATCTCGATCCGGCGGTCCTTCATGAGCGCCTGCCCGGCATCTCGGAGAGCGCAAAGATCTTCGCCGGCGTCGACGTGACCCGCGAGCCAATCCCGGTTCTGCCGACCGTGCACTACAATATGGGCGGCGTTCCCACGAACTACTGGGGCGAGGTGCTGAACCCGACCCCGGACAATCCCGACCGCGTGCAGCCCGGCCTGATGGCAGTTGGCGAAGCCGGTTGCGCCTCCGTCCACGGCGCCAACCGCCTGGGCTCCAACTCGCTGATCGACCTGGTCGTGTTCGGCCGTGCCGCCGCCATCCGCGCCGGCGAGGTGATCGACCGCGCAGCCCCCATTCCGGCGATCAACGAACAGGCGGTGGAGAAGATCATGGATCGCTTCGACCGCCTGCGGAACGCCAATGGCGGCACGCCGACGGCCGTGCTGCGCGAAAAGATGCAGCGCACCATGCAGGAAGACGCCGCCGTGTTCCGCACCCAGGAATCGCTGGAACAGGGCTGCCAGCGCATGTCGGCGCTGTGGGGCGAGCTGAAGGACCTCAAGGTCACCGACCGCTCGATGATCTGGAACTCCGATCTGGTGGAGACGCTGGAACTGGAAAACCTGATGGCCAATGCGCTGCCCACCGTCTATGGCGCCGAAGCCCGCAAGGAAAGCCGCGGCGCGCATGCCCGCGAGGACTTCTCCTCGCGCGACGACGCCAACTGGCGCCAGCACACGCTGGCCCATGTCTCCGAGGACGGCAAGGTGACGCTGAGCTACCGCCCGGTGCACACCGAAACGCTGCTGCCGGAAGCCGAAGGCGGCATCAGCCTGGCCAAGATCGCGCCCAAGGCGCGCGTGTACTGATTAAGGGAGATCGAGATGGTTGAACTGGCTCTTCCCAAGAACTCCCAGATCAAGCAGGGCAAGACCTGGCCGAAGCCCGAAGGCGCGACCAACCTGCGCGAGTTCCGCATCTATCGCTGGTCGCCGGACGACGGCGAGAATCCGAGCATCGACACCTATTTCGTCGACATGGACGATTGCGGGCCGATGGTGCTGGATGCTCTGCTTTGGATCAAGAACAAGATCGACCCGACGCTGACGCTGCGCCGCTCCTGCCGCGAAGGCATTTGCGGCTCCTGCGCCATGAACATCGACGGTTCGAACACGCTGGCCTGCACCAAGGGCTGCGACGACATTTCTGGTGCGGTGAAGATCTACCCGCTGCCGCACATGCCGGTGGTGAAGGACCTGGTGCCGGACCTCACCAACTTCTACGCCCAGCACCGCTCGATCGAGCCGTGGCTGAAGACGGTGTCGCCGGAGCCGGCAAAGGAGTGGCTGCAGAGCCATGAGGACCGCGCCAAGCTGGACGGGCTCTACGAGTGCATCCTGTGCGCCTGCTGCTCGGCTTCCTGCCCGAGCTATTGGTGGAACGGAGACCGCTATCTCGGCCCGGCCGTGCTGCTGCAGGCCTATCGCTGGCTGATCGATAGCCGCGACGAAGCAACCGGCGAGCGCCTCGACAACCTCGAGGATCCGTTCCGCCTCTATCGATGCCACACCATCATGAACTGCGCGCAGACCTGCCCGAAGGGACTCAATCCCGCCAAGGCGATCGCCGAGATCAAGAAGATGATGGTGGAACGCCGGGTCTAGAAACCCGGCTGTTCCTCTTCCGGACAGGTGTTCCGGAAACTCGGATCAATAGAGCGCAATGACCTCACGTCGTTGCGCTCTATTTGTTTGAGGGCGGCTTGGCTCCAACTGAAGCCGAAACGCGAGAGCGTTGTTGCCCGCACCATTTTGTGCCAATAGCTGCGGCATGGAAACGACAGACCTCCCCATCCTCACCCCCGTCGAAGCCCGCGTGCTTGGCTGCCTGATCGAGAAGAAGGAGCTGACGCCGGACGTCTATCCGCTGACCCTCAATGCTGCCCATTCCGCCGCCAACCAGAAGACGGCGCGAGAGCCGGTCATGGCGCTGGAACAGATGGAGGTGCATCGGGGGCTGAAGTCACTCGAGCAGAAGGGCCTGGTGCGCCAGGTCTTCGGCTCGCGCGTCGAGCGCTACGAGCATCTTGCCGCGCAGCGCTTTTCGCTGACGTCGCCGCAGACCGCCATTTTAGGCCTGCTGCTTCTGCGCGGGGCCCAAACGGCCGGGGAGTTGATGGCCCGCAGCGAGCGCATGGCGCGCTTCCAGTCGCTGGAAGACCTGCGCACGGAACTCGACATGCTGATTGGCAAGCGCCCGGCGTTGGTGCAGGAAATCGGGCGTGGCCCCGGCCAGCGCGAGGACCGCTATGCCCATCTCCTGAGCGGACCGATCGATGTAGCCGCGCTGGCGGCGCAACGCGGCCCGTCGGCCATGCCCGCGTCGGATATCGAGGCGCGGCTGCAGGCGCTGGAGGAAGAGGTCGCGACCTTGCGCGCCCGGCTCGACGCGCTGGGCGGCTGACAGCAGCCGAAATCAGGAAGATGACGGTCGAACGCTGCGTCTGACCGCTGGAATACAAAAGCCGCATAGGCCCGACCCGTACGGCTTTTTTCTAGCCCCGTCATCACATGAGCGTGTTCCGGCTTGATTTCAGAAGCTTGCGCTGCTCCGATGCTTGTCGCTGCTGGAGGAGTTTTTCATGTTGCGTCATGTCCTTTGCCTCAGCGCTGCCTTGCTCGCCCTGACGCCCTTCGCTGGCGCGCAGGCAAAGACCCAGACGGCCATCTTCGCCGGCGGCTGTTTCTGGTGCGTGGAAAGCGACTTCGACCACGTGCCTGGCGTGATCGCGACCACATCCGGCTATATTGGCGGCAAGAACGACCACCCGACCTATGAAAACCACACCGCAGCCGGGCATCGCGAGGCGGTGAAGATCGAATTCGACGACTCGAAGACCAGCTACGCCAAGCTGCTCGACGCGTTCTGGCATTCGGTCGACCCGACCGACGGCGGCGGCCAGTTCTGCGACCGCGGGCACAGCTACACGACCGCTATCTACGCGGTGGACCAGGAACAGCTTGCAGAGGCCGAAAAATCCAAGGCCGCGATAGCGGCGGCGCTGAAGAAGCCCATCGCCACCGAAATCGTCATGGCGCCGACCTTCTGGCCGGCCGAGGACTACCACCAGGACTATTACAAGAAGAACCCGATCCGCTACAAATACTACCGCTACGCCTGCGGGCGCGATGCGCGCGTGGAAGAGGTATGGGGCAAGGCCGCGCACGAGGGGATTGCGGCGCACTGACCCGCCAAATGAAAACGGGCGCCTCGCGGCGCCCGTCTCGTTTCCGGAGAGAAAATCCGATCAGATGTGGATCGGCTTGAAAAAGGTCGCCAGCGCCGCTTCCTTGACCGCCTCCGACATGGTCGGATGCGCATGGCAGGTGCGGGCGAGATCTTCGGCCGAGCCGCCGAACTCCATCAGAACCGCCGCCTCGTGGATCATCTCGCCGGCGCCGAAGCCGACAATATGGGCACCCAGCACCTTGTCCGTCGCCTTGTCGGCCAGAATCTTTACAAAACCGTCGGTGTGCAGCATGGCGCGCGCGCGGCCGTTGGCGGTGAAGGGGAATTTGCCGACCTTGTATTCGACGCCGGCCTTCTTCAGCTCTTCCTCGGTCTTGCCGACGGACGCGACTTCCGGGCTCGTGTAGACCACGCTCGGGATGACGTCGTAGTTCACATGGCCGGCCTGGCCGGCGATGATCTCGGCCACGGCCACGCCTTCGTCCTCGGCCTTGTGGGCGAGCATCGGCCCGGCAATCACGTCGCCGATGGCATAGATGCCCGGCACGTTGCTCTGCAGATGTGCGTCGGTCTTCACGCGGCCGCGCTCGTCCATCTCGACGCCCGCTTCCTTGAGGCCCAAACCATTGGTGTAAGGCGCGCGGCCGGTGGCCACCAGCACCACGTCGGCCTCGATGGTTTCGGCGTCGCCGCCCTTGACCGGCTCGAAGGTCACGCTCGCGCCCTTGTCCGTCCTGGCAACACCGGTCACCTTGGAGCCGAGCTTGAAGGCAAGACCCTGCTTGCCGAGCATACGCTGGAACTGCTTGGCCACCTCGCCATCCATGCCGCCGAGGATCATGTCGAGATATTCCACGACCGTGACCTTGGCGCCGAGCCGCGCCCAGACCGAGCCGAGCTCCAGGCCGATGACGCCGCCGCCGACCACCACCATGGTCTCTGGCACCTTGTCGAGTTCAAGCGCGCCGGTGGAAGAGACGATCACCTTCTCGTCAATGTCGACCTTCACCCCGGGGATGCCCGCAACATCGGAGCCGGTGGCGATGACGATGTTCTTCGTCTCGATCTCCTGCACGCTGCCGTCTTCCGCCGTGACGGAAACCTTGCCGGCCGACACCACCTTGCCGGTGCCGCGGAAGCTGTCGATCTTGTTCTTCTTGAACAGGAAGGCGACGCCGCTGACATTGGCCGCAACCGTGGTGTCCTTGTGCGCCAGCATCTTCTTCAAATTGAGCTTCGGCTCGACCTCGACGCCAAGCGTGTCGAAGGAATGGCTGGCCTCGGCAAACACCTCGGAGGCATGCAGCAGTGCCTTGGAGGGGATGCAGCCGATGTTGAGGCAGGTGCCGCCGAAGGTTTCGCGCTTCTCCACCACGGCCGTCTTCAGGCCGAGCTGTGCTGCCTTGATGGCGCACACATAGCCGCCCGGGCCCGAACCGATCACCACCACATCATATGCCATTTCTCTGTCCTTCTGCCTGGCGATCAGCGACCGCCGCTTACGTTCAAAATTCCGCCCGTCGTGTAGGACGCCTCGTCCGACAGGAGCCACAGCACGGCACGGGCGACTTCCTCTGCCTTGCCTTCGCGTTTCATCGGAACGAAGCCGCGCACGGCGGCTATTCGGTCCGGCTGACCGCCTGAGGCATGGATCTCGGTATCGATGATGCCCGGCCGCACGGCGTTGACGCGCACGCCCTCCTCCGCCACTTCGCGGGCAAGGCCGATAGTGAAAGTGTCGATCGCCCCCTTGGAGGCGGCGTAGTCGACATATTCGCCCGGCGAGCCGAGAAGCGATGCAGCCGAGGAGATGTTGACGATGGCGCCGCCCTTGCCGCCATGCAGCGTCGACATCCGCCGCACCGCCTCGCGGGCGCACAGCATCGAGCCGATGACGTTGACGCGCATCATCCGCTCCAGGCGCGCCACGCTCATCTCGTCGACGCGCGCTTTCATGTCGACGATGCCGGCATTGTTCACGAGCCCGTCTAGCCGGCCGAATGCGCGGTCGACCGCCTCGAACATGGCAACGACATCGTCTTCATTGCCGACATCGCCCTTGACCGTGATCGCCTGGCCGCCACCGGCCTCGATCTCGCGCACAAGTGCAGCGGCTGCCGCATCATTGGAAGCGTAGTTGACCGCGACCCGATAGCCGGCCTTGGCGGCGAGCCGGCAGATAGCCGCGCCAATGCCGCGACCGCCGCCCGTCACCAGCAAAACCCGTTCGCCAGCACTCATTCCTGACAACCCTGTAAGGCGAATACATCCCACGGCAGCCTGGAGAAGCCACCTTGCTCATAGGCCGAGGAATGGCGCAGCGAATAGGCGAGGTCGGGGAAGATCAGTGTTTCAGGCGCCTCGGTGCCTTCGGCCGGCAGCAGATCGATCTTGCCGGTCGTGTCGCTGGAGTAGATCACGCCCTGCCAGACAGTGCAGGCAGCCAGTTCTTCGCCGGTCACGTCGCCCTCCGGGCACTTGTACATCAGCATGCCGTTTGGTCGCGCGACGGCGTCGCTCCACATCACGATGCCGTCCAGCGCCACGTCATTGTCGAGCCGCATGCGGAAGCGATTGCTCACCGCCCCCTCGCCACGCGGCACGAAATCTACCGTGGCCGCCTTGTCGCGATCGCCATAAACCGCAAGCTCCATCGGGCAGGCTGCCGAGGCCGCGCCCGCAGGCAGCGCGCCGGCACTGACCGCCAGCCCCAGCCCAACATTCCGAAGCATGACCAGCCACCGTGCCCCCATCACCGCCCCGTTTCGAGCGGTGCGTTGAAGGCCCGGACATGGCGACCGCCCTTGGTGCACAGATGCACCTGGATCGGCGGGATGTCGGGTTCGAAGGCCATTGGTCCGCTCCTGTCGGCAGCAAGCCTAGCGCATGACCCTGCAAACCGGAATCGGTTTTCGGAAAAGGCTCATGCGTCATTCCAAGCCGAAGCGGCCGTGGCGCGTCCGAACGAGCGAACGCGCCGGCGCTTCGCGCGGCCGGACCTCAGAGGTCCAGCACCAGGCGTTCCGGATCCTCCAGGCTCTCCTTGACGCGCACCAGGAAGGTCACGGCCTCCTTGCCGTCGACGATGCGGTGATCGTAGGAGAGGGCCAGATACATCATCGGGCGGATGACGATCTGTCCGCCGACGACCATCGGCCGCTCCTGGATCTTGTGCATGCCCAGGATGCCCGACTGCGGCGCGTTGAGGATCGGCGTCGACATCAGCGAGCCATAGACGCCACCATTGGAGATGGTGAAGGTGCCGCCCTGCATGTCGGCGACCGAGAGCTTGCCATCGCGCGCGGCGATGCCGAGGCGACCGATCTCCTTCTCGACCTGCGCGATCGACATCTGGTCGGCGTCACGCACCACAGGCACCACGAGGCCCTTTTCGGTGCCCACAGCCACGCCGATATGGGCGTAGTTCTTGTAGATGATGTCGGTGCCATCGATCTCGGCGTTGACCGCCGGGATTTCCTTCAGAGCATGCGTCACGGCCTTGGTGAAGAAGCCCATGAAGCCCAGCTTCACGCCGTGCTTCTTCTCGAACACGTCCTTGTACTTGGCGCGCAGGTCCATCACAGCCTTCATGTCCACCTCGTTGAAGGTGGTGAGCATGGCGGCGGTCGACTGGGCGTCCTTCAGGCGGCGCGCTATGGTCTGGCGCAGCTTGGTCATGCGCACGCGCTCTTCGCGCACCTCGTCTGCCGCCGGTGCCGGCGCACGCGCGACGGCAGGAGCCGGAGCGGCCGCAGGAGCAGCCGGCGCAGCCGCGATGCCCTTGGCGATCGCACCGAGCACGTCGCCCTTGAGCACCTGGCCGCGCTTGCCGGAACCGGCAATCTGGTCCACCGCGAGGTTGCTTTCAGCGATCAGCTTGGCGGCAGCCGGCGCAGGCGGCATCTTGCGCTGCTCGATCGCGCTGGCACCAGCGAGCCTGGCGGTCATTTCGACCGCTTCGCCCACGGTCGCCGCGGCGGCGCCGCCCGACGCCTGGGCGACGGCCACTGGCTTTGCAGCCGCCGCACCTTCCGAGATGGTGCCGAGCAGGGCGCTGACGCCGACGGTGTCGCCTTCCTGCGCGGCGATTTCCGCCAGCCGCCCGGCGGCAGGCGCCGGCACTTCGATCGTCACCTTGTCGGTCTCGAGCTCCACCAGTGGCTCGTCCGCGGCGATCGCGTCGCCGACCTTCTTGAACCACTTGCCGATGGTTGCCTCGCTGACGGATTCGCCAAGGGTCGGGACGCGGATTTCGGTAGCCATTGTTTTTGCCTATCCGTTTTCTGAACTGAGTAATTATTCGCCGAGAGCGTCGTCCAGGAAAGCCTGGAGTTGCTCGAGATGCTTCGACATCAGGCCGGTGGCGGGCGATGCCGCCGCCGGGCGGCCGGTGTAGCGCACCCGCTGATGCTTGGCGTCGATATGCGCCAGCACCCATTCCAGGTACGGGTCGATGAAGGACCAGGCGCCCATGTTCTTGGGCTCTTCCTGGCACCACACCATTTCCGCGCCGCGGAACCGCGACAGCTCGGTGATGAGCGCCTTGGCCGGGAACGGGTAAAGCTGCTCCACCCGCAGCAGGTAGATGTCGTTGATGCCGCGCTTCTCGCGCTCCTCGTAGAGGTCGTAATAGACCTTGCCCGAGCAGAGCACGACGCGGCGGATCTTCGAATCCTTGACCAGCTTGATCGGCTGATCGGGCAGGAGCTGCGCATCGTCCCACAGCAGGCGGTGGAACGAGCTCTCGCCCGACAGCTCGGCCAGCGTCGAGACCGCGCGCTTGTGGCGCAGCAGCGACTTCGGCGTCATCAGGATCAGCGGCTTGCGGAAGTCGCGCTTCAGCTGGCGCCGCAGGATGTGGAAGTAGTTGGCCGGCGTGGTGCAGTTTGCGACCTGCATGTTGTCTTCCGCGCAAAGCTGCAGGAAGCGCTCCAGCCTTGCGGAGGAGTGCTCCGGCCCCTGCCCTTCGAAGCCGTGCGGCAACAGGCAGACCAGGCCCGACATGCGCAGCCACTTGCGCTCGCCCGACGAGATGAACTGGTCGAACACCACCTGGGCGCCGTTGGCGAAGTCGCCGAACTGGGCTTCCCACAGGGTCAGCGCCTTCGGATCGGCCAGCGAATAGCCGTATTCGAAGCCGAGCACGGCCTCTTCCGAAAGCATGGAGTTGATGACTTCGTAGTTAGCCTGGGCGGGCGACAGGTTGTTGAGCGGAATGTAGCGGTTTTCGTCACGCTGGTCGTAGAGCACCGAATGGCGCTGCGAGAAGGTGCCGCGCTCGGAATCCTGGCCTGACAGACGCACCGGGTGCCCTTCGAGCACGATCGAGCCGAAGGCCAGTGCCTCGGCCGTCGACCAGTCTAGCCCCTCGCCCGATTCGATCATCTTGCGGCGCGCATCGAGGAAGCGGACGATGGTCCTGTGCGCCTCGAAGCCGGCGGGCACCTCGGTCAGCTTCTTGCCGATCTCCTTCAGCGTCTTCACCGGCACGGCGGTCTTGCCGCGGCGCAGCTCGTCTTGATTGTCGGCCGCGCGCAGGCCCGACCAGGCGCCGTCCAGCCAGTCGGCCTTGTTGGGCTTGTAGCTCTGCCCGGCCTCGAATTCGGCCTCCAGATGCGCGCGCCACTCGGCCTTCATCTTCTCGATTTCGGCCTGCGTCACCAGCCCTTCGGCGATCAGCTTCTCTGCGTAGAGCTGGCCCGTCGTCTTGTGGTTGCGGATGTTGCGATACATGATCGGCTGGGTGAACGCCGGCTCGTCGCCCTCGTTGTGGCCGAAGCGGCGATAGCAGAGCATGTCCACGACCACCGGCTTGTGGAACTTCATGCGGAACTCGGTCGCCACCTTGGCGGCGAAGACCACCGCTTCCGGGTCGTCGCCGTTGACGTGGAAGATCGGCGCCTCGATCATCTTGGCCACATCCGACGGATAGGGCGAAGAACGCGAGAAGCGCGGGTTGGTGGTGAAGCCGATCTGGTTGTTGATGATGAAATGCAGCGTGCCGGCAACACGATGGCCGCGCAGGCCGGACAGCCCGAGAATCTCGGCCACCACGCCCTGCCCCGCAAAAGCAGCATCGCCGTGCAGCAGCAGCGGCAGCACCTTGGCGCGCTCTTCCAGCGGCACGATCTCGTGGCGTGGGGTGCGGCCGTGGAGCTGATCCTGCTTGGCGCGGGCCTTGCCCATCACAACCGGGTCGACGATTTCCAGGTGAGAAGGGTTGGCGGTCAGCGACAGGTGAACCTTGTTGCCGTCGAATTCGCGGTCGGAGGAAGCACCGAGGTGGTACTTCACGTCGCCCGAGCCTTCGACGTCGTCCGGCGTGAAGGAGCCGCCCTTGAATTCGTGGAAAATGGCGCGGTGCGGCTTGGCCATCACCTGCGACAGCACGTTGAGGCGGCCGCGGTGGGCCATGCCGAGGACGATTTCCTTCATGCCCAGCTGGCCGCCGCGCTTGACGATCTGCTCCAGCGCCGGGATCAGCGACTCACCGCCGTCGAGGCCGAAGCGCTTGGTGCCCTTGTACTTGACGTCGATGAACTGCTCGAAGCCTTCCGCCTCGAGAAGCTTGTGCAGAATCGCCTTCTTGCCCTCGGCCGTGAAGGCGATGCCCTTGTCCGGCCCCTCTATGCGGGCCTGGATCCAGGCCTTCTCCTCGGGGTGGGAGATGTGCATGAACTCGACGCCGAGCGTCGAGCAGTAGGTGCGCTGCAGGATGTCGAGCATCTCGCGGATGGTCGCGTATTCCAGCCCCAGCACGTGGTCGATGAAGATCTTGCGGTCGTAGTCGGCCTCGGTGAAGCCGTAGGAGGCCGGCGAAAGCTCGTCGTAGTCCTCGATCGGGTTGGCGATGCCAAGCGGATCGAGCTTGGCGTGCAGGTGGCCGCGCATGCGGTAGGCGCGGATCATCATGATGGCGCGAACCGAATCGCGAGTGGCCTGCAGCACGTCCTTGTCGGACAGCGGCTCGCCCTTGGCGACGGCCTTGTCCTTCACCTTCTTTTCGACGTGCTTCTCGATGAGGCCCCAGTTTCCGTCCAGGGCGGACACCAGCTCGCCATTGACCTGGATCGGCCAGCCATCCTTTGCCCAGGAGGCGCCGCGCGCGTTCTTGCGGATGTCGCCGGCATCATCCTTCAGCGAACCGAAGAAAGCCTGCCACTCAGGGTCGACCGACTGCGGATCGTCCTGGTAGGCGGCATAGAGGGCGTCGATGTAGTCGGCGTTGCCGCCATAGAGGAACGAGGTGAGCGAAAACTGGTCGTTGACCTGATCTTGTCGCGACATATGACTTCCGGAGCCTGCCGCTCCGTCTCCTTGCCTAGCGTGCGGCCACTGCCGCGAACGAACGGTTTCCCGTCCTTTCTTGAACTTGAATGCGCCGGCCTGATGACCGTCCGGCGCATTGGCTTAGCCCTCCGCTTTCGCTCCGGGCGTTCGAAACTCGAAAAGCCAAATCACTGGCTTTTCGCCGGCCTACGGCCGAACGCTTCTCACCCCTTGATCGCCTCGACCAGCGTGGTGCCGAGCCGGGCCGGCGACGGAGAGACGCGGATGCCCGCGGCTTCCATTGCCGCGATCTTGTCCTCGGCGCCGCCCTTGCCGCCCGAGATCACCGCGCCGGCATGGCCCATGGTGCGGCCGGGAGGGGCGGTGCGGCCCGCGATGAAGCCGGCC
>JAEWHN010000223.1 GCA_023387775.1 Pseudomonadota bacterium | reverse complement strand
ATCCAGCGGTGCTGGTCGTCGTCGCCTTCGACCACGCCGCGTTCCTCCATCAGGAAGGAATAGCCCGGCCGCGCCTTCGACAGCTCGGCATGGATGATTTCCTCCGCCTTGCGGTCGGCCTGGCTGACATAATCGCCAGGGCCCTTCAGCGAGACCTGAAGGTTCTGCACCTCGCCGAAGTCGCGCGCCAGCGAGCGTCCGGCCTTCATCGCGGCCTGGACCATGACATTGAGAATCGCCGAACGCGCCATTTTCAGTCTCCGGTGCTGCGCTCAGTCGGCGCGGCGGATGTACGTGATTTCGTTGGTGTCGACGACGATGCGCTCGCCGGACGCGATGAAGGGCGGCACCAGAACGCGAATGCCGTTCTCGAGCACGGCCGGCTTGTAGGACGAAGCGGCCGTCTGGCCCTTCACCACCGGGTCGGCTTCGGTGATGGTCAGCGTCACCTGGTCGGGAAGTGCAATGCCGATCGGCTTCTCTTCATAGAGCTCGACGGTCACCATCATGCCGTCCTGCAGGAAGGCGGCGCGCTCGCCCACGAAATCCTTGTTGAGCTCAAGCTGCTCATAGCTTTCGGTGTCCATGAACACCAGCGATTCGCCCTGCTCGTACAGGAACGAAAAGTCCTTCTGCTCGAGCCGCACCTTTTCGACCGTCTCGGCGGAGCGGAAGCGCTCGTTGAGCTTGGTGCCGTTGATGAGGTTCTTCAGCTCGACCTGGTTGTAGGCGCCGCCCTTGCCGGGCTTCACGTGGTTGGTCTTGACCGCCACCCAAAGGCCGCCGTCATGCTCGATGACGTTGCCGGGACGGATTTCATTGCCGTTGATCTTGGCCATTGGTGCACTGTTCCGGAAGGTTTGCCCGCCCGATCGGCGGTTTCGGGGCTTCCAAGACCACAATTTGTGTGGAGAGGCAAGAGACAGGCACAAAAGCGGCGTGCTTGCCGATGCGTTTTTGATGCGATCGCGGCGGCTCGCCGGCCTGTCATCCGCGGTGATCAGCGCAGCCGGTTGGCCCGATAGAGCGCCTGCTTCAACTCCTCGTCCGTCAGCCCGTCGAGAAGGTCGTCCATGACCGGGTCGGTCAGCCCGGCGCGCCGCGCCAATATGTACCAAGCTGCCGCAGTGATGGTGTCGGGATCGGTGCCCAGCCCGTTCATGTAGAGCTTGGCGAGACGGTTCTGGGCCGCCACATTGCCGCCGGCGGCGGCGCGCAGCATCCAGGAAAAGCCCGCCTTTTCCTCCCGGGGGCCGCCGCGCCCGCTCACCATCCAGGTGCCCAGGTCGAGCTGAGCGGTGTCGTAGCCCTGGCGCGCGGCCAGCACCAGCCAGCGCCGGGCCTCGGCGTCATCGTGCTTCTTGCCGCCGACGCCATTGGCGTAGAGCTGCGACATGGCATATTGCGCGTCCGCAAGGCCGGCCTGCGCGGCGCGCTCGTAATAGACGGCAGCTTCCTCGAGTCCCTTGGCGCCTGCGTCGCGCGCCACCAGCAGCTGCGCGAAGTTGAACTGCGCCAGCCGGTTGCCCGCTTCAGCCGCCGACTGCATCAGCGCAAAGGCGGCCTTTGGGTCCTTCTTGACGAGGCCGCCGTCGAGCAGCATCAGCGCATATTGGAACTGGGCTTCGGGAATGCCCTGCTCGGCGGCCAGCCCGTACCACTTGGCCGCTTCCTTGTTGTTGCGCGCTACGCCCAGCCCGCGCGAGAGGATTTCGGCGACCAGCGTCTGCGCGGCGGCGTCTCCGGCTTCCGCGCGCGTCATCGCCAGGTTGTAGGCCGTCTTGTAGAGGCCGCGCTGGAAGGCACCGTAGGCCGGGTCGGTCTTGGTGCCTCCGAAGCGGTCCTGGTCCGGCTCGCTGCCGGTAGCCTTCCCGCCGAAACGCTGCGGGTCGAACGCATCCGTGGGCGTAGGCAGCGGCGTCATGTCCTTCGGAGCCGGCGTCGTGGTGGGCAACGTCTTCTGTTCCGCCGGCGCCCCGGCGGACTCCTGCGCCAACGTGGCCGACGGGAACGTCGCCAGCATCAGCGCCAGGAAAAGCGCGGGGCGGGAATATCTCGAAGCCGTCACCATCGGTTCCTCCGCTAAT
This sequence comes from Pseudomonadota bacterium, assembly GCA_023387775.1. GTDB lineage: Bacteria > Pseudomonadota > Alphaproteobacteria > Rhizobiales > Rhizobiaceae > Pseudaminobacter. Next base: position 2,876 of record JAEWHN010000223.1, on the reverse strand, counting down.
CGGACTCGACGAAGTCGAAGCGCGGCGCGGTTTCGTCGAGCAGGGCGTTGGCTTTCTCGACGGCCTGCTTCGGGTCAACGCCATCGCCGAAGACCGCGCTCGACAGCGCCACGAACTCGGCGCCGGTCGCGGCCACCGCCTCCACCGAAGCAATGTCGGAGCCCGCCATCACGATGCAGGGAATTTCGACCACTTCTGCCCACCAGCGCCCGAGCGCCAGGTTGCGGTTGTGCGGCTCGGGCTTGTTGTCATAGCCGAAGCGGCCGAAGAACATGTAGTCGGGCCGCGCCTCGCCGAGCTCCAATGCATCGTCGCGGGTCTTGGCGCCGCCGACGCCCACCATCATCTTCGCCTGATGGCGCTCGAGCGCCTCTTCCAGATCTTCCCGCCCGCATTCCAGGTGGATGCCGTCGGCGCCCACCCGCCCGGCAATGCGGGTGTCATCGGCGATGACCACCGCGATGCCCGCGTTCTGCGCCACGGGGACGATGCGCGCGGCAAAGGCCTGGAAGGCGGCTTCGTCGCGGCCGAAAGCCGGCACTATGAGCGAGGCGATGTCGCCGCCGGCTATCGCCTGGCGAAGCCGCGCTTCAAACTGCTCCGGCGTCTCGCCGGCGGGGGCGATCAGCACGATGCGGCAGCGGTTGGGCGAGGTGGCTTCGGTCATCATGGCGTTCCGGTGTTCAGGCCCCATGCAGGGCGATCATGGTTGGATTTTGGCATAGTTGAAGACAGGCGGCTTGAACAGCCGGACAAGGCGGGCCCGCGCCTGCGGCCATCGCCATTGTTTCAAGCCCTTAACCATTTTTGAGGGTACAAGCTCGAACCCGACCTTCTTATAGCCGTTTCTCCGTCTTAGAGCACAGCCCGAAATGGCATGCATCACCGCCAAGTGCGCTGGCTGTCGGAATTGTAACACGCATAAGGCTTCGTGGCGGCCATGACGACAACAGCACCTTCCAAGCGCGATACCCGCATCGACGTGTTCCGGGCGTTGGCGCTTCTGACGATCTTCGTCAACCACGTGCCGGGCACGATCTACGAGTATGTCACGCACAAGCATTTCGGCTTTTCCGACTCGGCCGAGGCGTTCGTGCTGATCTCTGGCATCGCCATCGGGCTTGCCTATGGCACCAAGTTCAAGCCGGGCAACCGCCTTCTGGTCGCGATCAAGGCCTGGCGACGCGCGGGCGTGCTCTATGTCACCCACATCATGACGACGATGGCGACGCTGGCGATCTTCGCCGGCGCCGCAGTCTATTTCGCGAGGCCGGACCTCCTCACGCTGATCAACATCAAGACCGTGATGGAAGACACGCCGCGCGCCCTGTTCGGCATTGTCACGCTCGGGCACCAGCTCGGCTACAACAACATCCTGTCGATGTATGCCGCGCTTCTCATGATGATGCCGCTGTTCCTGGTGCTGAGCAATGTCAGCCTGCGGCTGACGGTTGCCGTGTCCGGTCTCATCTGGCTAGCCTGCGGCGTCTACAAGATCGCTCCCGTCAACTACCCGACCGCCGGCTACTGGTTTCTCAACCCGCTGTCCTGGCAGTTCCTGTTCGTCATCGGCTTTGCCGCCATGCTGCACGTCAAGCGCGGCGGCGACATCGCCTTCCGGCCGTGGCTGGCAGGCGCGGCCGCCGCCTACGCGCTGCTGGCGCTCGCCTGGGTGCGCGTCCCGCTCTGGGGCGTGGACATTTCCTTCGGCCTGCCGGCCGTGTTGACCGGCTTCGACAAGACGTTCCTGTCGCTGCCGCGCCTGGCCCACGTGCTGGCGCTCGCCTATCTGGTCGTCGCCATACCGGTGCTGTCCAATCTAGCCCGCACCCGCGCCGACAACCCGCTCGCCATCCTCGGCCGCCACTCGCTGCCGATCTTCATCGCCGGCACGGTCCTGGCGATGATCGGCCAGGTCATGAAGACGGTGAGCCCCGGCGGCACGCTCTACGACACGGTGCTGCTTTCGACCGGCATCGCGCTGCAGTTCGCGCTGGCCTATTATCTCGACTGGCTGGCAAAGGCCCGCCGCGGCGCGGACAAGCCCTCGGCGACGACGGAAGCGCCAAGGTCGGCCGCACCGCGCCCGCTTGGCGGCAAGGTGCCGGCCGTGGCAGTCGCCCGCTCGCCGGAGCGCTAGCCCGGCGCAGCCGGCCGCTTGGCAGGTGCGCCGGCCGCTTTGCCGCAGGCGGGCTCAAGCCTGATGACGCCGCCCCATGCTGCCGCTAAAGTCTGCGCAGTTTATCGCTCTCGGGGGTCGTCATGGCCAGCATCTACGACAGCGGGCTAGACCGCAATCTTGCCAACCATCAGCCGCTGACGCCGCTGACCTATCTGGAGCGCGCGGCCGTCACCTATCCCGACCACGTCGCCGTCATCCATGGCGGGCAGCGGCTCACCTATCGCGACTTCTGGCGCCGGTCGCGCCGGCTCGCCTCGGCACTCGCCAGCCGCGGCATCGGCAAGGGCGACACGGTCACCGTCATGCTCTCCAACACCCCGCCCATGCTCGAGGCGCATTTCGGCGTGCCCATGGTCAAGGCGGTGCTGCATTCGCTCAATACGCGGCTCGACGCAGCCATCATCGCCTTCCAGCTCGACCATGCCGAGAGCAAGGTCGTCATCGTCGATCGCGAGTTCTCCGGCGTCATGAGAGAGGCCCTTGCCCTGGCCAGGGTGCGGCCGCTGGTCGTCGACTACGACGATCCCGACTATCCCGAGGATGCACCCTATCCGAAGGGCGAGCGCATCGGGTCGCTCGATTATGAGGAGTTCGTTTCGTCCGGCGACCCCGACTTCGCATGGTCGATGCCGGACGACGAGTGGGACGCCATTGCGCTCAACTACACCTCCGGCACCACCGGCAACCCCAAGGG
>JAEWHN010000180.1 GCA_023387775.1 Pseudomonadota bacterium | reverse complement strand
GCAGGAAGGCGTCGCGGTCGGCCGGCAGGTCTTGCGCCAGGAAATAGCCGCCCTTGGAGGTGCCACCACGCATCCACATGCAGGGGATGCCGCCGTCAGGTGCCGTCATGGGGCTCCTCCTCACCTTTCGCGGCGGCGGGCACCTCAGACATATTTCAAGCCCCTTTCGGCGAGCCGCCCGCGCATGTCGTAAATGTCGAGGCCGAGTTCGCCGGCGGCGAGGCGCTTGCGCTTGGCTTCCTCGGCCGCCATGCGCGCCTCCGCCCTGGCGGCGACCTCTCCCGCCTCGTCGCAGCGCACCACGCAGACGCCGTCATCGTCGGCCACGATGACGTCGCCGGGCTGGATGAGCGCGCCGGCACAGACGACCGGAATGTTGACCGAGCCCAGCGTTTCCTTGACCGTGCCCTGCGCGAAGATCGCCTTGGACCAGACCGGGAACTTCATCGCCGTGAGGTCGGCGATGTCGCGCACGCCGGCGTCGATGACAAGGCCGCGGCAGCCGCGCGCCTGCGCCGAAGTGGCGAGCAGGTCGCCGAAATAGCCGTCCTCGCAGGGGCTGGTGGGCGCAAGCACCAGCACGTCGCCCTGCTTCAACTGCTCGATGGCCACGTGCAGCATCCAGTTGTCGCCGGGAGGCGAGGAGATGGTGACAGCACTGGCAGCAAGCCGGGCGCCGGAATAGATCGGCCGCATGTAGCTGGCAAGCAGGCCCTTGCGCCCCTGCGCCTCATGCACGGTCGCCACGCCGCAGGCGGCAAGGCGGTCGATGACGGACTGCTCGGCCCGCGCGATGTCCTGAACGACGACGCCCATCACAGCTCATCCACTGTGCGCGGGAAGACAGACTGGAAGCCTTCCGCATGGGTGGCCTTGCGGCCGCCGGACTGCCCGCCGGAATTGCGCATGAAATGGTTGGCGCGGTTCTCGGCCACATTCTTGTAGTAATGCCAGAGATGTTCCTGCCCTTCCATGCACTGGATGGCGGCCCATTTCTTTTCCCACACCGGCGAGATGTCGAGGAAGACGTCTGGCTTCCATTCCATCTGCTCGGTCTGGTGCGGCTCGAAGAGATAGAGCTGCGGCGCGCCCAGCACCTTCTCGCCCGGATTGTGCCCCCAGGCCTGCGCGATCATGCGCGCCTCGAGCGCCACCTGCGTGGCATACATGTGGTCGGTATTGTACGGATCCCACTTGGAATGACTGAGCATGAAGGCGGGCTGCACCTTGCGGATCACGTCGACGATCCGGTATTTCGCCTCGCGGTCGACCTCCAGCGGATAGTCTCCCAGGTCGAAGAACTGGATGTCGTGCACGCCGAGCGCGCTGGCGGCGTTCTCGGCCTCGATGCGCCGCGCCGCCTTCACCTTTTCCAGCGTCATGTCGGGCTGCTTCCACAGCTTCGCGCTTTCGCCGCGCTCGCCATAGGACAGGCAGATGACCGTGACGTCATAGCCCTTCTCTGCGTGAAGGGCGATGGCCCCGCCGCAGCGCCACACGAAGTCCGCGGAGTGTGCCGAGATGACGAGTGCCGTCTTTGCCATGAGGTCTAGTCCTTTCTGCCCACAGGGGGCGTGCCATGGGTATGGAATGTCTCGATTGTCTTCAGGCCCCAGGCCTGGCCCTTCTTGCGCTCGGCCTCCGTCCAGGTGACGGTCGGCCAGTCCGGCCGCAGGATCAGCCGGGCGCCGGCATTGGCCAGTTCCACCCGGTTGCCCGCAGGCTCCCAGACATAGAGGAAAAAGGTTCCCTGGATCGCGTGCTTGTGCGGTCCGGTTTCGATGTGGACGCCGTTTTCCAGGAAGATGTCGGCGGCCCGCAGGATGTCCTCGCGCTGGTCCACCGCATAGGTGAGATGGTGGAACCTGCCCCGCGCGCCGGTGTGGTCCTCGGAATAGGCGATATCGTAGCTCTTGTTGTTGACCGTGAACCAGCAGCCGCCGAGACGCCCGTTGTCGAGAAGGATCTGCTCGGTGACGCGGCTGCCCAGAGCCTGGGTCATGAAATCGCGGATGGCTGATACATCGGTCGCCAGGAGATTGAGATGGTCGAGCCGGCGCGGGCTCGCACCGCGGCCATGGTAGCGCTGGGCGATGTTCTTGAGCGCCGGGCGCTCCTCGGGCGGCGCCTCGTAGACCCTGGTGTCGTAGTAGAGCTCGAAGATATGGCCGTCCGGATCGGTGAAGCGGAAGGCGCGGCCATGGCCGGCATCGCCCTCGACCCAGCCGAGGCCGCATCCCATCGCCTCGATCACCTTCACCCGCCGCTCCAACGCCTCGGGCGACGCAGCGCGGTAGGCGACATGGCCGACGCCGGTGGTGTGGTGCCGGACCAGCTTGAGGGTGTGGAACTCGTAGTCATCGAAGGCGCGCAGATAGGCGCAGCCATCCTCGACCAGGCTGGCGGTCAGCCCGTAGACGCGCGTGAAGAAATCCAGGCTCTCGTCGAACCTGTCGGTATAGAGCTCGACATGGCCGAGATGGGCGACGTCGTAACAGGGCTCGGTCATGGCCGCACCCCCGCCGCGAAGTCCGGCTTTGTCCGATATGTCGTCATGCCCGCTCCCTCCCCTGGCCTGCCACGCGGCCCGCGCCGATGCCCCTCCACCCGGGCGATCATGTATGCATTATTGAGCAGCCTCGATGGCAAGGCAACTGTCAAAATTTGATAAATTCCCGCTTTGCATCGCGTTTACGGCTTGACCTCGCCAGCCGCCGATCATCTATGTATACATTTTTGGAATTGCGTGGAGGAAAAATTGGGATTCCTGGATTTTGCCGTCGGACAGGGCCAAAAGGCAGCAAGGCCGGCGCCTTCTGAACTGATGCAGGGCTGGTCGATCGAGGTGATGCCGCGCACGGCCGCCAAGGTCGATGACTTCCGGGCGCTCCTGCCCGCGGGCACCCGCGTCTACATCGCCCATATCGACGGCACGCCGATCGAGGACATGGTGGCCACCGCAAGGCGGATCAGCGAGGAAGGTTTTCCGGTGATGCCGCATTTTCCGGCACGCTCCATTCCCAGCCGCGACGTGCTGGCGGACTGGCTGGCGCGGTATCGCAACGAAGCGAATGTGCACCAGGCGCTGCTGCTGGGCGGGGGCATTGCCGTTCCCGCGGGCGACTTCGACAGCTCGATCCAGCTGATTGAAACCGGGCTGTTCGACCGCCACGGCTTCACCCATCTGCATGTGGCCGGCCACCCGGAAGGCAACCGCGACATCGACCCGGACGGCTCCACCACCAATGTGGACAAGGCGCTGCTGTGGAAACAGGATTTTGCCAGCCGCACGGATGCGCAGGTCGCCATTGCGACGCAGTTCGCCTTCGATGCGAAATCCGTGATCGGCTGGGCCGAACGCATCCGCGACGCCGGCGTGACGCTGCCGATCCATGTCGGCATCGCGGGCCCGGCCAAGCTGCAGACGCTGATCAAATATGCGCTGTCCTGCGGTGTAGGGCCCTCGCTGCAGGTGCTGCAGAAGCGCGCCCGCGACATCACCAAGCTGCTGCTGCCCTATGAGCCGACGGAGGTCGTCGCCGAACTTGCGCAACACAAGGCGGCAAGGCCGGACAGCCTCATCGACCAACTGCATGTCTTTCCGCTGGGCGGCATCAAGACGGCAGCGGAATGGATGAACGAGCGCGGTTTCGCGAAGGCGGAAGCGGCACTCCAGGCCTGAGGCTCGGTGTTTAGCCGGCTTTCTGCGGGGGGCCGAAACAAGTAAGGCACCGAGCGATCGCCCGGTGCCTCTTTGCGAAATTGAAACGCTCGCCGCCTGGGGCGGCGACTGTCTGCCACTCAGCCCGCGCTCACGAACTCGACGTAGGACGCTTCGTCGATCTCGATCACCGTCGGCCGATTGCGCTGGGCGGCGGCCTTCAGCTTTGCCGGCAGGTCGCGTGGGTCTTCCAGCTTCTCGGCCTCGCAGCCGAAGCCGCGCGCGATGGTGAGGAAGTCGGGCGTATAGATGTCGACGCCGACCGGCTCGATGCCGCGCGCCTCCATATAGGCCTTGATCTCGCCATAGCCGTTGTTGTTCCACAGCAGAACGATCAGCGGCAGTTCGGCCTCGCGGGCCGAGCCGAGTTCCGGCAGCGTGAACTGGATGCCGCCGTCGCCGGCAAGGCAGACAGTGGGGCGGCCGGAGCCGATCAGCGCGCCGGCGGCCGCCGGCAGCGCATAGCCGAGCGTGCCGTAGCCGGTGGCCGAACAGAACCAGGAGCGCGGCTTGTTGGCGGCGAAGTCGATGCAGCCGGCATAGACGGGCTGGGCCGAATCGCCGGCGATCACCACGTCGGGCAGCGTGTCGCGCACGACCTCCATGAGGTGAGCGCCGGCGCGCAGGACCGGATTGAGTTCGGCGCGCACGCCTTCGCGCGCGGCCTTGGCGCGGTCGGCGCCATCGCTGGCCGCACGCGGCGAGACGGCAGGCACCAGCGCTTCCAGCGCAAGCTTGGTGTCCGAGATCAGCGCGAGATCGGCCGGGCGGCCGCGCATGGCCTGCTCCGGGTCGATATCGATGCGGATCAGCTTGCCGAGAATGCGCGCGCCGCCCGTCTCGTAGAAATCGAAATCGGTGGGGCCGAACTCGGTGCCCGTGGCAATCACCAGATCGGCCGCCTCGATGAGCGCGGTGGTGGGCGTCATCGCCGGGCTGCACGGCACGCCGAGCGGGTGGCCGGCCGGCAGCGTGCCGCGGCCATTGACGGTCATGACCACGGGCGCATCGAGCGCTTCGGCCAGCGCACGCAGCGGCGCGCCGGCATCGACAGCACCGCCGCCGGCGATGATGACCGGACGCTTTGACGACGCGCACAGGGCGGCAGCCTCAGCAATCGCCTGCTGCTGCGGCGCCGGGCGCGTGGGGGCCGGGCGTTTCTGCGCCAGCGGCAGGGCTGAGGCGTCGAGGGTGAGCAGGTCGATCGGCAGTTCGATGTGCACCGGGCGCGGACGCGCCGACGCGAAGACCGCGAATGCCCGCGCAATCACCTGCGGCAGCTCTTCGGCGCGCAGCACGGTGTGGCTGAAGGCGGTGAACTGGCGGCCGACCTGGCGCTGGTCGGGCAGTTCGTGCAGATGCCCCTCGCCCGAGCCCATGCGGCCCGGCGCATTGACGCTGGTGATGACCAGCATGGGCACCGAGTCGCCATAGGCCTGCGCCATGGCGGTGGCGATGTTGGTGAGGCCGGGGCCGGAAATGATGAAGCACACGCCCGGCTTGCCGGTGGCGCGGGCATAGCCGTCGGCCATGAAGCCGGCACCCTGCTCGTGGCGCGGCGTGATGTGACGGATGCCGCTGCCGGGCAGGCCGCGATACATTTCCACCGTGTGGACGCCCGGAATGCCGAACACCGTGTCGACGCCATAGGCGGCAAGCAGTTCGACCAGATAGGTTCCAACCGTCTTCATTCAGGCAGTTCCTTTCGCGGCAGGCGCAGCAGGTTCGGCGCAGCCGTCGAGCTGCGCCTGGATGGATTCGAATGGTGGGCGCTCACCGAAGCCGATGAGCACGAGGATATTGTCCGCGTCGAGGCCTTCCGGCGCTTTTGCCAACTGCTCGAAGGAAAGGCGCGTGCCTACGAGATGCACCGCAAAACGCCGACCGTCGCTCGCGTGCAAGAAGCCTTTGGCGCGGTAAATTGCCGTGGACAGGCCGGCAAGAACCTTCTGCAGCCGCTTCAGATCGACTGCGCCATCGCGCTGCCAGACCGCGCTCACCGCCTGCTCGTGGACAGGCTCGGCGGTGAAAATCGAAGCGGTACCGCGGGGCGAAATTTCCCCGGCAAAGAGGATGTCGAAAGGCACAAGCGCATTCGTGGTTTCGACGATGCGGGTGTCCGGAAATGTCCAGCGCGCACGCCAGGCATCGAGGCTGGAGCGATCGACAAGATCGGTCTTGTTGAGGACCAAAAGATCGGCCGAGCCGACCTGCGCTTCCGCCAGGCCAGGCGCCGCGGCAATCGCATCTTCGAAGCCGGCGGCGTCGACCACCACGACGATGGCGTCCGCGCGCAGGCGCGAGGCAAAGCGCGAATAGCGCACAGTGTCCATGATGCGGGCGGGATCGGCCACGCCGCTCGCCTCGATCACGATGTGGTCGATGTCGGCGCGGGCAGCCAGAAGCTCTTCGAGCTGCTCGACAAAGCCCTGATTGAGGCCGCAGCAGACGCAGCCATTGGACAGGCTGTAGAGGCCGCCTTCGGTGGAGGTGATCAGCGCGGCGTCGATGTTGATCGCGCCGAAATCATTGACCAGCACGGCGACCTTGAGCCCATGGTCGCCGCTCAGAATGTGGTTGACGAGCGTTGTCTTGCCCGCGCCCAGGAAGCCGCCGATGACGGTGACCGGGATGGGCGCGGCGCCCTTCGTCACCATAGCTGCGGCGCCTCCCCGTGCCAGACGGCGTCGGAGTTCTCGTTCAGCCGGTCATGCACGAGTTGGCCCTGCATGAAGGTCAGGTCCACCTTGGTGGAGTGGATGTTGCCCTGCGGCTCGACCTCGAACAGGTTGCGGTCGAGCACGATGATGTCGGCCGACTTGCCGACCTCGAGCGAACCCGCCTCATGCTCGATGCCCATCGACCAGGCGCCGTTTTTGGTCATCACGTCGATAGCCTGGGGGAGCGAGATCGGATCGCCGAAGCGCCCTTCGCCCTCGCCCCACGGATTGGCGCGGGTGACCATGGTTTCCAGCGCGATCCACGGATCGAGCGGGCTGACTGGCCAGTCGGTGCCGATGACGGCGACGCCGCCGGCTTCCAAAACGCCCTTGATGTTATAGGCGCGCGACAGGCGCTCTGGGCCGTAGCCCGAGCGGGCGCCGGAGACGAATTTCGACGGATACCACGACACCGGCGAGAACTCGGCGGTGACGTTGAGATCGCGGAAGCGCTTGAGGTTGCCGCCATGCAGGATGGTGGAGTGCGCGCACTGGTGACGCACGCCGAGCCCGCCCGGACGCCGGCGCGCTTCCTCGACCGCGTCGAGGAAGGTGTCGGAAGCCCCGTCGCCCGTGCAGTGGGCGATGACGCGGATGCCCTGCCGGTCCATGTCCCAGATCATGTCGGCGAGATGCTCGGGCGTCAGGTTGAGCTTGCCGCTCCACGTGCTGTTCCCGTCCCACGGTGTCATCACATAGGACGAGCGCGGCTCGACCGTGCCGTCGAAGTGGAACTTTACCGCATTGGCGTTCAAACGGGCCGAGCGGTAGTAGTGGCGTTCGCCGGCCAAGAGCTCCCAGCGGCGGCGCACCGGGAAGATGTCGTCCTGCCAGCTGATCGCAGCCTCGACGCGCAGGGTCAGCTCGCCGGCCTGATCGAGCGACTGCAGCGCGTCCAGCCGGTTTTCGCAGACGTGAACATATTTCGTCGACACCACGCCGCGCGCGGACTGGTAGCGCACGCCGTCGCGGTAAGCGGCGCGCAGCACCGGCACAGGCGTGGGCGGCATGGCCGCATGGATCAGCGCATAGGCGCCGTCGATCAGCAGGCCGGTCGGCTCGCCACTCACCGGGTCGCGCTCGAGATAGCCATTGGCCGGGTCGGGCGTTTCATTGGTGATGCCGGCGCGGCGAAGCGCCTCGCTGTTGACCATCATGGTGCCCCACATGCGGTCGAGCAGCGCGACCGGACGGTCGGGCATCACCGTGTCCAGCCAGTCCTTGCCAGGCACGAGACCGGCCTGGCGGAAGGTGTAGCGGACGAAATACTGGCCGTAGATCCACTCGCGGTCCGGGTGCTTGGCCGCATAGGCCATGATCGCATCGCGCACCTGGTCCGGCGTCGGATCGACGATGCCGATATCGAGGTCCTCGGCATAGCGCGGCGCCAGCGCGAGGTCCGGATGGGTGTGCATGTCGTAGAGGCCGGGCATGGCGAAGCGCCCGCCGAGATCCATCACCTTCGTCTGCGCACCGATCAGGTGTTCGACATCCGCGCGTTCGCCCCGGGCGACGATGCGCCCGCGCGCCACCGCCAGCGCCTGGCACCAGGGCAGGCCCGGGTCGCCGGTATAGATGCGGCCGTTGACGAGCACGAGGTCCGCATAGGCGCTGCGGTCTGCATGGCTCGGGCGGTGGTCGTAGAGAACGCGCATGTCGGTAGCCTGCCTGTCAGAAAAGAACCTTGGACGCCAGCCTCAGTAGCCGGCGCTCGGGATCCACCATTCGCGGCCGCGCACAGTGGTGACATATTCGGGCCAGCGCAAGCCGATCGGCGCTTCGTAGTCGGCAAGCGGCGGGATCCAGTTGGTGCCGCCGACGCCGCCGCCGGTGCGCTCCTCGAACTCCTTGCGGGCCGCAGCGCGCAGCTCGGCGTTCTGCATCAGCTCGAGCATCGAGTGGGCGATGGTCTTGGAGGCGCAGATGACCATCGGGTCGATGGTCTCGGGAATGCCGCCCAGCGCGTTCATCACCCAGTCCGGATAGGCAAAGCCGGCCGGACCGGTGAGCATCGGGCGGGCGATATAGAGGCGCGCGGTGGGCGCGTGCCAGCACATGTCGGTGTAGTCGTCCGAGGTGTAGTTGTTCTGCGACGGCGGCAGGTCCTGGCGCAGGATGCGCTCGGCTTCCTGCGGCTCGATCAGCTTCTCGCAATCGGGCAGGAAAGGCTCCGCCATCGGCTCAAGGCCCACATTGGCCTGGATCTCGCGGGCGATCTCCTTGGCGCGCTCGCCCCATTTCGGCGCGCCGACGGCGGCGAGCTTGCCATAGACCAGCTCGGCCATGGCGTGGTTGGCAAGGCCGGGGCGCGACTTCGACACCCAGATCTTTTCCACGCGGCAGTGGGCAAGCATAGCGGCGGCTTCCGCGTTGCGGTCGAGGATCAGCGTCGCCTGCTCGGCCATCTCAACGGTCGGCACGCGGATGATGTACTGGATCTCGGCCAGCCGCGCCGGCAGGTTGTCGGCGGTGGCCTGACCGGCGGTCAGGATCGCCTCGCTGATCGACCAGCCGCCCATATGCGGCAGCATGGAATCGCGCAGCGCCTTGGAGGCGTTGTACATGTAGAACAGCGCATCGTTGGCGCCCGGCGCGCGCACGGCGCTGTGCGCCTGCGGGATCGGCAGGCCGTCGGCGCGCTTCAGCCAGGTTTCCGGCTCGTCGCAGACGAAGCGGTAGACCATCGCATAGGCCGCACCGCAATGCGTGTCCCAGTTCACCGTGTTGCACAGCGGCAGCATGTAGCAAGGGTGGAAGCTGATCATGGCGTCAAGGCCGTCATAATAGCCCTTGGCAGCGTGGATCGGCTTGGAGCCGCGCACCTTCTCGGCCGGCTCGCCGAAGAATTTCAGCGTGCCCGGAATGTTGTTGGCCTGCATGGCCGCCTTGGTGGCTAGCAGGCCGCCGAATGCGCTCATGCCGAGCGCGGAATGCGGGTCGGTGTGGCCGCCGGCATGTTCGTTGAGGCCCGCGCGGGGCTCCTTGACGGTGCTGGCCGCCTGGCAGTTGCCCGGCACGGCGTCATATTCGGCGTAAGATGCGATGACCGGGCCGCCCTCGCCATTCGTCCACGAGGCGGCGAAAGCCGTGGGCATGCCGCCGGAGCCTTCCTCGACCTCAAAGCCTTCGGCGCGCAGGCGCTCGACATACCAGGCAGCGGACTCGTATTCGCGCCAGGCGGTCTCGGCCTTGTGCCAGATTTCGCTGGTCCACTTGGATAGCTCGGCCGCGTTCTCGTCGACCCAGCGCGTGGCGGTTTCCTCGGCAATATTCCTGGTCATCGGCTGCTCGTCATTTTTTCGCGCGGTTTGCACGCTTAGCCGGCGAAGGCGCCGGCACGATTGATCCTCCGGAGGCGGGCCGCGGCCCACCTCACTGCAAATCATCGTATGGGGTGAATGGGATTTTCAGAAAGTGATATATATTGTCTCCTGAGTTGAGAGTTTTTCATCAATAGGACACAACATGACCTGGCCAGCCAGAAACCTGCCCTCGATGAGCGCGCTGAGGGCCTTCGATGCGGTCGCCCGCCACGGCAGCCTGTGGCAGGCCGCGCAGGAGCTGCACCGCACGCCAAGCGCCATCAGCCACCAGCTGCGCTTCCTGGAACGCGAGCTCGGGCTCGAGCTCACCGAGCGCGACGGCAAGGGCATCGAACTGACGCCGTTCGGCCGCCGCTACGCGCAGGAAGTGCGCACCGCGCTGGGCATGATCGCGCAGGCCGCCGAGATCGCCGACGACGTGCAGCTGCACGGAAGGCTGACGATCTCCTGCACACCGGGCTTCGCCACCTTCTGGCTGTGCAACCATCTGAGCGAGTTCCACAGCCTCTATCCGCTGGTGCGCATGAAGCTGGTGACGCCGCGCCGTCTGGACGATGTGAGCGACCCCGACTCCGACGTGTTCATCGCCTTCGGCTCCGGCAGCTGGCCGAACCATTGGTCGGAACTGCTGGCGCAGGTGGAGTTCACGCCGATCTGCAGCCCGGCCCTGCTCAACGCCAACAGCATTCACACGCCCGAGGACCTGACCCGGCTGACGCTGCTGCACCTGACGGATTTCCACGACTGGTCGCTCTGGTTCAGCGCCTACGGCCTGCCGATGCCTGAACCGGAAAACAGCATCGTCTTTTCCGACATCTATCTCGCCCAGGCAGCGGCCATTGCCGGCCAGGGCGTGGCGATGGGCGACGACATCGTCTGCGGCAAGGCGCTGACCGACGGCGACCTGGTGAGGCCATTCGACAGCACCATCAAATCGCCAGAGTCCTACTTTCTGGTCTGCGAACGTCACAAGCTCGATCAACCGATCGTAAGCGCCTTCTGCAACTGGCTGAAAGCAAGCCTCACCGAGAGCCGTCAGCTGCTCCGCTCACGACAGCATGAATAATCTTCACCTGAACTGCGCAAATTATTCCATTGTGGTGAATTCGCTTTTCACCCTATCGTTTTCGGAAAATAGATAGGGGGAGTGGGTTTGGCCCCGCAACGACATCGCGCCTCTCAGCTCAACGCAATCGGCCTCAGCAAGTCCTTCGGTAATTTCGAAGCCTTGCGCAGCCTCGACTTGACCATCGACGCAGGCGAATTCCTGACGCTGCTTGGCCCTTCGGGCTCGGGCAAGACGACGTTTCTCATGGCGCTTGCCGGCTTCCTGAAGCCGACGCGAGGCCGCCTCGAGGAAGACGGCGTCGACATCACCGGCCGTCCCGCCGACAAGCGTAATTTCGGCATGGTCTTCCAGGGCTATGCGCTGTTTCCGCATCTTTCGGTGGCCGAGAACGTGGCCTTCCCGCTCAAGGTGCGCAAGGTGCCCGCCGCCGAGATCAAGCGACGCGTCGGCGAGATGATCGAGCGCGTCGGCCTTTCGGCCCATGCCCACAAGAAGCCCGGGCAGCTTTCCGGCGGCCAGCAGCAGCGCGTGGCGCTGGCGCGCGCGCTGGTGTTCGAGCCGGGCGTGCTGCTTCTGGACGAGCCGTTCTCGGCGCTCGACAAGAACCTGCGCGAAGGCCTGCAGGCCGAGATGAAGCGCGTTCACCGCGAGACCGGCACAACCTTCGTCTTCGTGACCCACGACCAGGGCGAGGCGCTGGCGCTGTCCGACCGCATCGCCATCTTCAACCACGGCCGCCTGATGCAGGCTTCCGAGCCACGCTCCATCTACATGAAGCCCTCCAGCCGCTTCGTGGCGGAGTTCCTCGGCCGCATCAACCTGTTGCCGCTTGCCGGCTGCCGCGCCGTCGACGGGCGCGCCACGGGGCGGCTCGGCGAAGCCACGCTTTCGGCCCCTGCCGCGGCCGATGCCGCCGGTGCGGACGACGCGCTGCTGGCCGTGCGGCCCGAGCATCTGCGCATCGGAACCGCCGGCGCGGAGGACAACAGCCTGACCGGCGTGATTGCCGACAAGACCTATAACGGCGCCGACATGACGCTGCAGATCGCGCTCGCCACCGGCCAGCGCCTGCAGTTGTCGGTGCCCGACCGTTCCGCCGCCGCGGAGCTGGCGCTCGGGGAGGAGGCCACGGTGAGCTGGCCGATCGAGAGCGGCTTCATCCTGCGCGACGACAAGAATATCTGAACCGTTCTTTGGGAGTGAAAACGAAAATCATGTCTGATCATTTCAAGCGCGACTGCTTTGAAATCCTCACCCGCCGCGCCGCCGCCGGCGAGATCGACCGCCGCAGCTTCGTGAAGGCCGCCGCGGTGCTGCTGAGCGTGCCGCTGGCAATGCGCAGCAAGATGGCCTTCGCGGCCGACCAGCTGGTGCTTGCCAACTGGGGCGGCGACGCGCTCGAGACCTTTGCCCGCGCCTTCGGCGACAGCTTCACCAAGGACACCGGCATTCCGGTTCGCATCGACGGCAGCGGGCCGACGGAAGGCGCCATCAAGGCGCAGATCACCAGCAAGAAGGTGATCTGGGACGTGGTCGACGCCGACGCCAACCTCAGCATCGACTTCGGCAAGCAGGGCGCGCTGGAAGCCATCGACTACAACGTCGTCGACCGCACCAAGCTGCGCGAGGGCTTCGACTTCGAGTTCGGTACGCCGGGCTACTTCTTCTCCTACGTGCTTGCCTACGACGCCTCGAAGTTCGGCGACGCGGCCCCGACCTCGCCGGCCGACTTCTGGGACGTCGAGAAGTTCCCGGGCAAGCGCACCATGTACAAGTGGATGAACGGCATGCTCGAGGCGGCGCTGCTGGCCGACGGCGTGAAGCCGGAAGAGCTCTACCCGCTCGACATCGACCGGGCGCTGGCCAAGATCGAGGCGCTGAAGCCGCACATCATCAGCTTCTGGGGCTCGGGTGCCGAAAGCCAGCAGCTGCTGCTCGAAGGCGAAGCCTCGATGGGCTACATCTGGAACACCCGCGCCATGCTGCTGGAGAAGGACACCGGCGGCCAGATCAAGTGGGGCTTCGACGGCGGCTTCGTCAATTCGAGCACCTGGATCGTCATCAAGGGCAACCCGGCCGGCAAGGACAATGCGATGAAGTTCATCGCCGAGTCGCAGAAGCCGGAAAACCAGCTCGTCCTGTTCGAGCAGATGGGCAACGGCCCGGCCAACCCCGAGACCGACGCGCTGATCGCCGACGACCAGAAGGCGCTGAACTGTGCTTCTGCCGAGGCGCTTGCCAAGCAGGTCGCGCTCAACGCCGAATGGTATGCCGACAACTACTCCGCGGCCCTGGAAAAATTCCTGGCCCTGGTTTCGAAGTAAGAACCAATCAGCAAGGAGGAGCGACAAGCGCCGCTCCTCCAAAATGATCCGAAAGCGTCAGGAGAGCCTTGATCATGTCCCGATCCTGGATGCGTTACGCCGTCCTGCTGGCTCCCCTGCCGCTCTTTCTGGTCGTCGCCTATGTGCTGCCGTTCCTGATGGTGGCGAAGTGGAGCGTGACCGACCCGGAGCCGGGCTTCGGCCAATATATCCGCATCTTCACCGACCCGACCGTGCAGGCGGTGCTCATCCGCACGCTGCGCATCTGCGTGATCGTGACCGCCGTTTCGGTGACGCTGGCCTACGCCATCGCCTACAACTGGGTGTTCGGCCCGCCCCGGCGGCAGCGGCTGATCGAATATTGCGTGCTGATCCCGTTCTGGATCTCGGTGCTGATCCGCGCCTTCGGCTGGCTCATCCTGCTGCGCAACAACGGCATCATCAATGAAAGCCTGATGAGCGTCGGCCTGATCAAGGAGCCGCTGGCGCTGGTGCGCAACGAGCTCGGCAGCATCATCGGCATGACGCATTTCCTCATTCCGTTCGCGGTCTTCCCGCTGGCCTCGGCGCTGCGCCAGGTCGATCCGCGCGTGCTGCAGGCGGCAAGCGGCCTTGGTGCCGGGCGCATGCGCATCTTCTGGAAGGTGACGCTACCGATGACCATGCCCGGCGTGCTGGGTGCGGCGATCATCGTCTTCGTGTTCGCGCTCGGCTTCTTCATCACGCCGGCGATCCTCTCGGGCGGCCGCAGCGTGATGGTGGCGGAATTCATCTATCTGCAGCTGTTCCAGACCGTGAACTGGGGCCTGGCCGCGGCGATCAGCGTGATCCTGCTGGCGATCGTGGCAGCGCTGGGTGCGCTGCTGCACAAGGTCTCGCGCATAGACAAACTGGTGGGGTAAGGCGATGAGCGCACACGCAAACGGTACCGACAAGCCGGGCTGGGTCAGCGCCGTCATCGTCTACCTGACGATCATCTTCCTGCTGATGCCGCTCCTGGCCATCGTGCCGGTGTCCTTCACCGGGGCGCGCTATCTCTCCATGCCGAAGGGCAACTGGTCGCTGCGCCACTACGAGGCGCTGCTGACCAACCCGGTGTGGCTGGACAGCATCAAGCTCAGCCTCGGCATCGCCGTGGCAAGTGCTGCGATCTCCACCGTGCTGGCCGTCCTGTTCGGTCTCGGCCTCTGGTACAAGCGCAACCGCTTCACCATGGCGCTCGCCGCGCTGGTGTTCCTGCCGATGGTGATGCCGCCGGTGGTCTCGGCCATCATCCTCTATTTCTTCGAGACGAACCTGATCGACATCGCACCCTGGATCGGCTTCGACAGCATCGGCGGCGTGATCCTCGCCCATGTCATCGTGGCGACGCCCTTTGCGCTGGTCACCTTCATGGTTTCGCTCAGCCAGATCGACAGGCGCATCGACATGGCCGCACGCGGCCTTGGCGCCTCGCTGTGGCAGTCGATCTTCCGGGTGGTGCTGCCCAACGCCAGGTTCGGCATCATCTCGGCAGCGTTCTTCGCCTTCATCCTGTCGTGGGAAGAGATTTCGGTGACGCTGTTCATCACCAGCTTCAACGTGGTGACCCTGCCGCGCCAGATGTGGAACGGCATGCGCGACAATGTCGACCCGGCGATCGCGGCGATTTCGGTGATCCTGATCTCGCTGACCGTGCTCGGCATTCTCGGCCGCGACCTGTGGCGCTGGCAGCGTTCGCGCCGCCAGGCGCTGGCGTGACCGCGACTTTCGCCTGAGCGCCCGTAGAGACTGCTATTCAGAACCGATTGGCCATGCAGGGCCGCAGCCAACAGCACAGCCTTCGCACCGTTCAAAAAGAAATAACCCGGCAAGAATTCCTTCTTGCCGGGTTCTTTGTTGGTGGCTTGGGATCAGGCCTTGACCTGAGCCAGCGCCGCGTCGAGCGACGTGCGGAGCGCGGCGACGATGTCGTCGACCTGCGCCCTGGTGATGATCAGCGGCGGGCAGAAGGCGATCGAGTCGCCCATGGCGCGGGAGATCACGCCGTTCTGCTGCAGCTGGCCGTTGACCAGCGCGCCCAGCGCACCGACCTGGCCCCACGGCGCCTTGGTCGCCTTGTCGGCCACCGTCTCGATCGCCGCGATGAGCCCGATGCCGCGCACTTCGCCGACCAGCTCGTGCGAAGCCAGTTCGCGCAGGCGCTGCTGCATGTAGGCACCGACCTCGCGGGCGTTGTCGACCAGGTTGCGCTCTTCGATCAGGCGGATGTTCTCAAGCGCGACCGCTGCGGCGACCGGATGACCGCCGGCGGTGAAGCCGTGGCCGAAGGTGCCGATGCGATTGCTTTCATCGGCCATCGGCTCGAACACGCGCTCGTTGATCATCAGCGCCGAGATCGGCAGGTAGGACGAGGACAGCTGCTTGGACATAACGATGATGTCGGGCCGCATGCCCATGGTCTGCGAGCCGAACATCTCGCCGGTGCGGCCGAAGCCGCAGATGACCTCGTCGGCCACCAGCAGGATGTCGTACTTGGCCAGCACCGCCTGGATCTTTTCCCAGTAGCCGGCCGGCGGAACCACGACGCCGCCCGCGCCCATCACCGGCTCGCCGATGAAGGCGGCGACGGTTTCCGGCCCCTCGGCCAGGATCAGCTTCTCGAGATCGTCGGCAAGCCGCGTCGTGAACTGGTCCTCGCTCTCGCCCGGCAGCGCCTCGCGCCAGTAGTGCGGGCACGAAGTGTGCAGGACATTGGCGATCGGCAGGTCGAAGGAGATCTGGTTGTTCGGCAGGCCGGTGAGGCTGGCCGAGGCAATGGTGACGCCGTGATAGCCGCGCTTGCGGCTGATGATCTTCTTGCGCTGCGGCTGGCCGAGCGCATTGGAGCGATACCAGATCATCTTCATGGCCGTGTCGTTGGCCTCGGACCCGGAGTTGGTGAAGAAGGCCTTGCTCATCGGCACAGGCGCCATCGTCACCAGCTTCTCGGCCAGGTCGATGACGACCGAATGCGACTTGTGGGTGAAGTTGTGATAGAAGGGCAGCTGCTTCATCTGCCGCGTTGCGGCCTCGACCAGCCGGGGCTCCGAGAAGCCGACCGCCACGCTCCACAAGCCGGCCATCGCCTCGATGTAGCGCTTGCCGGTGTTGTCCTCGACATAGATGCCGTCGCCCTTCTCGATGATGAGCGGGCCGACTTCCTGGTGCCGACGCATATTGGTGTAGGCGTGAAGGTGATAGCGGATATCACGTGCTTCCGGGGAATTGGGTTGGGCGTCCATGATGCGTTCCTGTGTTTCAGCACCGCGACTGCGCGGCATTCTTGGCCTTGCACTGGAGGGTCCTGCCTGGCCTGCGAGAAGCGGCGGAGAATCACCCTTGCAAATTCCAAAAATTTGCTGTGTGATGCATCATGTATTTCGGAAATTATGTTGTCAATGCGGCACTTTAGGGATACGCGCCGGGTTGCGTGGGATGCCGTAAACGATGAACGCAAACTTCAACTTCCAGACCCTTGAACACGAGAATCTCGGCGAAAGCGTCTACGCCCGCATGTCGGAGGCGCTGATGAAGGGGCGCTTTGCCCCCGATGCCCGCCTGACCATACGCGACATAGCCCAGTCCCTCGGCACCAGCGTGACCCCGGTGCGGGACGCGATCCTGCGGCTGATCCAGGACGAGGCGCTGGTGCAGAAATCGGCACGCGAAGTGCGCGTGCCGCTCCTGACCATGGAGCGCTACAAGGAAATCCGGCAGATCAGGATGAAGCTGGAGGGGCTGGCCGCGCGCGAAGCCGCCCTCAAGGCAGGCACGCAGGACACTGCCCGGCTGCGCTATCTGATCGAGCGCAACGAGCGCGCGATTGCCGCCAAGGACTGGAGCCGGGCCCTCGAAATGAACCAGGTGTTCCATTTCGCGCTGGCCGAAATCGCCGACATGGTGGTGCTGCGCGGCATACTCAACCGCCTCTGGCTTCAGATGGGGCCGCTGATCGCCGAAGCCTACCAGGCCGGCGGGCGCATCATGATCGACCATCATTACCAGGTGCTCGAGGCCATCCTCGCCAAGGACCCGGACGCGGCCGAGCGCGCCATCGTCGAGGACATTGGCGACGCGGGAAAGACGATCATCGAGCAGGTGATCATGCGCCGGCAGAACGGGGCTGCGGACTGAGATGGAACAGGTCGACTGCATCATCGCGGGTGCGGGCGTCATCGGCCTGGCCATCGCCCGCGAGGTTTCCAGGCTCGGCTGGGAGACGATCGTCATCGAGGCCGAAGACGCCATCGGCACGCAGACCAGCTCGCGCAATTCCGAGGTGATCCATGCCGGGCTCTACTACCAGCCCGGCTCGCTGAAGGCGAAGTTTTGCGTGGAAGGCCGCGAAAAGCTCTACCGCTTCGCGCTAGAGCGCAACGTGCCCCACCGCCGCTGCGGCAAGCTGATCGTGGCGACCCACGCCGACCAGGAGCCGACGCTTGCTACAATCGTCGACAGGGCGCGTGCCTGCGGCGTCGACGATCTGGTGCCGCTTTCCGCCGCTGAGGCGCAGGCGCTGGAGCCGTCGCTGCGCTGCACGGCGGCACTGCTGTCGCCCTCGACCGGCATCATCGACAGCCACGGGCTGATGCTGGCCCTGCTGGGCGAGGCCGAGGAACATGGCTGCTTCCTCTCGCTCAACACCCGTATCGCCTCCGGACGGCTGGAGCCAGACCGCGTGGTGCTGCAGACGCGCGACAGCGCCGGCGGCGAATTCGAGATCGCGGCAAGGCGCTTCATCAACGCGGCCGGGCTTTCAGCCAACGCGATCGCCCGCTCGCTGAAGGGCTTCGACGGCAACTTCGCGCCACCGCTGCGCTATGCCAAGGGCAACTATTTTTCGGTGACGGGCCGGCCGGCCTTCTCGCGGCTGATCTATCCGGTGCCGGAGCCGGGCGGCCTCGGGGTCCACCTGACGCTAGACCTCAACGGCTCGGCCCGTTTTGGTCCGGACGTCGAATGGGTGGAGGGGCTGGACTACAGGGTCGACCCGCGCCGCGCCGAACATTTTTACGGCGAGATAAGGAAATACTGGCCCGATCTGGCCGACGGCAGTTTGAGCCCGACCTATAGCGGCATCCGCCCGAAACTTTCGGGCCCGGGAGAGCCGAATGCGGATTTCGTGATCCAGGGGCCGGAGGTGCATGGGGCGGCGGGCGTCGTCAACCTGTTCGGCATCGAGAGCCCCGGCCTGACCTCGAGCCTGGCGATCGCCGAGCATGTGGCGCGGCTGGCGGAGGCCGCGCGCCCATAGAGCTCCCGGACAGCATAGCGCCGCCCGGAGGGCATTGATGGTTTCGACTACCGGTGGCGCGGATAGGCTTCCGCCTCGGGAGCATTGGCCCAGCTTTGCAGCGTCTGGCCGCCATCGATCAGCCAGTCGACGCCTGTGATGTGCCGGGCCTCGTCAGAGGCGAGGAACGCCACCGCAGCCGCGACATCCTCCGGCTGGCCGATGCGGCGCAGCGGAATGCGGTTGGCAAAGCGCTGGATGCCGGCCTGATAGGCCTGGCGATCCGCCGCCGGCACCCCCAGCGTCGTCTCGATCACGCCGGGGCAGATCGCGTTGATGCGGATGCCGTAGGGCGCGGCGTCAAGCGCTGCCACGCGCGTCAGGCCGACCACGCCATGCTTGGTCGAAGCGTAGCCGGCGCCGCCGGAAAGCACGTCCCAGCCGGCCATCGAGGAGCCCATATTGACGATGGAGCCCTCTATCTTGCCGTCGATCATGGCGTTGAGCGAAGCCTTCATGACCAGGAAGACGCTGCGCAGGTTGATGCGCACGATCGCGTCCCAGTCCTCGACCGCAAGCTGGTGCACCGGCGCCACCTGACCGGAGATGCCGGCATTGTTGAACACCACGTCGAGACGGCCGAAGGTGGAGACAACCTTGTCGATCGCGCGCTTGACCTCGGCCTCGTCGGAAACATCGGCGGCAACGGCCAGCGTGCGCTCGCCGAGTTCGGCGGCGAATGCCTCGGCCCGGGCGCCGTCGCGATCGACGACGGCCACCCGCGCGCCCTCTTCGAGGAAGCGGCGCACGGCCGCACTGCCGATGGCGCCTGCGCCGCCGGTGACGACGACGACCTTGTTTTCAAAGCGATTCATGCTCGTCTCCTTCAGGAATTCTTGTACGAGCGCCAGGAATGGCGCGGCTCGAAGCCCAGCGTTTCGCGCGCATGGGCAATGTCGAACACCGAGCCATGGCCGGGGATTGCCTGAGAGAACGGCACGCCCGGAAATGCACGCTCGGCCAGCACCGCGGTTTCTTCCTCGGAATAGCTGTCGGCAGCGCTGAGGAAGGTGCGCAGGTGCCCCTCGCCCTTCCAGGCAAGCGCCTTGAGGAAGGCGTCGGCGGCATCGCGGGCGTCGAGATAGCTCCACAGGTCGCGCGCGGAATCGGCCTGCATGCGGCGCGGACCAACCTCGTTGAAGAAGGTCTCCGGCGTCTGGATCCATGGCATGCGCAGGCTGACCGCCGAGAAGGCACCGCGGCGCACGGCCGCTTCCACCACCTCCTCGCCCAGCCATTTCGACAGGCCATAGGCATCCTGCGCGCCGATGGGATGGTTCTGGTCGATCGGCAGGTAGTGCGGGGCGCGGAAATTTTCGGCAAAAGGATAGCCGAGCACGCTGAAGGAGGAGGCATAGACGAAGCGCGAGGCGCCGGCCTTCACCGCTGCCTCGACCACATTGTAGGCGGCCGCGAGATTGGTGCGGAAAACCTCGGCCGGGGCCCGCCCGGTCGGCCGCGGGATGGCGGCGATATGCACCACCGCCTCGCAAGCGCCGATGAGCTGCAGCGTGGCGCCGAGGTCGGTGAGGTCTGCCGTGACATGCTGCCAGCCGCCAGTGCTGGGTGGGGCCATGTCGATGCCCAGCACCTCGTGCCCGGCCCCCACCAGCGCCCTGGCGACGTGCCGGCCCAGCAGGCCGCTCGATCCTGTTACGACGATTTTCATATCGGCTCCTTCTCTGTGGCGCGACGAACCCGGAACTTGCCGCCGGAACGCCCTGCGGCGATCCCTTGAGTCGGCCTCCGTGCACAATATCATTGATGGTCATACAATTCGAAGAGCATAATCCCCCATCTTGTCAATGGAGCGCTGCATGCCCAAATCGCGCTCAGAGGCTAAAGTTGGTGACACGGTCGCTCTTTGCAGCGTGGCGCCACGCTGCGGGATTGACTTCGCCGGCGGCAGGGTTTTTGTATGTACACAAACAATTGGCACATGCTGAAGGGTTTCTACCATGACCACGGATAGCTTTTCGTCGCACCGCCATGACGGCAGCATCAGCCTCGACCCGGCCCGCGCCGCGGTGATCGTAGTGGATATGGTAAACGATTTCTGCAAGCCGGGCGGCGCGATGGTGCTGCCGGGCTATGAGACGCTGGTGGCGCCGCAGCTTAGCGTGATCGAAGCCGCCCGCAAGGCAGGCGCCCCGGTGATATGGGTTCATGACGCGCATCGCCCCAACATGCGCCGCGACCGCGAATGGCTGAAGCGCACCCCCCACTGCGTGGAAG
>JAEWHN010000107.1 GCA_023387775.1 Pseudomonadota bacterium | reverse complement strand
GCCCAGAGGAACTCCGAATAGGGCGTGGCGTCCTTGCCGTAGCCTCCTGCCCTGCGCAGGGCTCCGGCAAGCGAGCGGTAGGGGTCGTCGGCAAGACCATCGATGGCCTTCGGAAGCCGGTCGAGCGGCTTTCGTTTCCCCGCGGCATCGTAGGGGTGCAGCCAATTGCGGTTGTCCATGAACGTCCAGAATGACGGCTTGGGGAGCGTGCTGAGATCGGCGACGAGCCTCACCAGCACATGCTCGACCTTTTCCTCGTGAAGCGCGCGGACGAGATGGTGATTGTCGATCAGATAGTGCCGCTGCTTCGGGCCCAGCACCGCCGGCACCATGTGATGCCCCAGGAACTCCGACCCGCCCTCTTCCGAACGCCTGCGCCACTCGACGCGCTTCTGGGAAACTTCGCGATAGCCGACCGTCATCTGCGTGGGCCGCAAAGTGGCGATCTCGACCGGGTGAAGCAGCGGCTCGACGTCACGCTTCATGATGGCAACCTCCCTGGTCCTGGATCGATGCGGACACGGCCCGGACCGCATCGTCGACGCTGTAGCTGCTGCGTGCCTGAAGATCGGCCGCGCCGGCCGCGAGCAGCAGGTCGCTGACGCGGTGGTGCAGCCGGGCAAGCTGTACCCTCACGCCGGTTGCAGATATGGCGCGGTCGAATTCCAGCAAGGCATCGAGCGCGGTGCTGTCGAACTCCGCACTTTCCTCGAGGCTGACCACGACCGCCCTGACCGTCGGCTCGGCCGCGACCTTGTTGCGGATCACGGCAAAGGTCCGGTCTGCATTGGCGAAGAACAACGGCTCGGTCGGGCGCCAGATAGCAATTCCTTTCGGCAGCACGGCGTCTTCGTGGCGCGCGACGTCGACATAGTCATGCGTGTTGCCGACCTGGCCGAGGCGCGCGACATGCGGCGTGGCGAGGCGCTGCACCAGCGCAATCAGCGATAGCGCTATTGCCACCAGCATGCCGGCAAGCACGCCAAGCAGCAGCACCGAGGCGGCCGCGCCGACGGCAATGTAGAAATCCCGTCCAAGCCGCCACAGCCGCAGGAAGGGCGCGAGGCCGAGCGAATGGGTGAGCGCGGCGATGACCACGGCGGCCAGCACCGCCTGCGGCAGTTGCGCGACGAGCGGCGCGGCGAAGGCGATCAGCACGGCAAGCCCGAGGCCGGCGATCACGGCGGTCGCGCGGGTCTTGGCGCCGGCCGCCTCGCTTGCCGAGCCGGCCGAAAAGCCGGCTCCTACGGGCATGCCCTGCACGACCGCGGCGGCAAGATTGGCAAAGCCGAGCGCGCCGAGCTCGCGGTTGGGCTCGACGGAATCGCCGTGGCGCAGCGCCAGCGCCCGGATGGTGCCCCAGGATTCGGCAAACAGGATCAGCACCAGCGGCACGGTGAACTGGGCAAGCGTCGCATAGTCCGGCCAGCCAAGCGCCGGGAATGTCGGCCAGCGGGGCTCGAGGTTGATCGCGCCCACCACAGCAACGCCTTGACCCGGCAGCCCGAGGCCCAGCGATACGGCTATCCCCGCCGCCAGCACCAGAAAGGCGCCGGGCACTGCCGGAAAGCGCTTCAGCAGCAGGAGCGCGACCAGCGCGAGGGCACCGATCGCTAGGCTCGCCGGGTTCCATTGCGGAAGTGCGGCGGCCAGCCTGGCGAGCAGGGACCAGATATCGGGTGCGGAGATCTCCACGCCGGCAAGCCGCGGCAGCTGATGGATGATGATGGTTATGGCCAGTCCGAAGGCAAAGCCGCGCAGAACCGGACGCGAGATGAAGCCGGTGAAGCCGCCTAGTCGGGCTGCGGCGGCAAACAGGAAGAGGCACCCGGCCAGCGCAACCACGATTGTGGCAAGGGCCGGCTTGAAGCCATCGACGCCCGGGATCGACGCGAGCGTCGCCGCCAGGATTGCGGCGGAAGAAGAGGTCGGCGAGACGATGGCGAAGCGGCTGCGGCCGAAGGCGGCGTAGGTCAGGCAACCTGCAATGCCGGCCAGGATGGCACGCTGCGGCGGCAAGCCGGCAATCGATGCGTAGGCCACCGCTTCCGGCAGCAACAGGCCGGCCACGGAAACGCCTGCAATGAGGTCGCCCTTGCGCATGCGCTTGATCTAACGCTGCAATCCAAGGCGCTGGCAAGAGGCCGCGCGGCGCAGCTATCGCACGCGGCTCTTTTGGGCCGCGGCGCTGCCTGCCTCAGATGTCGATGACGAGCGAACCCTTCGGCTTCGAGCAGCACAGCAGCACCTCGTCGGCCGACAATTCGTCGAGCGGCTCCTCGAAATAGGCGACCTCGCCTTCGATCAGGCGTGACTTGCAGGTGCTGCACACGCCCGCGCGGCAGGAGAAGTCCGGCGCCAGGCCCTGGTCCTCGGCAAAGGACAGCAGGGATTCCGCGCTGTCGTCCCAGACGGCTGTGCGACCCGAGCGGCGGAACTCGATGGTGATCTGGTCGCCCGCAGCCGCGGCCTCGCCTTGCCGCGCCGGCGGAGCCTCGACGGCGGGTCGCGCCCAGTCGGCCTCAAGCATGGTAGCGGGGCCAAAAAACTCGTAGGCGATGCGCTCCCTGGCAATGCCCAGCCCGCGCAGCGTGCCATACATCGCCTGCATGAAGGGCGGCGGCCCGCAGAGATAGACCTCGTAGTCGTCGAGCGGCAGCAGGCGCTGCAGCAGCTCGCGGCTGATAACCCCCTCGCTGTGGTGGCGCGCGGCGGCGCGGTCAGCCACGGTCGGGAAACGGTAGCAGAAATGCACTGAGATGCCGTCGCGCGATGCCGCCACGGCCTCCACCTCGTCGCGCAGGGCATGCACCTCGCCGCTGTCACAGGCATGGATGAAGAAAACCCGGCGCCCTGTGCCGGCGAGCGCATGCAGCATCGAGACCATGGGGGTGAGCCCGACGCCGCCGCTCAAAAGCACCACCGGCCGCGCGCTCGTGTCGTCGAGCACGAAGTCGCCGCGCGGCCCTTCCGCCAAAAGCACATCGCCCACCTCGATGCGGTCGTGCAGGAAGGAAGAGCACAGGCCCGGCTGCAGGTCGGGCGCCGCTGCCGGCTCCTTCTTGACGGTGATGCGATAGCGGCCGGGCGCGGCCGGCGAACACGAGACGCTGTAGTTGCGCAGCACGAAGCCGCGCTCGCCTTCAACCGGAAGCTTGAAGACCAGGAACTGACCGGGCGCAAAGCCGCGCCAGCCCTCCGGCTGCAGCGGCTCCAGATGGAACGAGGTGATGATGCTGCTTTCGCGAACCTTGGCGACAACCTTCAGTTCGCGAAAGCCGCTTCTGCCGGCGACTTCGACGCCCGCGACTGCGTTCATTCGGCGGCCTGCTTGTCTGCGCTCTCGGCGGCGATCAGCTGGCCGAGATTGCGCCGGAAGCGCAGCGGGCCGACGTCGATCTTCAGATCGAGGTTGGGCGTACGCATGTTCTTCATGCCCTTGTGGACGGCGTTCAGCACCGCCCTGTCC
>JAEWHN010000105.1 GCA_023387775.1 Pseudomonadota bacterium | reverse complement strand
ATCGAGTCGTGGAAGTTGAACGGCGCGTGAATGTATTCGTAGGCCTGCACGAAGGTGAACAGCACGCCAAGGCCAACCGTGATCGCCAGACCGTTCACCAGCCCCTTGCGGTCGTTGTGCAGCAGAGCGTGGTGAGCCCAGGTCACGGCCGTGCCCGATAGCAGCAGGATGATGGTGTTGTAGAGCGGCAGGTGGAAGGGATCGAGAACTTCGATGCCCTTCGGCGGCCAGATGCCGCCGGTGTAGGCGGCGCGAGCGTATTGCTCGGTCTCGGCCGGGAACAGGCTGGCGTCGAAGAACGCCCAGAACCAGGCAACGAAGAACATCACCTCAGAGGCGATGAACATGATCATGCCATAGCGCAGGTGCAGCGAGACCACGCGGGTGTGGTGTCCCTCGTGCGCTTCCTTCACCGTGTCCGACCACCACGCATACATGGTGTAGAGAACGATGAGCACGCCCACCGCAAAGACCCAGTACCTGGCATGTGCCAGGTCGAGGCCCAGGAACGGGAAGCTGCCCTGCTTCATGGCCTGCATCCAGGCGACGCCGCCAATGGCCATGACAAGAGCGCCGATGGAACCCAGCAGGGGCCACGGGCTAGGATCTATGATGTGATAGTCGTGTTGTGGTTTGGAATGCGCGTCAGCCATCTCAGCCCCCGAGGTTTCCGTCGGTGTTTTCGTTTGTCTTGAGGTATCCGGCCTGCGGCGCGTTGGCCATCGGCTTTGCCCCCTCAATCGGGAAGAAAGTGTAAGAAAGGGTGATCGTCATCACGTCCTTCAGTTCCGGCACGTTGACGATGTCGGGATCGACGTAGAAGACCACCGGCATGTCCAGCGATTCGCCGGGCTTCAAGGTCGTGTCGGTGAAGCAGAAGCACTCCACCTTGTTGAAATATGCGCCTGCCAGTTCGGGCGTGACGTTGAAGGTCGCGCGGCCGGCGGTGGGCACATCGAAGCTGTTGGTTGCCGTGTAGTGCGCCTGCGCGGTCTCGCCGATCTTGATGGAGATCTCGCGCGCCACCGGCTTGAACGACCAGGGCAGCCCGCCCGCCGTGTTGGCGTCGAAGCGGATGGTCACCTTCTGGTCCAGCACCCGGTCGGAATACTGTTCGACGCGCTGCGTCGTGCCGCCGTACCCGGTCACCCGGCAGAACATCGAGTAGAGCGGCACCGCCGCATAGGACATGCCAACCATGCCGGCGATGAACGCCAGGCAGATGCCAGCGACCCGCTTGTTGGAGCTTTGCGTCTTCTGGTCGGTTGTCGTCACGTTGTCACGGTTCATGGCGACCCTCAAAACGTACGGTCCAGAATCGCCGGACCAAACTTGATGATCGTTGCGACGTAGAAGATGACCACCAGAAGGGCAAGCCCGAGCCCGATCGCGATCGAGCGGCTGCGGCGCGCCTTGCGCTGGGTTTCGGTGAGGGTAACCATCTCAGGCTTTGTCATGGCTATAGTCCTGGCATCGCGAGCATGCGCTCGACGATGCTGTCCGCGAGATAGGCGGCGAAGATGCCGAACAGGTAGAGCAGCGAATAGCCGAACATTGCCTTGGCGGGCTTCATGGCCCTGTCGCTGTCAGGCATGAGCAGCACTTTCCAGGCATACCAGATGAAGCCGAGGCCAAGCGCGATCGCCACGACACCGTAGGCCACGGAGGTATAGCCGAGCAGCCAGGGCAGCACGCCAACCGGCGCGGTCAAC
This sequence comes from Pseudomonadota bacterium, assembly GCA_023387775.1. Lineage (GTDB taxonomy): Bacteria > Pseudomonadota > Alphaproteobacteria > Rhizobiales > Rhizobiaceae > Pseudaminobacter. The sequence continues at coordinate 5,568 of JAEWHN010000105.1, read as the reverse complement.
AGCGTATAGGCGAAGATCTGGCGGCGCGTGGAGGCTGCACCCGCCACGTTCGGCATCATAGGCACGCCGGCCCGGCTGTAGTCTTCCGACTTGAACAACGCCAGCGCCCAGAAGTGCGGCGGGGTCCACAGGAAGATGATCAGGAAAAGAATGACGCTTTCCAGGCTGATCGAGCCGGTCGCGGCCGCCCAGCCGACAATCGGCGGGAAGGCGCCGGCGGCGCCGCCGATGACGATGTTCTGCGGCGTCCAGCGCTTCAGCCAGATCGTGTAGACCACCGCATAGAAGAAGATGGTGAAGGCGAGCAGCGCGGCCGAAACCCAGTTGACCAGCACGCCCAGCGTCAGCACCGACAATATCGAGAGAATGACACCGAAGCCCAGCGCTTCGCCGGGGAGCACGCGGCCCGACGGCACGGGCCGCTTGGCGGTGCGCGTCATGACGGCGTCGATATCGGCGTCGTACCACATGTTCAGCGCGCCCGAGGCCCCTGCCCCGATCGCGATGGCCAGTATGGCCACGACGGCGATGAACGGATTTATGGACACCGGGGCGGCCATCAGGCCGACAAAGGCGGTGAACACGACGAGCGACATCACGCGCGGCTTCAGCAGCGCGATGAAATCGCCGGCCGTGGCTTCCGACATGCGGAAACCACCATCGTGCAACGTGCTCTTTTCAACCAGGGCCATACCAACCGGGTCCATTTCTGTTTGTCGAAACCGCCGGCGACCGGCGGTTTCGCGTTTGTCATGCGCTTCTTACTTGATGCGCGGCAGTTCTTCCCACTGGTGGAACGGCGGCGGCGAAGACAGCTGCCATTCCAGCGTGGTCGCACCTTCGCCCCACGGATTGGCCCCGGCCACGCGCTTCTTGGCGAAAGCCTCGAAGACGCCGAACAGGAAGACCAGGAAGGCGAAGGCTGACATATAGGAGCCGTAGGACGACACCTGGTTCCAGCCCGCAAACGCATCCGGATAGTCGATGTAGCGGCGCGGCATGCCGGCCAGACCCAGGAAGTGCTGCGGGAAGAAGATCAGGTTCACGCCGATGAACGTGATCCAGAAGTGGGTGTTGGCGATCACCGGCGAGTACATGTAGCCGGTCATCTTCGGGAACCAGTAGTACCAGGCCGCGAAGATGGCGAACACGGCACCCAGCGACAGCACGTAGTGGAAGTGCGCCACGACGTAGTAGGTGTCATGCAGCGAGCGGTCGAGGCCGGCATTGGCCAACTGCACGCCGGTCATGCCGCCGACGGTGAACATGAAGATGAAGCCGATCGACCACAGCATCGGCGCCTTGAAGGAGATCGAGCCGCCCCACATCGTGGCGATCCACGAGAAGATCTTCACGCCGGTCGGCACCGCAATCACCATGGTGGCGAACACGAAGTAGCGCTGCGTATCGAGCGACAGGCCGGTGGTGTACATGTGGTGAGCCCACACGATGAAGCCGACTGCGCCGATCGCGACCATGGCGTAGGCCATGCCCAGGTAGCCGAAGATCGGCTTGCGCGAGAAGGTCGCGATGATGTGGCTGACGATGCCGAAGCCCGGCAGGATCAGGATGTAGACTTCCGGGTGACCGAAGAACCAGAACAGGTGCTGGTACAGGATCGGGTCGCCGCCGCCTTCCGGGGAGAAGAACGCGGTGCCGAAGTTGCGGTCGGTCAGCAGCATGGTGATGCCACCAGCCAGAACCGGCAGCGACAGCAGCAGCAGGAACGCGGTGATCAGCACGGCCCAGGCAAACAGCGGCATCTTGTGCAGCGTCATGCCGGGAGCGCGCATGTTGAAGATCGTGGTGATGAAGTTGATCGCACCCAGGATCGACGAAGCGCCGGCGATGTGAACCGAAAGGATCGCCAGGTCCATCGCGGGGCCGGGCTGGCCCGAGGTCGAGAAGGGCGGATACATCGTCCAGCCGCCGCCGACACCCCATCCACCGGCCGGGCCGGGGACGAAGAACGACATCAAGAGCAGGATGAAGGCAGGAATCAGCAGCCAGAACGAGATGTTGTTCATGCGTGGGAACGCCATGTCCGGCGCACCGATCATGATCGGGACCATCCAGTTGGCGAAGCCGCCGATCAGCGCGGGCATCACCATGAAGAAGATCATGATGAGGCCGTGCATGGTGGTGAACACATTGAACATGTGCTTGCCGGAGTCGATCGCGGCATCCCCCTCGAGGCCATAGACCATCGACGCGAGGCCGTGGAAAATCTGGATACCCGGCTCGGCCAGCTCCCAGCGGATCATCACCGACATGAAGCCGCCGATGATGCCGGCAAAGATCGCGAAGATCAGGTAGAGGGTGCCGATGTCTTTATGGTTGGTCGAATACAACCAGCGAACCAAGCCACGCGGCTTGTGATCGTGGATGTCGTGAACTGCAGCGCCTGCCATGTTCCGCTCCATTCCTAATTTCTATTCGGACGCAGCATCAATTGCCGGCGGCCGCCACCTTTGCAGTGGATTCAATCTCAGCCATCAACGCCTTGTTGGCACCGTTCAAATCAGTCTTGGCCTGCGCAGCCCAGGTCTCGTACTGCTTGTCCGAAACGACGCGCACGGCGATCGGCATGAAGGCGTGGTCCTTGCCGCAAAGCTCGGAGCACTGGCCGTAATACAGGCCTTCCTTCTTCGCCTTGAACCAGATCTCGTTGATACGACCCGGCACGGCGTCCGTCTTCACACCGAAAGCCGGCATGGCGAAGGCATGAATGACGTCGCTGGCGGTCACGAGCACACGAACCATCGTATCCACAGGCACGACGATCTCGTTGTCGACCGCGAGAAGACGCGGATAGACGGCCAGATCCTCCTTGCCTTCCGCGGCGCGGTCGGCGTCGGCCAGCATCGCGGAGTTGAAGGAGAAGGGCTCGTCAGTCTGATACTCGTAGTCCCAGTTCCACTGGTTGCCGGTCGCCTTGACCGTCACCTTGGCCTCTTCGCCCGGCGAATACTGCGCGGTCAGCAACTGGAACGAGGGAACAGCGATGAACAGCAGAGCGACAACCGGACCGACGGTCCAGATGACCTCGATAAGCGTATTGTGGCTCGTGCGCGACGGAACAGGGTTTGCCGCGGCGCGGAAGCGCAGGACGCAGTACAACAGCAGCAGCAGCACCAGGAGCGTGATCGGCACAATGAACCACAGGGTGTACTGCTCAAACCACGAGATCTGCTCCATAATGCCCGTGGCGGCAGGCTGGAACCCGGTCTGCCAAGGCGTCGGCTGCGCCGCGTAAGCCGCAGCGCTGGCGAAAAAAGCTGCCGCGGCGCCAGCACTTGCAAGGATTTTTTTCATCGCCCTCTTTGTCTCCCAATTTCGTGCTTACGTCCGCACGAATGATAAAGCGCATCGGGACGGGAATCCCGATGGTCCTAATGTGGGTTCAAACCATACTCTCTTTCCGACCGCAAGAAAGGAGCACAAGAACCCGTGCGGCATTTTTGCGCGCAAGCACGCGGAAGTCCCTGCTTCCAAGAGTTGTTCACAGCCTCTATGCTGGTCTTTCGGAAAGAACCACCCTTTCCCCCTCCCTCAGCCAACTGGCTGCAAAGACCCCGAAACGGCGCAATTGGTTGGTTCGGCCATCCTGTTGCCGTATAGTTTTAGTTGTCACGCTCGGTGTCGTGCGATTCGCAATGGAGCCATCATGATCCCTCGCCTTTCGGGAAACTTGGCGAAGTTCTTTCTGTTTGCCACGCTCGCTGGCTTCGCCATGCCGGCAGGCGCCCAGGAACAGCCGGCCGGGCAGCCTCAGGCAAAGCCTTCCCAGCCGCAGGGCGGTTCGGTGCGCTCCACCCATGGCGCCTGGTCGATCATCTGCGACACCCCGGCCGGCGCCACCGCCGAGCAATGCGTGATGATGCAGAACGTCATCGCCGAGGACCGGCCGGAAATCGGCCTTTCCGTTGTGGTGCTGCGCACGGCTGACAACAAGGCCGAGATTCTGCGCGTCCTGGCGCCGCTCGGCGTCCTGCTGCCCAACGGCCTCGGCCTCAACATCGATGGCAAGGATATCGGCCGCGCCTATTTCGTGCGCTGCTTCGGCGACGGCTGCTATGCGGAAGTCATCCTAGAAAAGCCGCTTCTCGACACGCTGAAGACCGGCACCTCGGCCACCTTCATCGTCTTCCAGACGCCGGAAGAAGGCGTCGGCATCCCGGTCGACCTCAAGGGTTTTTCCGAAGGCTTCGCCGCGCTGCCGTGATTCCGGCGGAAGCTCCGGCAGCATGAAGGGGCGCAAATCGCGCCCCTTTTTCATTGAACCGGCAATTCGCATTGCCGAAAGCCATCGGCGCGCCTACATCGTGGGTCGACTGCCATCTCGCAAGCGAGGCGAACGCGCCATGAACAGCCTTCTCGGCCACTTCGACATCTCCGAAGATCAGATTCGCCGCATTGTCGGCGAAACCATTGGCGGCACGGACGACGGCGAGCTGTTTCTCGAATATCGCGAAAGCGAGTCGCTGATGTTCGACAACGGCCGCCTGAAGACCGCCAATTTCAACACCGATCAGGGCTTTGGCCTTCGCGCGGTTGCCGGCGAGGCCACCGGCTACGCTCATTCCAGCGAATTGTCGGAAGCATCGCTGCGCCGCGCGGCCGACGCCGTTTCGGCGGTCAAGGGTGGCTATTCCGGCACGCTTGCCGCGGCGCCCGCGCGCACCAACCGCCATCTCTACGGCGACGAAAACCCCATTCCCTCGCCGACCTTCGAGGCCAAGGCCAAGCTGCTGCAGGAGATCGACGCCTGGCTGCGCGCCAAGGACCCGCGTGTGCGTCAGGTCACCGCCGCCCTCACCTCTTCCTGGCAGCATGTCGAGATCATGCGCGCCGACGGTCAGATGGTGCGCGACGTGCGCCCGCTGGTGCGCATGAACGTCTCCGTCGTGGTCGGCGAAGGCGACCGTCAGGAGACCGGCTCCTACGGAATGGGCGGCCGCAAGGGGTTTGGCGAATTCCTGGCCGAGGACAGCTGGCAGTTCGCCGCCGATGAGGCTCTGCGCCAGGCGCTGGTCAATCTTCGCGCCGTCCCTGCCCCCGCCGGCACGTTCGACATCGTTCTCTCCAGCGGTTGGCCGGGCGTGATGCTGCATGAGGCCGTCGGCCACGGGCTGGAGGGCGACTTCAACCGCAAGAAGACCTCCGCGTTTGCCGGCCTGATGGGCCAGCAGGTGGCCGCCAAGGGCGTCACCGTGGTGGACGATGGCACGATTGCCGAGCGCCGCGGCTCCATCACCGTCGACGACGAAGGCACGCCCAGCGCCCGCAACGTGCTGATCGAGGACGGCAAGCTGGTCGGCTACATGCAGGACCGCCAGAACGCGCGCCTGATGGGCGTTTCCGCCACCGGCAACGGCCGGCGCGAATCCTACGCCCACGAGCCCATGCCACGCATGACCAACACCTACATGACCGGCGGCGACATGACGCCGGAAGAGATCATCACCTCGGTGAAGAACGGCATCTACGCCGTCTCCTTCGGCGGCGGCCAGGTCGACATCACTTCGGGCAAGTTCGTGTTCGGCTGCACCGAGGCCTACATGATCG
>JAEWHN010000082.1 GCA_023387775.1 Pseudomonadota bacterium | reverse complement strand
GGCGGTTGTCGGTGTTGACGGTGACGCGGAACCGCAACCGCCTGAGCAGGCCGATCGGATGCTCGGCGATCGACGAGCAGACGCCGGTGTTGACGTTCGACGTGGGGCAGAGCTCGAGGGGGATGCGTGTGTCGCGGACGTAGGCGGCGAGACGGCCGAGCTGCTCGGCGCCGACGTCTCCCGTGATGTCATCGGTGATCCGTACGCCGTGACCGAGGCGCTCGGCGCCACACCATTGCACGGCCTCCCAGATGCTCGGCAGGCCGAACGCCTCACCGGCATGGATGGTGGTGTGGAAGTTCTCGCGCATCACGTACTGGAACGCGTCGAGGTGGCGGGTGGGCGGGTAACCCGCTTCCGCTCCGGCGATGTCGAAGCCGACGACGCCGGCGTCACGGAAGCGAACGGCGAGCTCGGCGATCTCGCGGCTGCGCGCCGCCGTGCGCATCGCCGTGGCGATGGCGTAGATCGTCAGGTCGGTGCCTGCCGCGCCGCGGGCGAAGCCGTCGAGGATCGCCTGCATCACCTCGTCGAGCGTCAACCCGGCCTCGGTGCACAGCTCGGGCGCCATCCGCACCTCGGCGTAGACGACGCCGTCGGCAGCGAGGTCCTGGGCACACTCGTACGCGACGCGCTCGATGGCATCGCGGTGCTGCATCACGCCGACGGTGTGGGCGAACGTCTCGAGGTAGAGCACGAGGTCGTTGCGCTTGGCGCCCCGGTTGAACCATGTCGCCAACTCGCCGACGTCGGTGGTCGGCAACTGGCTGTAGCCGTACTCGGCCGCCAGTTCGACGACGGTGGCCGGCCGCAGTCCGCCGTCGAGGTGGTCGTGGAGCAACGCCTTGGGCATGCGCCGATAGAAGTCGAGCGGGTCGGGGGCGAGCACGGCAACAGCGTAGAGGGCAGTCGCCGCGCCTACTTCGACGGCCTGTAGGGCTGGCCCGAGGCCGCCGGGGCGACCGCCCTCCCGAGGGCGCCGGCGACGACGACCAGCGTCACCATGAACGGCAACGCCTGGAAGAACTCGCTGGGGATGCCGAAGTCGCCGATGGACACCTTGAGGAACTGGAGGCGTGAGCCCAAGGCACGGGTGAAGCCGAACAGCACCGAGGCAGCGAGCGCGCCCCACGGGTTCCACTTGCCGATGATGAGGGCGGCGAGGGCGATGAAGCCGGCCGAGTTCGTCATGTTGTCCTCGAAGCCCGATTGCGACTCCATCGAGAACCATGCACCGCCGAGGCCGGCGACCAGGCCGCCGACGATGACCGCCGCGTAGCGCATCTTCACCACGTTGATGCCCACCGTCTCGGCGGCGTGCGGGTTCTCCCCGCAGGCCCGCACCCGCAGACCCCACGCCGTTCGGTACAGGACGAGCCAGGTGAGCACCACGATGCCGTAGGCCATGAAGCCGATCGGCCGGCCGGTGAAGAGGGTGGAACCCACGATGGGGATGTGCGACAGCACGGGCAGGGCGATGTCGGAGGTCGACTGGCCGCTGCTGAAGCCGGTGGGCACGATGACCTGGGATCGCAGGAACCCGGTCAGCCCGAGGGCCAGCAGGTTGATCACCACACCCGAGACGATCTGGTTGATCCCGAACGTGATGGAGAGCAGGGCGTGGAGCACCGCGGTGAGTCCGCCGGCGAGCACGGCGATGAGGATGCAAACCCACAGCCACACGGTGCCCGACGCGTCGGCGAGCACCGCGTAGGCCATGTACCCGATGCCGGCCGCGGCGAGCATCTGCCCTTCGATGCCGATGTTGACGATGCCGGCGCGCTCGCACCACAGGCCGGTCATCGAGCCGAGGATGAACGGCGTGGCGAGGAAAAGCGACTCGTCGACGAGGTTCGTCACGTTGGTGGTCGGGGAGCTCGACAGGGCGAGCCCGAGCCCGACGATGAGCGGGATGGCGGTGAGTGCGGCCAACGACTGCACGATGGTGACGAACCGGCGGGGCAGCGTGACGACGAGGGGGAGGAGGGACAAGAGCCCGGCGGCGAGCCAGATCCAGCCGATGCCACGGACCAGGCCGCGGGGACGGAACGTCCAGTCCAGCGGGTCCGGCGGCGGCTCGAAGGCGAACGTGCGCTCCTCGTCGATGAGGTTCGGGGCCACGGCGAAGGCGAGCAGGATGCCGATGGTCGCGAGCACGACGCCGATCACCTGCGGCCGCCCGAACGAGGTCCCGCGGTGATCGGCTGCTGCCTCGTCGGGGGTCAGGCTGGGGAGCGAGGAGATCGCCACGTCGCTCATGACGCACCCAGCCCGGTGGCCGCGATCTCGGGGGTGCCGCCCGACGCTCGATCGGCCCGGACCCGGAACACCCAGCGCACGATCGCGTCGGCGGCGACGAACAACAGCACCATCGCCTGGATGATGCGTACGACGTCGACGGAGACCCCGGCCTCTTGCTGCATGAGCGGAGCGCCGGCTCGGAGCGCGCCCCAGAGGAACGCCGACGGGATGATGGCGAGGGGGTTGGCCCGGGCGAGGAGGGCGATGGCGATGCCGTCGAAGCCCAAGTTGGCGAACGTCCCGGGTTGGAAGAAGTGGTTGGTCCCGGCGACTTCGGACGCCGCAGCCAGGCCGGCGCAGCCTCCGGAGATCGCCATCGCCAGGATCAGCATGCGGTTGACGCTGATGCCGGCGTAGTGGGCGGCGTTGGGATTGGTGCCGGTGGTGATGGTGGCGAAGCCGAACGTGGTGCGGCGCAGGACCCACCACACGACCACCGCCGCGGCGACGAGCACGAAGATGCCGGCGTGGAGCGGAGGATTGCTCGACACGAACTGGGGGAGGTAGGCGGTGGGGGAGATCGGCGTCGTGCGCGGCACCGACGCGCTCGTGTCGAGCAGCACGACGGGATCGCGTGACTGGGCGATCCAGCGGCAGCCGAACAAGGCGATCCAGTTGAGCATGATCGTCGAGATCACCTCGTGGGCACCGGTCTTGGCGCGCAGCACTCCCGGCACCGTGCCCCACGCGGCCCCGCCGACGAAGCCGGCGACGACGATGATCGGGACGGCGATGATCGACGGCACGTCGTACATGAACGACCACGTGCCGGCCCACGCCGCGGCCAGCCCACCGACGAGGAGCTGGCCCTCGGCCCCGATGTTGAACAGGCCGGCCCGCATGGCGAAGGCGAGGGCGAGGGCCGAGCCGATGAAGGGCACCGATTTGGCGAGCGAACCGGCGATGCGAGTTCCGGAGCCGAACATCCCGCGCAGCAAGGCCCAATAGGCGTCGAAGGGGTTGACCCCGACGATGGCGATGAGCACGCCGCCGACGATGAACGACAGGGCGATGGCGAGCAGCGGCACGACGACCGGCTGGATGTCCCACCAGCCACGGATGGCGCGCATGATGTCGACGCGCTGTTCGCGCGGGGGACCGTTCATGCCGATGCTCCCGTCTCGGCGGTCGCCGCGTGGTGCTCGTCCTCGGGGCGATGGCCGGTGGCCATCAGGTAGCCGAGCTCCTCGCGCGTGGCGGTGGCGCCGTCGAACTCGCCGACGATGCGGCCGCGGTACATCACGCCGATCCGGTCGGACAGCGACATGATCTCGTCGAGCTCGGCCGATACGAGGAACACGGCCGCGCCGCGGTCGCGCATGGCGATGATCTCGCGGTGGATGAACTCGACCGAGCCGACGTCGAGGCCGCGTGTCGGCTGGGCGACGAAGAGCACTTCGACGTTGCCGGACAGCTCGCGGCCGATGACGACCTTTTGCTGGTTGCCTCCCGACAGGGTGCTGGCGGGCACGTCGATGCCCGGCGTGCGCACGTCGAAGTCGGCGACGATGCGATGGGCCTCGTCGTCGATCGCGCTCTGGCTGCGGACGCCGCGCCGGGCGAACGGCGCCTCGGTGAAGCGGTTGAGCACGACGTTGTCGGCGATCGTGTACGAGCCGACCAGGCCGTGCTTGGCGCGATCCTCGGGGATGTGGGCGGTGCCGATCTTGGACACCTGCCGCGGTGACAGCCTCGTGGCGTCACGTCCGGCGATCGAGACGTGCCCGGCCGCTTTGGGCCGCATCCCGGCGAGCGCTTCGACGAGCTCGCGCTGGCCGTTGCCCTGGACGCCGGCGATGCCGAACACCTCCCCGTGCCGGACGTCGACGGAGAAGTCGTCGACGGTCTGCACGCCGCGGTCGTCGAGCACCCGGAGATCGCGCACCGAGAGCGCGACGTCGCCGGGCGCCGCCGGTGCCTTGTCGACTCGGAACACCACGTCGCGCCCCACCATGAGGTTGGCCAGCGACTGCTGTGTCGCCGTCGCCGGGTCGGCCTCTCCGGCGACGCGGCCGTTGCGGAGCACGGTGATGCGGTCGGCGACGGCGAGCACCTCGCGCAGCTTGTGGGTGATGAAGACGATCGACTTGCCCTGGTCGACCAGGCTGCGCACGACGCCGAAGAAGTCGTCGACCTCCCCCGGGGTGAGCACGGCCGTCGGTTCGTCGAGGATCAAGATGTCGGCTTCGCGGTAGAGCGCCTTGACGAGCTCGACGCGTTGCTGCTCGCCGACGGACAGGTCACCGACCTTGGCGTCAGGATCGACGTGGAGTCCGTAACGGGTGCCGATCTCGCGGATGCGCTTGCGGGCCGTTCGCATGTCGAGCAGGCCGGCGCGGCGGATCTCGCTGCCGAGCACGATGTTCTCGGCGACGGTGAACACCGGGATCAGTTGGAAGTGCTGGTGGAC
>JAEWHN010000055.1 GCA_023387775.1 Pseudomonadota bacterium | reverse complement strand
CCGCTGTTCTTGGCAACGATGGCGTCGATGCGATGGCCGGCCAGAAGCTCGCGCTCGTCGGCTTCCGCGAAGGGGCCGCGCGCGAGGATATAGGTGGCATTCGGCACGGCGAGCGGCGGCTCGACGGGATCGACGCTGCGGATGACATAGGCGTGCTGCGGCGCGCCCTCGAAGGCGGCGATCTCCTGCCGGCCGAGCGCCAGGAAAACGCGGCGCGGCTTTTCGCCGAGCGCGGCGACCGCTTCCTCGGCATTCTCGACCAGCGTCCAGCAGTCGCCTTCGACCGCCTTCCAGCCCGGACGACGCAGCGCCAGGATTGGCATGCCGGCGAGCGCCGAAGCCTCGGCCGCGTTGCGCGAAATATTGGCCGCGTAAGGGTGCGTGGCGTCGATCAACAGCTCGATGCGTTCGTCGCGCAGATACTTTGCCAGTCCCACGACCCCGCCGAAACCGCCGCTGCGCACTGGCACGGGCTGAGCCACCGGATCGACCGTGCGGCCGGCGAGCGACAGAGTGAGCGAAAGGTCGGCGCGGGCGGCCAGCCTGCCGGCCAGCTGCCGGGCTTCCGTGGTGCCGCCAAGTATCAGAACGCGGTGGGTCATCATGCCTGCTGAACGAGAAAATTCCGCCGCTGCCCGCTGGCTGACCATCGTCGGCATCGGCGAGGATGGTGTAGAGGGTCTTGGCGACGAGGCCAAGCGCTGCATTGCGACCGCCGAGGTCGTATTCGGCGGCAAGAGGCATCTGGCGCTGGTGGACGGGCTGGTGACGGGCGCCGCCGAGCCCTGGCCGACGCCTTTCGACGCCAGCATGCGTGCGGTGGTGGCGCTGTCCGGCCGCCCGGTCTGCGTGCTCGCCTCGGGCGATCCGTTTTGTCATGGCGCCGGCACCACGCTGGCGCGCCACGTGCCGGTGGCCGAAATGCGCGTGCTGCCCGCCCCATCCGCCTTCAGCCTCGCGGCCTCGCGCCTTGGCTGGGCGCTGCCGGACACCAAGTCTGTGTCGCTGCACGGCAAGCCAATCGACCTAATCCGCCCGCTGCTGCACCCGAAGGCGCGCATATTGGCGCTGACTTCCGATGGCGACGGCCCCGCGGCGGTGGCGAAGCTTCTCTGCGAACTCGGCTTCGGTCCCTCGCGGCTGACAGTTCTGGAAGCGCTGGGCGGGTCGTCCGAGCGCCTGACGTCGCTGCGCGCCGAAACCTTCGATCTAGAAAACGTCAATCCGCTCAACGTGCTGGCGATCGAGGTTGAATCGAATTCCGAAGCCCGCATCCTGCCACTGGCGTCCGGCATGCCGGACGAGTTGTTCGATAATGACGGCCAGCTGACCAAGCGCGAGATCCGCGCCGTCACGCTGTCGTCGCTCGCGCCGCGCCGTGGCGAACTGTTGTGGGACATCGGCGGCGGCTCGGGCTCGATCTCCATCGAATGGATGCTGCGCGATCCGTCCATGCGCGCCATCGCCATCGAGGCCAATCCAGAACGCGCGGCCCGCATTGTGCGCAACGCCGCCGCCTGCGGCGTGCCCGGCCTGACGATCGTGGAAGGCCGCGCGCCAGAAGCGCTCGCCGGCCTGCCCACGCCCGATGCCATCTTCGTCGGCGGCGGCGGCTCGGAGCCCGGCGTCATGGATGCGGCGATTGCCGCCCTGCCCTCCGGCGGACGGCTGGTGGCCAACGCGGTGACGCTCGAAATGGAAGCGTTGCTGCTGTCGCTGCAAGCACGCTACGGCGGTGAACTGATCCGCCTTTCGGTCTCGCGCGCAGTCCCGGTCGGCACCATGCAGGGCTGGCGTCCGGCCATGCCGGTGACGCAATGGTCGTGGGTGAAGCCGTGATCGTGGCGGGGATCGGCAGCCGCAAGGGCGTCAGCAAGGAGCAGGTTCTGGGCGCGATCAACGCCGCGCTCGGCGCGCACGACCTTGACCTTGCGCATCTTGACGCGCTGGCGACCGGCAAGCTGAAGCAGCACGAAGACGCGATATTTCAGGCCGGCCGGCAAATCCGCCGCGCCGTCATCATCATCGGCGATGCCGAACTGACCGAGGCCGGCAAGCGGACAGAAAGCCATTCGGCACTGTCGCTGGAAAAGACCGGCGCGCCCTCGCTTTCGGAAGCGGCGGCACTTGCGGCGGCAGGCCCGGATTCGCGGCTGCTCGGCCCGCGCATCGCGCGAGACTCGGTCACCTGCGCCATAGCCATCAGCGGAGACAAAGCGTGACGGTTCATTTCATCGGCGCCGGCCCAGGCGCTGCAGACCTCATCACCGTTCGCGGCCGCGACCTGCTCGCAAGCTGCCCGGTCTGCCTCTATGCGGGTTCGATAGTGGCGCCTGAGCTGCTCGACTATTGCGCGCCGGGCGCGAAGCTCGTCGACACGGCGCCCATGTCGCTCGACGAGATTGAGGCCGAGTATCTGGCAGCACACGACGAGGGCAAGGACGTCGCGCGCCTGCATTCGGGCGACCTTTCGGTGTGGAGCGCGGTGGCCGAGCAGATCCGCCGCCTGAAACGCCACGGCATTGCCTATACGATGACGCCCGGCGTGCCCTCTTTCGCCGCCGCCGCCTCGGCGCTGGGCCGCGAGCTGACCATTCCGGCAGTGGCGCAGTCGCTGGTGCTGACGCGCGTTTCGGGCCGCGCCTCACCCATGCCCGAAAAGGAAAACCTGGCCGCCTTCGGTGCGACTGGCGCCACGCTTGCCATCCATCTCGCCATCCACGCCATCGACCGCGTGGTGGAGGAACTGACGCCGCTCTATGGCGCCGATTGCCCTGTCGCCATCGTCTTCCATGCGTCATGGCCGGACGAACGGGTCCTGCACGGCACGCTCGGCACGATTGCGGAAAAGCTGGCCGATGACCCGATCGAGCGCACGGCGCTGATCTTCGTCGGGCCGTCGCTAGCCTCGCAGGATTTTCGCGAAAGCTCGCTCTACGATCCCGATTATCAGCGCCGGTTCAGGGGCCGCGACACGCTATGAGCTGGTGCGAAGGGCGCATGCCCCCTCAACTCGCCTTCGCGGTTGAAGACCAGGATTTCAAGCTCGATGTCCGTGCCCTTGAGCGCGGGCGCGGCGGTGCGCCACGCGCCGGCGGCAATCGCGTCACCGATCGGCGCGCCCTCGGCCACGGCCAGCGCAAAGGCCTCGGCCACGGTGTTGGCGCCCTTGATGCGCGCGGCAAGGTCATCGCTCGCGCCAGCCTCCAGCGCCACTTCGGCAAGCCCTTCGAGATCGGCCCTGCCACGGCTGGAATGCACGTCGAGCATGCCCTGCGCCAGCTTGGTCATCTTGGCGACGCCGCCGGCAATGGTGACGCGCGGCACGGGGTGCGCGCGGATGTATTTCAGCATGCCGCCGACGAAGTCGCCCATGTCGATGAGCTGGACCTCGTGCATGTTGTGGAACTTCTGCACCGCCATTTCGGAGGCGTTGCCGGTGGAGCCGGCGACATGGGTGAACCCCATGGCGCGCGCGACATCGACGCCGCGATGGATGGAATGGATCCAGGCCGAGCAGGAATAGGGAATGACCACGCCCGTGGTGCCCAGAATCGAGATGCCGCCGAGGATGCCGAGGCGCGGGTTGAGCGTTCGCTGCGCCATCACCTCGCCGCCGACCACGGAAATCTCGACCTCGAAATCGGCCTCCACGCCGGCCACCTGATGCACCGCTTGCGCGATCATCTTGCGCGGCACCGGATTGATCGCCGGTTCGCCCGGCGGGATCGGCAGGCCCGGCCGCGTCACCGTGCCGACGCCCGGCCCGGCGCGGAAGACAATGCCGCTGCCCGGCGCGCCCCGGCGCACCGTACTTTTCACCAGCGCGCCATGGGTGACGTCCGGATCGTCGCCGGCATCCTTGACGACGCCGGCCATCGCCTGCCCCTCGCCCCGTGCGGAAACCGCAAGCGCGAAGGAAACCGCATTGCCGCCGGGCAGCGTGATCTCCACCGGATCGGGGAAATTGCCGGTCAAAAGCGCAGCGCAGGCCGCCTTGGTGGCCGCGGTGGCGCAGGCGCCCGTGGTCCAGCCACGACGCAGGGGAGCTTCTTCGGAGGCGGTCTGTTCGGCAGTCATGGCGCAATCTATAGGCTTGGCGACGCTCCGCGTCATCGTCGAAAGCGGCATTCATGAGTCTTGAAAAAGCTATCGCCCGTTTGAATCATGAGCCGCAGGTGCTCGAACCCGGCCATGTCTGGCTGGCCGGTGCAGGCCCCGGCGACCCGGGGTTGCTGACGCTCGACGTGCTGTCCGCGCTCGCACAGGCGGATGCGCTGGTGCACGACGCGCTGGTGTCGCCCGAAATCGTCGCCGTTGCCGAGCAGGCCGAAAAATTCTTCGTCGGCAAGCGTGGCGGCAGGCTTTCGATCCCGCAGGACGACATCAACGCGCTGCTGGTGAAGCTGGCGCGCGAGGGCCGCAAGGTGCTGCGGCTGAAGGGCGGACACCCCTTCGTCTTCGGCCGCGGCGCGGAGGAAGCGCTGGTGCTGACCCGCGAGAACATTCCCTGGCGCGTGCTCTCGGGCGTCACCTCGGCCTTTGGCGGCCTCACCTCGGCGGGCATTCCGGCCACGGTGCGCGGGGTCAATGGCGCGATCATCCTCGCCACCGGCTTTGCCGCCGTCTCAGACGACCGGCCGGACTGGGCAGCACTTGCCCGCACCGGCCAGCCCATCGTCATCTATATGGGTCTGACCCACATGGCCGAGACGGTGGCCGAGCTTCTGGCGGGCGGGTTGGCGGCCGATACGCCGGCAGCGCTCGTGGAGAACGCCTCGCTGCCACAGGAACGCACCGTCACCGCAACACTAGGCACGCTGGTCGAAACCGCCGCGCGCGAAAATGTGGTGTCGCCGGCCCTCATCGTCGTCGGCGGCATCGTGGCGAAGCGCGCCGAACTGCTGGGGGTAGCATGAGCGCACGCGGGCTGATCGTCGGCGCGCCGCGCTCGGGCTCGGGCAAGACCAGCGTCACCATCGGCATTCTGCGTGCCCTGGCGCGGCGGGGCTTGAGCGTCGGCGGCGCGAAGTCGGGCCCCGACTATATCGACCCCGGCTTCCACCATGCGGCCACTGGCCGGCCGGGCGTCAATCTCGACAGCTGGGCGATGTCGCCGACGCTGCTCAACGCGCTGGCGTCGCAAGCAGCTTCGCAGGCCGACATGATCGTGCTGGAAAGCGCGATGGGCCTGTTCGACGGAATTCCGAGCGCGCCGGGCCGTTCGGGCTCGGCGGCAGACCTCGCGCGGCTCTACGGCCTGCCGGTGCTTCTGGTGCTCGACGTATCGGGCCAGTCGCAGACGGCGGCGGCCATCGCCAAGGGCTTTGCGACTTACGATCCGCAGGTGCGTATCGCCGGCGTGGTGCTGAACCGGCTGGGCAGCGAGCGCCACAGGCGGCTTGCGGGCGATGCCATCGAGGCGATCGGCCTGCCGGTCGTCGGCGCGGTGATGCGCGATTCGGCGCTGGCCTTGCCCGAGCGTCATCTCGGGCTCGTGCAGGCGGGCGAGCATGCCGACCTGATGGCGCATCTCGACCGGCTCGCCGACATGGCCGAGCGTTCGGTCGACCTCGATGCGATCATGGCGCTGATGACGCCCCTGACGCCGCAAGGCGCGTTTTTTTCCGATGCGCTGCCGCCGCCCGGCCAGCGCATCGCGCTGGCCCAGGATGCCGCTTTCACCTTCGTCTATCCGCATGTCGCCGCGCATTGGAAGAAGGCCGGCGCGGAGATCGTGCCCTTCTCACCGCTGGCCGACGAGGCGCCGCGCGAGGACTGCGACGTCTGTTGGCTGCCCGGCGGCTACCCGGAACTGCATGCCGGAAAGCTCGCCGCCGCGCGGAATTTCCGCGACGGCATGCGCGCCTTCGCGGCGACGCGGCCGGTCCATGGCGAGTGCGGCGGCTTCATGACGCTCGGCGAGACGCTGGAGGACGCCGATGGTGTGACGCATGAGGTGCTTGGCCTGCTCGGCCATTCCACCAGCTTCGCCAAGCGCAAGATGAACCTTGGCTACCGGCAGGCAACGCTGCTGGCCGACTGTCCGCTTGGACAAAAAGGCACGCTCGTGCGCGGGCATGAGTTCCATTACGCGCAGGTCGTCGCGCCCGGCGCTGACGAAAAGCTCGCCGAACTGGCCGACGGCCAGGGCAACCCGCTGGGTGCGGCGGGTGGCCGGCGCGGCCATGTCAGCGGCACCTTCTTCCACGCGATCGCGAAGGGCTGAGCGATGGGCGGCGGTGGTTTCTTGGATAAGGTCGGCAAGGACTTTGCCCTTGCGCTCGTCTTCCTGACCCGCCTGCCGCTGCCGCATCTCGATTTCAACGGCCGCAGCCTGTCGTCCGCCCTCTGGGCGGCGCCGCTCGTCGGCGTCGGGGTGGCGCTGATTGGCGGCATTGTCTTTGCCATCGCAAAATGGCTCGGCCTTGCCGCCGGTCCGGCGGCGGCGCTGGCGCTCGGCGCCACCATGCTCGTCACCTTCTGCCTGCACGAGGACGGGCTGGGCGACACCGCCGACGGTTTTGGCGGAGGCCGCACAGCTGAGCGCAAGATGGAGATCATGCGCGACAGCCGCGTCGGCACCTACGGCGTGGCCACGCTCGCGCTGTCGATCCTGCTGCGCTGGAGCGCGCTTTCCGAGCTGGCCAGCGTGCCGCATGTGTTCAGCGCGCTCATCGCAGCGCACGCCGCCTCGCGCGGGCTGATCCCCGGCTTCATGCACCTGCTGCCCTCCGCCCGCCCGCAGGGCCTTGCGGCGGACGCCGGCGCGCCTTCGGCCGATGTCGCCATCGCCAGCGCGGTGCTGGGCGCACTTGCCCTGCTCCTGCTCGGCCTGCCCGGCGCCATAGCGGTCGCCGCCCTGCTCGCGCTCTGGTTCCTCCTGTTGCGCTGGCTCTGCCTCGGCCAGATTGGCGGCCACACCGGCGACACCATCGGCGCGCTGCAGCAGGGCGCGGAAATCCTCGTCCTGCTTGCCGCAAGCGCAATTCTCGTTTGACCTATCGGAGTTCCCTACAATGACCTTCACCTCGTTCGACGACCTGCGCGCCGCCTGCGAAAACCTGCCCACGGGCAGCGACTCGGCAGCGGAAGCGGTTGCCCGCCGCCAGGACACGCTGACCAAGCCGCAGGGCAGCCTCGGCCGGCTCGAAACCATCGCCGCCTGGCTGGGCCGCTGGCAGGGCCGCGACATGCCCAAGCTCGACAAGGTGAAAGTGATCGTCTTTGCAGGCTCGCATGGCGTCACCGCGCAGGGTGTCTCGGCCTATCCGTCAGAAGTGACCGTACAGATGGTGGCGAATTTTGCCGGCGGCGGCGCGGCCATCAACCAGCTGGCCCGCATCGCCGGAGCCGAGCTTGCCGTCGTGCCGCTCGAACTCGAGCGCCAGACCGGCGACTTCACGCAGGAGCCGGCGATGGACGAGCAGGAATTCCTCGCCGCCGTCTCGGCCGGCTATGAGGCAGTGAGCAAGGACACCGACCTGATCTGCTTCGGCGAAATGGGCATCGGCAATACTACGCCGGCCGCGGCCATCGCAGCCGCCCTCTTCGGCGGCGGCGCGGAAAGATGGACCGGCCGAGGCACCGGTGTGGACGACGCGGGCCTGAAGCGGAAGGTGACGGCCATCGACAAGGGCCTTGCGCTTCACGCAGATGCGCTCTCCGACCCGCTCAGGGTCGCTGCTGCACTCGGCGGGCGCGAGCTTGCGGCCATCTTCGGCGCCACGCTTGCCGCGCGCCGGCATGGCGTGCCGGTGCTGCTCGACGGTTTCGTCTGCACCGCCGCGGTGGCGCCGCTGTGCCGGCTGCACGATGGGGGCCTGGACCACGTGCTTGCCGCCCATGTCTCGGCGGAGGCCGGGCACCGGGCGCTGCTGGAAGCTCTGGAACTCAAGCCGCTGTTCGACCTCGGCATGCGGCTTGGCGAAGGTTCGGGCGCGTGCCTGGCGATCAACGTCGTGCGCTCGGCGCTCGAATGCCACACCGGCATGGCAAGCTTCGTCGAGGCCGGCGTTTCGGAGAAATAGCCCGGAGGCGGCAGGCCCCGTTCCAGCGGGTGGAACCAAAGGCGGCAGCGGTCGTTCTGGCTCCATCACGCTAACGAGGATTTCCCGAATGGCTTCCACATTTTCCCGGCTTCGCGACGACTCGTTTTCCAGGCTTCGCAACGACCTGACCGACGATCTGGAGGATCAGATATCGGCACTGCGCCGCGAGGTGCTGTCGCTGAAGAAGAAGCTGTCGAAGCGCGGAGCCTCCACGCTCGAGGATACGCAACACAGCGCATCTGAAATCTACGACGAGGTCTTGTCGCGGATGCAGGACGCCATGCCTCACATCGCCAGGCGCACCCGAGAGGTACGCGAGGCCGCACGCGAGAACCCCGTCGCCACAACGGTGGTGGGTCTTGCGGTTCTAGGCCTGCTGATAGGCCTGCTCGCGCGTCGATAGGCGTTGTCGTAGCGCGTCCGGTCGAACGCGCGAAGCCGTACCGCTCACATGTAACACTGCACGTTTCGGCGGCTGCGGCGGCTATAGGCGCTGCGCTCGCCGCACTGCGAGCCGTCGATCATCAGGTCGTATGGGCATTGGCAGTCGCCTGCCTGCGGCGCGCGCAGCGGCCGCTTTCCTCCGAACAGCGCCTTGGCAGATGAAAGCAGCCCGGTGGTCTGGGGACGCGGCGGCGTATAGGGCTGCGGCCTGCTGGCAGGCGGTTCGGCACGAGCCACCGCAGCGGCCGGTCCGGTCCTGCCCGGCACCGCTGTCGCGGGGCGCGGCGCCTCGCGGCTGGCGGCTCGGAGATATTCGGCCAGTATCCAGCCTTTGTGGCCACGCGCCGACACGAGTTGCCATTTGCCGTCCCGCACGATCGGCTTTACCGCCTCGCCGACGCCCAGCGTCGCAACCAGCGGCGCGCTGGCATTGGCGGTGCCGCGCATGTTCACCCGCGTGGTCGTGTAGAGCATTTTGTCGGGCGCGCGCTGCGGCAGCGGATGCTGCGGCTTTGCCACCGAATTGGTGACCATCTGCGACGGACGCGCGGCCAGCGCCACGGTCTCCTTCGGCGAAGTTGCCGGCGCGGCGTCAACCTGCTTCGGCGCGCTTGGGGCGGCGGCTTGCCGTTGCGGCGCAACCGGGGGTTCCGCCTTGCGTTGCACCGTCGCCGCCGGGCGCGAGGGCGTCTTGCGCGGCGTGGGCGGCTCCTGGGTCATTGCCCAGACGCCCGCGCCAACGGCGCCCAGCACCAGCCATCTCAGTTTGGGAAGTGCAAATCCAACCATGCGCGCACCATGGCGCGAAGATTTTAAGACGCGGTTGACGCGCCGGCCCTTTGCCCTCGCCCGGCCGCTCAAGCCGCCTGCCCCGCGCACCAGCCCGAAGACCAGGCCCATTGGAAGTTGTAGCCGCCCAGCCAGCCGGTCACATCCACGACCTCGCCGATGAAATAGAGGCCTGGCACGGCCCTGGCCGCCATGGTCTTCGAATCGAGGTCGCGCGTGTCGACGCCGCCGAGGGTCACTTCGGCGGTGCGGTAGCCTTCCGACCCGGCTGGTTTGATTCGCCAGCCATTGACCATCTCGGCGGCGCGCCGAAGCTGCTTGTCCGAAAGGTCGGCAATGTTGCCCGGCATACGCGCCTCCTCGGCGATCGACTGCGCAAGCGCCTTGGGCAGATGCGCGCCAAGCGCCGTCTGCAGGGCCTGGCGGCCATTGGCGGCGCGGGCCTGCCGCAACGCCTCGAACATATCGGTTCCCGGCAGCATGGAAATGCCGATCTCGTCGCCCTCGCGCCAATAGGACGAGATCTGCAGGATCGACGGCCCGCTGATGCCGCGATGGGTGAACAGCATCGCCTCCTCGAAGCGGGTCTTGCCGCACGAAATCGCTGCCGCCTCCACCGCCACGCCAGCCAGCGGCTTCAGCCGCGCCAGCGTGTTCTGGTCGAATGTCAGCGGCACCAGCGCCGGGCGCGTCTCCACCGCCCGGAGGCCGAACTGTGCGGCGATGTCGTAGCCGAAGCCGGTCGCGCCCATCTTGGGGATCGACTTGCCACCGCATGCCACCACCAGCGACGAGCAGCGCACATTGCCGCCCGAGAGCGCGAGAGAAAATCCGTCACCAGTCCGCTCGATTCGCTCGACGGTAGTGGCCAGCCGCAACTCGGCGCCGTTGCGCTTCATCTCGGCCACCAGCATGGCGATGATCTGCGTGGCCGAACCATCGCAGAAAAGCTGGCCGAGCGTCTTTTCGTGATAGGCGATGCCGTGGCGCTCGACGAGCGCGATGAAATCGCGCTGCGTGTAGCGGCTGAGCGCCGAGATGCAGAAATGCGGGTTGTGGGAGAGAA
>JAEWHN010000037.1 GCA_023387775.1 Pseudomonadota bacterium | reverse complement strand
TGTCGGCACAGAACACCGGCACGCCTGCATTCGAAAAACCCTCGGCCAGGACCTGCAGCGTCACCGTCTTGCCGGTTCCCGTCGCGCCCGTGATCAGGCCGTGACGGTTTCCGTATTTCAGCAGCAGTTTCTCCGCCCGCTGGTAGCTGTCGTCCGGCTTGCGGCTGGCGCCGATGAAAATGCTGTCTTCCTGGGCCATATTTTCCTCTCGTCTGCAGCAATGCGCCGATCGGCTCGCCGGGGGCAGCAGGGCCTGAGGGCTGCTCAAAGGTATAGATGCCGGGGTGAAGCGCCACAACGACAAACAACCGCCAGGCCGTCGCGTCCTCCGCAAGGCCAAAGGCACCTCTTCATGCGAGAAGGGCGTTCGTGGCTTGCGCACTTGTCCGGCTGCATAAGCTGTGCTGCATTGCAGCGCCGACACTATGGCCGTAGATTCAAGCCAACCCGGACAGCCGGGTTGAGAGGGACGAGCATGGACACGCGAACCGTCTTCAGCGATGTCGAGTTTGCCATGGGCAACCGCGACCAGTGGATTGCCCTCGCGCAGAAGGCGCTGGCGGGCGCCTCTTTCGAGGAGACGCTGATATCGCACACCGATGACGGGGTTCGCATCGAGCCGCTCTACGAGCGCGCGGCAGCGCCCGAATTTCTCGCCCGGCAAAACCTCGATTCGCCATGGATCATGGCCCAGCGTATCGACGACACCGATCCGCTGCGCGCCAGGATGCAGATCAAGGAGGAGATCGACCAGGGCGCAACCGGCCTTGCCCTTGTCTTCGAGGGTGCACCCAATGCCTTCGGCTACGGCCTGCCGGCCAGCGCCGAAGTGCTTGAAACGGTTCTGGAGGACGTAGCGCTCAACCGCACCTATCTGCGCATCGACGTGCACCCGTCCAGCCGCGCCATGGCCGACTGGCTGGTGGCGATCCTCACCAAGCGCCGCGTCGACCCCTCCAAGCTGAACCTTTCCTTCGGCATCGACCCGGCCGCGATCTTCGCCGGCACGGGGCGGCTGCGCATGTCCATCGAGGCGTTGCAGGCATCCATGCCGCAATCTCTGGCGCATTTCTTCGCGCTCGGGGTTCCGGGCGTGCTTCTGGAGGCCGACGGCCGCGTGCTCCACAATGCCGGCGCCACCGAAGCGCAGGAGCTCGGCATGATGCTGGCTACAGCCGTCGCCCATCTGCGACTGTTCGAGGAAGCCCGGCAGGCACTCGTCTACGCCGCCCCGCATATCGGCTTCTCGCTCAGCGTCGACCAGGACCAGTTCCTGTCCATGGCCAAGATCAGGGCGTTGCGGAAGCTCTGGGCGCGCGTGCAGCAGAGCTGCTCGATCGCTCCCTCCCCCGCCACGATCCACGCCGAGACCTCCTATCGGATGATGACGCTGAAGGATCCCGAAACGAATATCCTTCGCACCACGCTCGCGGGCTTCGCCGCCGCCACCGGCGGTGCGGATTCCATCACCATCCTGCCCCACACCATCGCCCACGGCCTGCCCGACGCCTTCGCGCGGCGCATCGCCCGCAACACGCAGCTCATCATGGCCAGGGAAAGCCATCTCGGCTTCGTCGCCGATCCGGGTTCCGGCTCGGGTGCCGTCGAGGCGCTGACGGCCGAGCTCTGCGAAGCAGCCTGGCGCGAATTCCAGAAGATCGAGACGGAAGGCGGCGTGCTGCAAAGCCTCGCCGAGGGCCACATCCAGCGGCGCGTGCACGAAGCGCGTGACCGTCGCGCCGCCGAATACAAGGCCGGCAAGCGCACGCTGATCGGCACGACCATCTACCCGCTGGCTTTCGAGCCCGAGGTGGCAGTCCTCGCTGCCGACCGGCATCCGGCGCCGACGGACGGCACCGTTTTCTGCGAGCCACTGCCACCATCCCGGCTCGACGAGCTGATCGGAGCTGACGCATGATCCCCGATTTCTCCAGGCTCGACTGGTCAGATCCGTGCTCGGAACAGGCGAGCGCGAAGGCCGAGATCTGGCACACGCCGGAAGGCATCGCGGTAAAGCACCGCTACGGCGCGCACGATCTCGCCGACCTGCCCTATCTCGACACCTATCCGGGCATCGCGCCCTATATCCGCGGCCCCTACCCGACCATGTACGTCCAGCAACCGTGGACGATCCGGCAATATGCCGGCTTCTCGACGGCCGAGGAATCCAACGCCTTCTACCGGCGCAATCTCGCTGCCGGCCAGAAGGGACTTTCGGTCGCGTTCGATCTGCCCACCCACCGCGGCTATGACAGCGACCATCCGCGCGTGGCGGGCGATGTCGGCATGGCAGGCGTGGCGATCGATTCCATCCTCGACATGCGCCAGCTGTTTGACGGCATCCCGCTCGACAAGATGACCGTATCGATGACCATGAACGGCGCCGTGCTCCCGATCATGGCGCTCTACATCGTGGCAGCGGAAGAACAGGGCGTTGCGCAGAAGGACCTCGCCGGAACCATTCAGAACGACATTCTGAAAGAGTTCATGGTGCGCAACACGTACATTTATCCGCCCAAGCCGTCGATGCGGATCATTTCCGACATCTTTTCCTACACTTCGCATCACATGCCGAAGTTCAACTCGATCTCGATCTCCGGCTATCACATGCAGGAAGCCGGAGCGACGGCGGACCTCGAACTCGCCTACACCATCGCCGACGGCATCGAATATGCGCGCGCCGGCGTGGCGGCAGGCCTCGACATCGACAAGTTCGCGCCGCGCCTGTCGTTCTTCTGGGCCATCGGCATGAACTTCTTCATGGAAGTCGCCAAGCTGCGCGCCGCCCGGCTGCTCTGGGCGAGCCTGATGCAGAAGAATTTTGCGCCGAAGGACCCGCGTTCCCTGTCCCTGCGCACCCACAGCCAGACCTCCGGCTGGTCGCTGACCGCGCAGGACCCCTACAACAACATCATGCGCACCATGATCGAGGCGATGGCGGCGACGCAGGGCCATACCCAGTCATTGCACACCAATTCCTTCGACGAGGCACTGGCGCTGCCCACCGACCACTCGGCGCGCATCGCCCGCAACACGCAGTTGGTTCTGCAGAAGGAATCCGGCACCACCCGCATCATCGATCCGTGGGGCGGCTCCGCCTATGTCGAGCGGCTGACGCACGATCTCGCCGCGCGCGCCCTCTCCCATATCGAGGAAGTCGAGAATCTGGGTGGCATGGCGGCCGCGACCGAAAAGGGCATCCCCAAGCTGCGCATCGAGGAAGCCGCCGCCCGCACGCAGGCCCGCATCGACTCCGGCGAGCAGGCAGTCGTCGGCGTCAACGTCTTCCGACCGGAGCAGGACATCGAGGTCGACGTGCTGAAGGTCGACAATGCCGAGGTGCGCGCGCGCCAGCTTGCCAAGCTGCAACAGCTCAAGGGCACGCGCGACGTGGCCGCTGTCGAAAGCGCTCTCGATGCGTTGACCAAAGCTGCTCAGAGCCATGAAAACCTGCTCGAATTCGCGATCCGCGCCGCGCGCGCCAAAGCGACCGTCGGCGAAATCTCGCTTGCGCTCGAAAAAGCCTTCGGCCGCCACATCGCGACCGTCCAGACGATCTCCGGCGTCTACCGCGCCGAAATGAGCGAAAACGCCACCGCCGACCGCGTCCAGCAACTGGTCGAGGCGTTCGAGAAGGAACACGGCTCGAAGCCGCGCATTCTCGTCGCCAAGATGGGCCAGGACGGGCACGACCGCGGCCAGAAGGTGATTGCCTCTGCCTTTGCCGATCTCGGCTTCGACGTAACCGTAGGCGCCATGTTCCAGACGCCGGAGGAGATCGCCAAGCTCGCGGCCGAAAATGATGTCCACATTGTCGGCGCCTCTTCGCTGGCGGCCGGCCACCTGACGCTCGTTCCTGAGCTGCGCGATGCGCTGAAGCGGCTGGGCCGCGAAGATGTCATGATCGTCGCGGGCGGCGTCATTCCCCCGCAGGACCATGACGCCGTACTTGCGGCAGGAGCCGTCGAAATCTTCCCGCCCGGCACGGTCATTCCCGAAGCGGCGGAACGGCTTTTGGAAAGGCTGCTCCGGCCGAGCTAGGCCGATTGCTTGTAGCTTTGCGCCACGCGTGTTATATCTTCCGTTATAACAATGACGGAGGCGACGATGAACGTCGTGGTGCGCAAGATCGGAAACTCCGAAGGCGTCATCCTGCCCAAGGAAGTGCTTGACCGGCTGAACCTCAAGGCCGGCGATAGCCTTCAGTTGATTGAAGACAAGGACGGCCTCACATTGAGGCCGACCGATGATGCTTTCGAGCGGCAGATGGCGGCCGCGCGCGAGGTCATGGATAAATATAAGGTCGCGCTTCAGAAGCTCGCCGAATGAGCTGGCAGTTTTTATCCCGACGCGCCGTGGAAGCCATGCATGCCGAACAGCTGCGGCGGCATGGAGGGGCTCACGGAATCCGGGATGAAAATGCTCTGGAATCCGCGCTGGCGCGTGCCGAGAACAAGGCCTCCTATGGCGACCCGACAATTCATGAACTCGCCGCCGCCTACATTTTCGGCATCGCCCGCAATCATGCCTTCGTCGATGGCAACAAACGCACGGCGATCGTCGCCGCCGGCGCTTTCCTCATCATCAACGGCTACGTGCTGACGGCCGACAACGGCACGCTCTACTCTTTCGTGATGGGTGTCGCCGCCAGCGAGATCGATGAAGCTGGAGCGGCCGCGTTCTTCCGCGACCATACCGAGCCGGTGTCCGGCTGAACAATTCCGCTCAGCCGGCCTTCAGCTCGATGATTTCCCACTCCTTGCCATTGACCGTGGCGGTGTCGCCTATTCCCTTGCCGAAGAGCGCCATCGCCATCGGCGACACGTGCGAAATCATGCCGTGCGTGGGGTCTGCCTCGTCTTCCCCGACGATCTTCCAGCTCTTCCTCTGGCCGTCCTCGTTCTCGATCGTCACGGTCATGCCGAAGCGCACCACATCGCTGTCAGCCTCGGGAATGGAGAGTTCCGCCGTCTCACGCCGCGACGCCCAATAGCGCAGGTCACGCGAAACCAGGGCAATGCGTTCCCGGTTGCCCTCACGCTCGGCTGCTGCGAGATTCTCGCGCAGCCCCACCAAATTGGCTTCGATCAGGGCGAGACCTTTTTCGGTCACAAGATTGCGGTGCTCGCTGACCGGCCGTTCGCCTATGTCGGCAATCGCATTTTCGCTATCTTCTTCGCGCGTAAAGGCTCTACTCATAGTATAAAGCTTACGCGTCGGCCGAATTTACCACAAGCCTCTCCCACATGCTCCTTTGGTTGGCCGCGATGCATTTGAGGGTTAGGCCAACACCTCTGTTGGGCGCAGACCGCCCACGGCGATGCCGTTCCAGTTAGTCAGCACCGGCCGGGCAAACTCGCGCAGCTTTCGTGCCAGCGTCTCGTCATGTGCGACCAGCTTGGCCATCACGGCTGCCACCATCACTTCTGCCGCGCGACCCGCGCCGTCGTCACATTTCAAGGCGATGCCAAGCCCAAGTTCCGGCACTGCGGCGCAGAACACGCCCTCAGCGCCGATCTTGACGAACA
>JAEWHN010000033.1 GCA_023387775.1 Pseudomonadota bacterium | reverse complement strand
GAGGCAAAACGTCCGCCCCACATCGCGTTGCTGGCCTTCTTGTCGCTCATCGTGGTAACCGGGCTCCGGAGATAAAGTGAATGGCTGACGAAAAGAAACTGATACCCACCACGCGTCTTCTGCTGATGGCGGCTGTGGCCGGCGGGTTTGCCGGCGCGATCGCGGTATATGCCACCAACATGTGGTCTGGCAACACGGCGCCTGCCGGTGCGCCGCAGCCGCAGCTTTCCGCCAGCGCTCCGGCTGAGGACAGCGCCGACAACGCCGCCTGCGCAGCCAAGGCCGACAAGGGCAAGGGTGCCGCTGCGGCAGCGGTAGGCGAAGTGGCGGCGATGATGCCGGCCGACCCGCCGCGATCGGTCAGCAACCTGGCCTTCACCTCGCCCGACGGCAAGCCGATGACGCTGGGGGATCACGCCGGCAAGACGCTGCTGGTCAATCTGTGGGCCACCTGGTGCGCGCCCTGCCGGGCCGAGATGCCGGCGCTGAACGCGCTTCAGAAGGAAAAGGGGGGCGAAGACTTCGAGGTGCTCGCCGTCAATGTCGACACCGGCGACAACGAGAAGCCGAAGAAGTTCCTCTCCGAGATCGGCGTCGACCAGCTTGGCCTCTACCGCGACAACACGCTCGGCCTTTTCAACACCCTGAAGACGCAAGGGCTGGCGCTGGGCCTGCCGGTGACGCTGCTGGTCGATGGCGAGGGCTGCCTGCTTGCCCACATGAACGGGCCCGCCGAATGGGCGAGCCCCGACGCCAAGCGCCTGGTAGAGGCGGCGATCGGCAACTGACCTGGCGGTTTGCCGGGCAGGCACGAGCCTGTCCGGTTTTTTTGCGGTCTGGCTTGTGCGTGAACCTGCGCAGGCGCAAAATTTGCTGGGGGACGGTCACACCCAAACGGGAGACTGTTCATGACCAGCCTCAATCTCACCACCCTCGCAGCAGGCAAGATCGCCATCGGCGCGGCGGCGCTCCCTGCCGGCTTGCGCGGCAGCCTGCTGCGCGAAGACGACGAAGCCTATGAGGAGGCGCGCGTCATCTGGAACGCCATGATCGACCGGAAGCCAGGGCTCATCGTGCGCTGCTCCGGGGCAGCGGACGTCATGCAGGCAATCCGCTTCGCGCGCGACAACCAGCTTCTGGTCGCGGTGCGCGGCGGCGGTCACAACATTGCCGGCAGCGCGCTGTGCGACGGAGGACTGATGATCGACCTGTCGCCGATGAAGTCGGTGCGGGTCGATGTGGCAGCCGAGAGGGCCTGGGTGGAGCCGGGCGCCACGCTTGCCGACGTGGACAAGGAAACGCAGGCCTTCGGCCTGGCGGTGCCCACTGGCATCAACTCGACCACCGGCATTGCCGGGCTTACTCTGGGCGGCGGCTTCGGCTGGCTGACCCGCAAATACGGCCTGACATGCGATAGCCTCCTGTCGGCCGATGTCGTCACCGCCAATGGCGAGTTGGTGCGCGCAAGCGCCACGGAAAACCCGGACCTGTTCTGGGCCCTGCGCGGCGGCGGCGGCAATTTCGGCATCGTCACGGCCTTCGAATTCCAGCTGTACAAGGTAGGTCCAGAGGTTCTGTCCGGCCTGGTCGTGCATCCGTTCGAGGATGCGCGGGCGGTGCTGCGAGAATACCGCGAAGCGCTTGCGGCCGCGCCCGACGAGTTCACCACCTGGGTGGTGATGCGCAAGGCGCCGCCGCTTCCGTTCCTGCCCGCCGAATGGCATGGCAAGGAGGTGCTGGTTCTGGCCATGTGCGATTGCGGCCCGATCGAAAAGGGCGAGGAAGCGGCGGCCCGGATGCGCGCAATCGGAAAGCCGATTGCCGATGTCGTTGGCCCCCACCCGTTTACCGGCTGGCAGCAGGCCTTCGACCCGCTGCTGGCTCCGGGCGCGCGCAACTACTGGAAGAGCCACGACTTTGCCGAGCTTTCGGACGCGGGCATCGACCTCTTGATCGGCGCGGTTCGCGAACTGCCCGGGCCCGAGTGCGAGATATTCATCGGCTATGTCGGCGGTGCCGCCAGCCGCGTCCCGGCAGGGGCGACGGCCTTCCCGCAGCGGCTTCCGCACTTCGTCATGAACGTGCATGCGCGCTGGCGCGATCCCGCAATGGACAAGGCGTGCATCGAATGGGCACGGCGCCTCTATGAAGAGGCCAGACCGCTCGCCATCGGCACGGCCTATGTCAATTTCATGCCGGGCGACGAGGTCGAGCGCGTGGAGGCGGCCTATGGCGCCAACTATCAGCGGCTGGCTGAGATCAAGCAGCGCTATGACCCGCAAAACATGTTCCGGCTGAACCAGAACGTGCGGCCGAAGACGGGGCTGCGGGCCGCCGAATAGAGCGAGCTCTTGAGTAGTCAGGAGTGCGGCGGCCGAGCAGGCCGCCGCTATCGGATCAGCGCGTCGGCACCGGGTGCTCGCCGCGATAGTCATAGAAGCCGCGGCCGGTCTTGCGGCCGAGCCAGCCGGCCTCGACATACTTCACCAGCAGCGGGCAGGGGCGGTATTTCGAATCGGACAGGCCGTCATGCAGCACCTGCATGATCGACAGGCAGGTATCGAGGCCGATGAAGTCGGCAAGCTGCAGCGGCCCCATCGGGTGATTGGCGCCGAGCCGCATCGCGGTATCGATGGCTTCCACCGTGCCGACGCCCTCATAGAGCGTGTAGATCGCCTCGTTGATCATCGGCAGCAGGATGCGGTTGACGATGAAGGCCGGGAAGTCCTCCGAAACGGTGGTGGTCTTGTCGAGCCGGTGGACGAATTCCTTGGCTGCCTCGAAGGTCTTGTCCTCGGTGGCTATGCCGCGCACCAGCTCGACCAGCTTCATGACCGGGACCGGGTTCATGAAATGAATGCCGATGAAGCGCTCCGGCCGGTCGGTCTGCGAGGCCAGCCGCGTGATCGAGATCGACGAGGTGTTGGTGGCCACTATCGCCTCGGGATTGAGCAGCGGGCAAAGCTGGGCATAGATCTTGCGCTTGACCGTCTCGTCCTCGGTGGCAGCCTCGATGACGAGATCTGCGCCGGCGAGGTCGGCCATGTCATGGGCGGCCGAGATGCGCGACATGGCGCCCTTGCGCTGGTCTTCCGACAGCTTGCCGCCGCTGACCTGGCGGGCCAGGTTGCCGCTGATGGTGGCGATGCCCTTTTCGATGCGTTCGCCGGAGATATCGTACAGCAGCACCTTGTATCCCGCGAGCGCCGAGACATGGGCGATGCCGCCGCCCATCTGGCCCGCGCCAATGATGCCGATCGTCTCGATGGTGCTGCTCATTATTTTGATCCCGGGAAGGGCCCTTTCACACATTTTGTGCAGTGCAAACTAAATGGCCGGGGCGGTTTCGTCCACCCCGGCCATTCCAATTTAATATGCTTGCCGCGGAGGCGTCAAAGCGCCTTTTCGAGTTCCGGCAGGATGGTGAAGAGGTCGCCGACGAGGCCGTAGTCGGCCACCTGGAAGATCGGTGCTTCCTCGTCCTTGTTGATGGCGACGATGACCTTCGAATCCTTCATGCCGGCCAGGTGCTGGATCGCACCCGAGATGCCGACGGCGATGTAGAGCTCGGGCGCCACCACCTTGCCGGTCTGGCCGACCTGCCAGTCGTTTGGCGCGTAGCCGGCGTCGACCGCGGCGCGCGAGGCGCCCACCGCCGCACCGAGCTTGTCGGCGACCGGCAGGATGACCTCCTGGAACTTCTCCGACGAGCCGAGTGCGCGGCCGCCGGAGATGATGATGCGGGCCGACGTCAGCTCCGGACGGTCGCTTTCCGACAGCTTGTTCTCGATGAAGGTCGACAGGCCCGGGTTGGCGGCGGCGGAAGCCGCCTCGACCGGAGCCGAGCCGCCTTCGGAAGCGGCCTGGAGGCCGGCGGTGCGCACGGTGATGACCTTCTTGGCCTCCGGCGACTGCACGGTCTGGATGGCGTTGCCGGCATAGATCGGGCGCTTGAAGGTGTCGGACGACACGACCTCGATGATTTCCGAGATCTGCGACACGTCGAGCAGGGCGGCGATGCGCGGGGCGACGTTCTTGCCCGACGCGGTCGCCGGCGCGACGATGGTGTCGTAGTTGGCGGCCAGCGCCACAACGGTGTCGGCCAGCGGCTCGGCCAGGCGCTGCTCGAGCTCGTCGGCTTCGACCAGCAGCACCTTGCGCACGCCCTGCAGCTTGGCGGCGGCGTCGGCGGCACCCTTGGCGCCCTTGCCGGCGACCAGCACGTCGACGTCCGAGCCGATCTTCAGCGCGGCCGACAGGGCCTTGGCGGTCTGCTCGGACAGCGAGGCGTTGTCGTGTTCGGCGATGAGGAGAATTGCCATTGTCTGTTCCCTTTCCTTCCGAACCTTAAAGCACGCCGGCTTCGTTCTTGAGCTTTTCGACCAGCTCGGCCACCGAGCCGACCTTCACGCCAGCCTTGCGGCCACCCGGCTCCTCGGTCTTCAGCACCTTCAGGCGCGGGGTGACGTCGGCGCCGAAGTCGGCCGGGGTCTTCTCGTCCAGCGGCTTCTTCTTGGCCTTCATGATGTTGGGCAGCGAGGCGTAGCGCGGCTGGTTGAGGCGCAGGTCCGTCGTCACGATGGCGGGCATCTTCAGCTCGACGGTCTGCAGGCCGCCGTCGACCTCGCGGGTGACCTTGGCCTTGTCGCCGTCGATCTCGATCTTGGAGGCAAACGTGCCCTGCGCCCAGCCCAGCAGCGCGGCCAGCATCTGGCCGGTCTGGTTGGCGTCGTCATCGATCGCCTGTTTGCCCAGGATGACCAGGCCCGGCTTCTCGGCCTCGACCACGCCCTTCAGCACCTTGGCCACGCCCAGCGGCTCGGTGTCGCCTTCGGTCTTGACCAGGATCGCGCGGTCCGCGCCCATGGCCAGCGCCGTGCGCAGCGTTTCCTGCGCCTGGGCCGGGCCGATCGACACCACGACGATCTCCTCGACCTTGCCGGCCTCCTTCAGGCGAATCGCTTCCTCGACCGCGATTTCGTCGAACGGGTTCATCGACATCTTGACATTGGCGAGCTCGACGCCCGAGCCATCCGACTTCACGCGGATCTTCACGTTGTAGTCGACAACCCGCTTGACCGGGACGAGAACTTTCATGTGTTTCTCACCTCTCTGATGATACTTTGGAGCGCTCCCTACCAGAGCGAGGCTCCTCCCATTTGCCGATTGACGACATATTAGTCGAAAAACCGGCAAATTCCGATCTGTACTTCCGCTGGCAACCAAGCGCCCGCAAGCGGCCGGACCCTAGTTAGCGGCGAAAAGCGCGTCAATATCCCGAACCGCGGCAAATCGTTTGAACGTGGCGCGATCGAACCCGTTTCGATAGGTCCAGGACCCCGGTTCAGGGACGGCCCCATGGCCACGGGCCCGTGCCATCCGCCGGCGGCGCCGGTTCGGGCTGCGCTGCTTCCACCGCCGGCGCTTCTCCCCCCTCCTGGTCGAACAGCGGCACGTCGCGGCTGCGCAAAAACACCACCAGCACGGCACCCGCCGCGATGCCGCCGGCGTGGCAGGCCCAGGAGATCTGGTCGTCGCCGCCCAGGACGAGCATCGAAAGCTGGAAGGCGATCCAGAGGCCGAGCGTGATGTAGGCCGGGATGCGCAGCGGGATGCGGCCGAAGAAAAGAACCCAGACCTTCACCCGCGGATAGAGGATGAGATAGGCGGTCACGATGCCCGCGACGGCACCGGAGGCACCGATGAGCGGAGCCTGCGAATCGGGTGCGACGAGACCGTGCAACACCGCGCCGCTGATGGCGCAGAGCAGATAGAACAGCAGGTAGCGGAAATAGCCGAGCGCATCCTCGACATTGTCGCCGAACACCCACAGGAACAGCATGTTGCCGCCAAGGTGCAGGATGTCATTGTGTAGGAAGGCGTAGGTCACATAGGTGAGCAGCGTCGGCACCAGCATCAGGTCGAGCGGCAGCTCGGCCCTTTCGAAGGCCACCGACGGGATGTAGCCAAGACCCAGCATCCGGGCCTGCACGGTGTAATCGTCTGAAAACGAAGTGAGAAAATAGACCGCGACGTTGACCGCGATCAGTCCGATCGTGACGTATTGGTGCTTGATGTGCCTGAGATGATTGGAATCGTAGAGCGGAATGAACATCGGCTTGTCTTCCGCTCCCTTGGCATGCCGCTATCGATTCTTGCCGGGCACCCATAGCACATCGGCCGTTCCATTGTCATTGACGACTCGGGCGGCCACGAAGAGCAGGTCCGAGACCCGGTTGATGTATTTGATGCCGTCGTGGTTGATGTGCTCGGCCGGGTCCTGGGCGAGCGCCACCATCATGCGCTCGGCACGGCGCGCCACGGTGCGAGCAAGGTGCAGCGCGGCGGCTGCCGGCGAGCCGCCGGGCAGCACGAAGGAGCGCAGGGGCTGCAGGTCCTTGTTCAGGAGGTCGATGTCGGCCTCCACCCGTGCGGTCTGGGCTGCAACGATGCGCAGCGGCTCATAGCTCAGCGGCTTGCCGGTGTCCGGCGTGGCGAGGTCGGCGCCGAGGTCGAACAGGTCGTTCTGGATGCGGGCCAGCATGGCGTCGATCTCGGGGTGAACGGCTTGCGTGTGCAGCCGGGCCAGGCCGATGCAGGCATTGGCTTCATCCACCGTGCCGTATGCTTCCACCCGCAGGTCCGACTTCAGCCGCCGTTCGCCAGTGCCCAGGCCGGTGGTGCCGTCGTCGCCCGTTCGGGTGTAGATCTTGTTGAGTTTTACCATTTGCCTCCTCCCGGTTTGCCAGCTCAGCCGCCGCGGCTGAAATACAGGGCGACCAGAATGAGCACCAGCGCGATGAACTGCAGGAACACGCGCATCTGCATCAGCTTGTTCGAGGTGTTGCCGGAGCCGCCCCGCATCATGTTCATCAGCCCGCGGATAAGCACGACCACCACGGCGAACATGATGACGATGGCGAAAATGTTGAAGACGGTTGCCATTTGTTTTCCAGCTTCGTTGCTTCGGTCTGGCCCCCGATTGTCTGGCCGCATGGCGTGCACGGGCACGGGCGCGGTCGGTCAATGCCGGCAGGCGATGCCATGACATAACCCGATCTGCCGGATGACGATAGGAGGGCGTGGCTCATTACCGCACGGCGCCTCCGGTCTCTGCGCCGGCGACCGGCAGCAGCGGCTTTCAGGGTTGCCAATGCCGGGCATGCCTTCCCATATTCCCGGCCGTACGAGGCCGGGGAGAAGAATCGGATGCGGGCAGGATGAGAACGATCGTCGCGATAAAGCGCATCCTGTTCGATGCCGTCGGGCATTTCTATGACGATGACGGCTGGGCGATGGCGAGTCATCTGGCGATCACCGCGCTGATGGCGTTGTTTCCCTTCCTCATCTTCGCCACGACGCTGGCGGGCTTCCTGGGAGCCAGGGCGTTTGCCGACACGGCGGTCCACCTTGTCTTCGATACCTGGCCGACCGAGATCGCCGCGCCCATCGCCGATCAGGTCCGGGAGGTGCTGACCGTCCAGCGCGGCGACCTGCTGACCTATGGCGCGCTGCTGGCGGGGTTCTTTGCGTCGAACGGCGTCGAGGCCCTGCGCAGCGCGCTCAACCGCGCCTATCGCGTCAGGGAAACCCGCTCCGTCTTTTTTCGGCGGCTGCAGAGCCTGGCATTCGTGCTGATCGCCACCGTCGTTTTCGTGGCCATCAGCGTGCTGCTCGTGCTGGCGCCGCTGCTGGTGCGCCTGGCGATGGCCAAGTTCGAATGGATGCGGCCTTACATGGGCACCATCACGCTGTGGCGCTATGTGATCGCTGCAACGGTGCTGGTCCTGGCGCTGGTGGCCGTGCATTTCTGGCTGCCGGCGGGCAGGCGCAGCCTAGTGGCAATAGCGCCTGGCATCTGCTTCACGCTGGTGGGCTGGCTGGTGGGGTCGGTGGTCTTCGCCACCTATCTCGACAATTTCTCGTCCTATGTGACGACCTATGCCGGGCTGGCCTCGATCATGATCGCGGTGGTGTTCCTATACATCATCTCGGCGGTCTTCATCCTGGGCGGAGAGCTCAACGCGGCCATATTGCGCTATGTGGAAGCGCGGGCCCGCGTGCCCGGCTGAGCCGTCGCCAGGCCGACACCCAGCATCGTCAGGGCCATGCCGGCCAGTTGCAGCGGCGTCAGCGTCTCGCCGAACAGCGCCCAGGCCATGATCGCCGTGACGGCTGGCACCAGGTAGAAGAGCGACGAGACCTTCGACATCTCGCCATCGCGGATCATCACCATGAGCAGGAAGATGGCGCCGATGGAAAGCACCAGCACCAGCCAGAGCATGGCGAAGACGAGTTCGCCATTGATGGTAACGGTGCGGGTTTCGACGGCGAAGGAGGCGGCAGTCATCACCGCGGCGACGCCGAGATACTGAAAGACCGTGCCGGTGACCAGCTCGCCCCCGGCGCCGAAGCGCTTTTGCCAGATCGTGCCGGCGGTCATGCCGGCCATGGCGACGAATGCCGCCGACAGCGTCTGCCATGTCACGCCGCCGTCAATGGAGCCGAGCTGCGGGGAAAGCACGATCGCGACGCCGGCAAAGCCCACCGCCAGGCCAGCCCAGTGGCGCGGCAGCACCCGCTCGCCGAGCACTCGGCCCGCCACGAGGGCGGTGACCAGGGGCTGCAGCCCGGCAATCAGCGCGGCAAGCCCGGCCGGCAAGCCGCGATGGATCGCCCAGAACACCCCGCCGAGATAGACCCCGTGCATCAGCGCGCCTGCGATCGCGGAATGCAGCGCAAGCCGGCGCCCGGTCCAGCGCGCGCCAACCAGGACAGAAAGCAGGCCCAGAAGCAGGAAGGCGAGTGCGAATCGCGCCGCCAGGAAGGTGAAAGGCTCGGCCCAGGGCATCGCATAGCGGGCGCCGATGAATCCGGTGGACCAGAACAGCACGAAAGCCGCGGGAACAAGTTTCTTGAGGCTTGACGGCATGCATGACCCCCGGTGCGCGGGGTCTTCGCCCCTCTGGCTTGCGGCGTTTGCTCTAATGCCATTCATTTTCTCAAGCAAAGGGAAACGTTTGAACCCTAGATTGGAGAAGTGTGGGGGCGGATGCCGTCATGGCTTCGAAAGGAGCGGGCGTGCTTTGGAATCTCGAATATGGCTGGCTGATGATGGCCGTCGCGATGGTGGCAGTGATCGCC
>JAEWHN010000401.1 GCA_023387775.1 Pseudomonadota bacterium | reverse complement strand
CGCGTTGCGCCACTTGGAGTCGTTGGCGGCGACGAAACCGGCAAAGGGCGACTTGTCGAGCGTGTCGGGAAGGATCACGTAGTCGGCCGGGTTCGGCGAGTTGCCGGCCCAGGCGGCGAGTGCCGACTTGTCGGTGCTCATCGCGTTGCAGCGGCCGGAGTTCAGGGCTGCAAACAGCTTCTCGAGGTTCTCATAGGTCAGAACCTTGGAGTTTTTCCAGCCGCGTGCCTTGAAGGCGCCGGTCAAAACCGTCTCGGTGGCGGAGCCCTGCGTCGTGCAGATGGTGGCGCCGTCGAGATCGGCGAACTCCGCCACGCCGCTGTCTGCCTTCACCATGATGCCGGTGCCGTCGTAGAAGTTGATCGGCAGGAAGTCGATCGCAATCGAAGACTCGCGTGCCGGCTTCATGGTGGTGTGCGCGAAAACGACGTCGACCTGGTTGGTCAGCACGGCGTCGAAGCGGCTCTTGTCGGTGACGGTGACGAACTTGACCTTCGAGGCGTCGCCCAGGACCGCAGCGGCGACGGCCTTGCAGAAGTCGACGTCCAGGCCTTCCATCTGGCCCGTCGTGGTGTTCAGATAGCCAAAGCCCGGCGCAGTGTTGTCGGTGCCGCAGTTCAGCGTTCCGCGCTGCTTGACGGTATCCAGCACCGACGCCGACGCCTGGGTGGCGGCAAAGGCAAGCCCGGCAAACGCGCCGGCTGCCAGGATTTTCATAAGTTTCATCGCATTCCTTCCCATATGACGAAAATGTGCGTGGACACGCAGTGTGGCTGCATCGTGGCGTAGATTTGAAAGGGCGATAGACAGCGGCGGCCAAAAGCCGTTTTTCAAGCAAACGGCTTCCGCCATTCGGCCTATTTTCGCTGTTGAGGTTCCTCCCGCAAGCGCGCCCATCAATCGACCGCCGCAGGATAGAAATGCGGTTTATTCAGGTCTACTTAATTCTCCTTGACTTACAGTTTAGAAAATATGGGCAATCGTCGAGGGCCCGCCGCGACCCAAAAGCCGGCTGGTGCGTTGGCTGCCTTGCCTTTGCGTCAGTTCAGGGGTCTGGCCCGAGTTTCAATTTGGGCGATAAAGGCCTGCAGGGCAGGGCTGCGCTTTTCGCCTTTGCGGAAGGCCAGCGAGATCTTGCGCCGGATTTCGGGCACCACCTTGCAGACCCAAACGTCCTCGAGATCGTTGCTTGCGCGCAGTCCGGGCAGCATGGAGATGCCGTAGTTCTCGCGGATGAGCGCGATGGTGACCTCGAACCCCTTGCAACGGGCTACGATGTGCGGGTTGAAGCCCGCCGCCTGGCAGGCATCGGTGAGCATCCGCGTGTAGGTCGAGGAAGCCGTGTCGATCGCCCAGCGTTCGTTCCGCAGTTCCTGCAGGGTAACGGTAGGCCGCTCCGCAAGCTGGTGGTCCTTCGATACCATCACATTGAAGATATCTTCCATGAGCGGGATGGTTTCGAGATTGGGGTCCAGCGCGCCCGGCGGCACGTTCAGGTCGTCGATGATCGCCACGTCGGTCTGCCAGCTGCGCAGGGCGGCAAGGCTCTCGGCGGGTTCCATCTCGTCGAATTGCACGATCAGTCGGGGATGCAGCTGAAGCAGCTCGCGCACCGTGCCCGGTATCAGTGCGGCGGCAACGGAGGGGAAGGCTGCCACGCGCAATTCGCCGGCGATGACCTTCTTCAATTCGGCAATGTCGGCGCGGGCCGATTCCAGTTCGGCAAGGATGCGCTCGGCGCGTTCGACGAGCTGCTGGCCGGCCAGCGTCAGGCTGACCCCGCGGCCTCGGCGCTCGATCAGGGCAATGCCGACCTCTTCTTCCAGAAGCGCAAGTTGCTGCGACACGGCCGAGGGCGAGACGTAGAGCGCCTCGGCCACCGCCGCCATGGTCTTGCGTATCGACAATTCGCGTAGGGCGCGCAGCCGGGCGAGATCCATCTTCCAGTCTCCATTCTCACCGCGCAATCATTAGCAAATCAGAACGTATATGCAAAGATTATTAACTTTTTCTGGATCGAGGAACTGACTAGGGTTCTTCCAATACCTTCAAGCGGTATCCGGAGATAACCATGACCGTTCATACGAAAGACCATTTTAACGCCTCGGTTGCCGAGCGCGACCCGCTCATTGCCCAGGCGCTGGATGGCGAGAGGAAGCGCCAGCAGAGCCAGATCGAGCTCATCGCGTCCGAAAACATCGTCAGCCGCGCGGTTCTGGATGCTCTCGGCCACGAGATGACCAACAAGACCCTCGAGGGCTATCCGGGCAACCGTTTCCACGGCGGCGGCGAGTTCGTCGACATCGTCGAGCAGGCTGCGATCGACCGTGCCAAGGAGCTGTTCAAGTGCGGCTACGCCAACGTCCAGCCGCATTCGGGAACCCAGGCAAACCTGGCTGTCTTTTATCTGCTCCTGAAGCCGGGCGACAAGGTTTTGTCGCTTGATCTGGCCGCCGGCGGCCATCTGTCGCACGGAATGAAGGCCAATCTTTCCGGCCGCTGGTTCGAGGCGCACAACTATGGCGTGAACCCGGAAACCGAGGTGATCGACTACGACGAGATGGAGCGCGTGGCGACCGAGGTCCGTCCCACCCTGCTGATCGCCGGCGGCTCGGCCTATCCGCGCGAGCTGGACTTCGAGCGCATGGGCAAGATCGCCAAGAAGGTCGGCGCGTGGTTCCTGGTCGACATGGCCCACATTGCGGGTCTGGTTGCCGGCGGCGTGCATCCTTCGCCGTTCCCGCATGCCGATATCGTCACCTGCACCACGACCAAGACGCTGCGCGGCCCGCGTGGCGGCCTGATCCTGACCAACAACGAAGACTGGTACAAGAAGCTGCAGTCGGCGGTCTTCCCCGGCGTGCAGGGTTCGCTCCACAGCCAGGTGCTGGCCGCGAAGGCGATCTGCCTTGGCGAAGCGCTGCAGGATGAGTTCAAGGTCTATGCGGCCCAGGTCAAGGCGAACGCCAAGGCGCTGGCCGAGACGCTGTCGAACCGCGGCATCCGCATCGTTTCGGGCGGTACGGACACGCACATCGTGCTGATCGACCTGTCGACCAAGGGGCTCATCGGAAAGCAGGCGGAAGTCGTGCTGGCGCGTGCCAACATCACCTCCAACAAGAACCCGATCCCGAACGACAGCCCGCGTCCGCCGGAATGGGTCGGCATGCGACTTGGCGTCTCGGCTGCGACCACCCGCGGCATGAAGGAAGACGAGTTCCGCACGCTCGGCAACGTCATCGCCGATCTCATTGAGGCGGAAGCGGCCGGGAATGCCGATGCCGTGGTTGAAGCTTCCAAGGCCAAGGTTACCCAGCTTGCCGAGGCGTTCCCGATCTACGGGAACTGACCGCCCCGGGCTGTAGCCGGATCAACGAGAATGCCGCGCGGGCTGACGTCGCGCGCGGCATTCGCCACGCCAGGCCGGGGCTGGTCCGCGGAGACTGGATCAACTGCGTTGTGAGCCATCGCGCGCCCTGTGCCTGAAC
Organism: Pseudomonadota bacterium; assembly: GCA_023387775.1. Lineage (GTDB taxonomy): Bacteria > Pseudomonadota > Alphaproteobacteria > Rhizobiales > Rhizobiaceae > Pseudaminobacter. Next base: position 367 of record JAEWHN010000401.1, on the reverse strand, counting down.
GGCACCCGATACGGAATATCGTCATGTCCAGCCAGAACCCCCGCTTTGCACTGCGCGTCACATGCCCCTCGATCCGCGGCGTGACTGCGTCGATTGCCTCCTACCTGGCCGAGAACGGCTGCAACATCTCCGACAGCGCCCAGTTCGACGATGCCGCCACCGGCCGCTATTTCATGCGCGTCAGCTTCCAGTCCGAAGAAGGGCGCACGCTGGAGCAACTGCGCGAGGGCTTTGTTCCGCTCGCGCAGAAGTACCAGGCGGAAGCCGAATTCTTCGACGAAATGGCCAAGCGCAAGGTGATCTTGATGGTCTCGCGCTTCGGCCACTGCCTCAACGATCTCCTGTATCGCTGGCGCATCGGCGCGCT
>JAEWHN010000369.1 GCA_023387775.1 Pseudomonadota bacterium | reverse complement strand
CTGACCTCGAAGGTCGCGGTGGTGAAGCGCTCCGCGCGCGCTGGCGTCGATGTCGACTATCTCTTCCTACAGGTCTTCGTCGACCAGGCGGTGGTGAGCGACGGCCAGAACTGCGGCAACATCCTTGCCGGCGTCGGGCCCTTCGCCATCGAGCGCGGGCTGGTGCCGGCGCGCGACGGCCAGACCGAAGTGCGCATCTTCATGGAAAACACCGGCCAGGTCGCGATTGCGCGTGTCGAGACACCGGGCGGCCGGGTGAGCTATGCGGGCGATGCGCGCATTGACGGCGTGCCCGGCACGGCTGCTCCCATCCCCATCACCTTCGCCGACACGGCCGGCTCGAGCTGCGGCGCGCTGCTGCCAAGCGGCAACGCGGTCGATGTGATCGAGGGCGTGGAATGCACGCTGGTCGACAACGGCATGCCCTGCGTCATCATGCGCGCCGCCGATCTCGGCGTCGCCGGAACCGAAACGCCGCAGGAACTGGAGGCCAACCAGCCGCTGCGCGAAAGGCTCGAAGCCATTCGGCTCAAGGCCGGGCCGATGATGAACCTTGGCGACGTGGCGCAGAAATCCGTGCCCAAGATGACGCTGGTTTCGACGCCGCGCGCCGGCGGGGCGATTTCCACGCGCGCCTTCATTCCCCATCGCTGCCACGACGCCGTCGGCGTGCTCGGCGCTGTCAGCGTGGCCACCGCCTGCCTCCTGCCCGAAGGGCCTGCGGCAGCACTGGCCGTGGTGCCGCAGGGCGAGGAAAAGCTCGTCTCGGTCGAGCATCCAACCGGCGAGATGAGCGTGGTGGCCACTATCCGAGGCGGTGCGGTGGTCAACGCGGCGGTACTGCGCACGGCGCGCAAGCTTTTCGACGGTCGCATATTCGCATGACAGGTTGGCCGGGGGCGGTTTGCTCGCCTGCCTGCCGGCATCTCGACATGCATCAAAGAAAGCTTCCTCAATTGTCGGAGACGAGGGCATGAAGATCGCATTCCTGGGCTATGGCGAGGCCGCGCGCGCCTTCCACGAGGGGCTGAGCCGGCCGGGCCTGAGCTTCGTCGCCTATGACATATTGCTGGAGAGCGGCGACGAGGCCATGCGTTCGGCGATGCTTCAGCGTGGCGCGGAGGTCGCAGACCTCGCCGCGCTGGGCGAGGCGGACTGGATTTTCAGCGCGGTCACCGCCGACCAGAGTTTTTTGGCCGTGGAGCCGCTGCTGCCGCATCTGAGGCCGGGGCAGATGCTGATCGACATCAACTCGGTCTCGCCGGACCGCAAGCGCGAGACGGCGGCGGCCGTGGAGGCGACGGGCGCGGTCTATCTCGACATGGCGGTGATGGCGCCGGTGCACCCGCGCGGGCATGCGACGCCTGTGCTGCTGGCCGGCACGGAAGCCGGGCGGCTTCTGCCGGAATTTTTGGCGCTGGGCTTTTCCGCCTCCATCGCCGGCGCCGAGCCGGGCGCGGCAACCGCGATCAAGATGGTGCGGTCGCTGTTCGTGAAGGGGCTGGAGGCGATCACGGTCGAGACGCTGCTCGCCGCCCGCGCCTCCGGCTGTTTCGAGGAAATCGTCGCCTCGCTGTCGGCTTCCTTTCCGGGGCTCGGCTGGCCGCAATTCGCCGAATACCAGATGGAGCGCACGACCCGGCACGGAAAACGCCGCGCGGCCGAAATGCGCGAGAGTGCTGCAACGCTCGATGCGCTGGGGCTGAGGGGCGGGCTCGCCAGCGAGATCGCCGAGGTGCAGGATAGCATGGGCGCCTGCGGTGTGGGGCCAGATGCCAGCCTTGGCGACACGGTCGCGCGGGCGCTGGAGATGAGGCTGGGGTAGTAGGCCCTGCCTTCGCCCGTTGGTGGAAAGAACGAGCCGCCGCGCCTGCTCGAGCGGGCTAATCGCATAAGGTGCGACTTACCCCCACTCCGGTTTGCCTTCGCAAACCACCTCTCCCCCTCAAAAGGGGAGAGGAAGGGTGCCAAGCTCGAACCGCGTTTCCTCTCCCCCTCAAAAGGCGAGAAGAAAGGGTGCCAGGATCGCGGACGGCGTTTCCTCTCCCCCGTCGAACGGGGGAGAGGTGGTTTGCGAAGCAAACCGGAGTGGGGGTCGATCTCGATATGCAATGACCCCTGCGATTACCAGAAAAACGAATCGCCTACTTCCGCGCCGTCATTGGCTCGCTGATGCGGTGGGCCTGGAACGTGTCGGGCAGCGGCGTCAGTTCGATGCGCTCGACGATGCCGGCGAGGGTGAACGGATCGCCTTCCGCAAAGGCGCGCGCCTTTTCCAGGCTCTCGGCCTCCAAAATGCCGAAATTGCCGAGCGAGCCGCCCTGTTCGTCCAGTAGCGCCGAGCCGATCAGCACCGCCGCCAGCCCTTCGCCGCCGGATTGCACCCAGGCGCGGTGGGCGGGCCGGTGCGTGTCGCGGGCTTCGTCCTGCCCGCCCCGGTGCAGGCATCGCATCAGGAAGAACATGCGCTTCACTCCGCGTTTTCCAGAACCACCATGCCCGCGCCGGTCATCGAGGCCGGGGCGTGGTAATGCTTGTGGACCTGCGTTACCCGTGGGTTCATGGCCGCGCGCATCACCAGCCACATGATGAGCTCCGCCCCTTCGGAGCCGAACTGCTCGACATAGTCCTCGCGGCTCATGCCACGATAGTGCTCCGGGTTGGCGGCGATGCCGTCCAGCCAGGCGCGGTCGGCTTCCTGGTTGATGAAGCCCGCCCGCGCGCCTTGCAGCTGGTGCGAGAGCCCGCCGGTGCCGAGGATCACGACGCGCTCGTCGCCCGGCCAGGACTCGATCGCCTCGCGCAGCACCTCGCCCATCTCCCAGCAGCGCTGCGGCGTGGGTATCGGATACTGGATTGTGTTGACCCAGATCGGCAGCACCTTGACCGGCCACTTTTCCGGCCGGCCGAAGAACAGCTCCATCGGCACCTGCATGCCGTGGTCCACCTCGATCTCGCGGCAGACCAGCGGGTCGAAATGGCGCTCCACCAGCTTGTCGACGAAGTGCCACGAAAAATCGACGACGCCTTCGAAGGGCGGCACGGCGCGCGGGCCCCAGCCTTCGTCCACCGGGTGGTAGGTTTCGGCCACGCCCACCGCAAAGGTCGGCACGCGGTCGAGGAAGAAGGTGTTGCCGTGGTCGTTGAAGACCACCACGGCGATATCGGGCCGTGCCTCGCGCATCCACGCCTTGCCGGCTTCATAGCCGTCGAAGAAGGGCTTCCAGTCGGCCGTGTCGCGCAGGCCCTTGTCCAGTGCCGCGCCGATCGATGGAACGTGACTCGTTCCCACTCCGCCGATGATCCTAGCCATTGCGCTTCTTCCCCAGCCGTTCGTACAGAAAATCCTCATGCGTCATGCCAGCCTGCGCGGCGCCGATCTGGGTGATCGGGGTCGGGTCGACGGCCGAGATCTTGAGGATGAAAAAGAGGTTTCCGCCAAGCCGCACCATTTCGCGCCAGTCGCGCGCCATCACTGCCGCCTTTTCCTCGGCGGTCAGGCCGAAGCGGTCGAGAAAGGCTTCCTCGTCGGCCTTGAAGGCGGCGCGGTTTTCCGTCCTGCCCAGCGCCATCGCCATCTTGTTCATCCTGTAGCCCCGGATCGACCCCTCACGGTCGAAAAGCGGGGTTTCGGCTATGGCCGTTTGTTCAGGCATCGGTCCCTCCAAATCTGCGCGCGAGCCATGCGGTGATCGCCGCGGTCACTTCGCGAGGTCGCTCCACCGGCGCGAAATGGCCGGCATTGTCGATAATGGCCAGTTCGGCGTCGCGCACCGCGTCGGCAATTTCCTGGTGCTGGGCGATCGGGCTCCAGCCGTCCTGCCGCGCCGCAACCAGCAGGATCGGGCAAGTGAGATTGGCAAGGTACGCGCTCGCATCGGGCCGGCCGAGCAGCGCGCGGATCTGGCGCTCATGCACTTGCGGGCCGGCGCGCAGCACCATGGCCTTCAGCCGCTCGATAAGGGCGGTATCCTCCACCCGGGCCGGGTCCAGCATCGGCGGAAGCCACTGGTCGGCAAGCCTGCCGATATCGCTGTGGCCGAGTGCGATCATCGCTTCGCGCTTGATCTCCTCGCCATCCCGCTTCGGGTGGTGCCCCGTATTGGCCAGCACCAGTCCGCGGAGCCTTTGCGGCGCAAGCCGGGCCATCTCCATCGCCACCCGTCCGCCCATGGAATGGCCGACGGCGATGATGGGACCCTGCGTCTCGTCCAGGGCGCGGTTGGCCATGGAGGTTATGGAACTGTCGCGGGTCACGTCGGCATGGTGCACCGACATGCGACCAGAGACCGCTTCGGCCAGGGGCTGCCAGACGATGTCGTCCGAAACCAGTCCCGGAATGAGTACCAAGCTTGTCAAAATCGCTCCCTCCCTGGGCCACCCAAATCCCATGTATACATTTTTGTCAATGGCGATGTACACATGAAGGCGCGATGGAGGCGGGTCTGGCCCGCGAAATGGCCGGTTCTGGAGAAATCATGAATACATTCCGGCTGCGAAACTTGGCTGACCACCTTCCCCCATCTTCGCGCGAGCTGTCTGAAGTGCTAAAGCGTGGCTACAGAAAGAGGTACCCGGAATGAAACCCAGTGAAGTTGCCACGCATGGCCGCCGCGCGGTCATCGAACTGCGCGAGAAGATCATCAACGGCGAGCTGCCGGGGGGCACGCGCCTGTTTGAAGTGTCGCTCGCTGAAACGCTCGATATTTCCCGCACGCCGGTGCGCGAGGCGCTGTCGCGCCTTGCGGAAGAGGGGCTGCTCGACCGGTTGCCCAGTGGCGGCTTCGTGGTGCGTCGTTTCGGCTATGCCGATGTGGTCGATTCGATTGAGCTGCGCGGCGTGATGGAAGGCACCGCGGCGCGCCTCGCCGCCGAGCGCGGCGTGGCGCCCGAGGCGCTGGCGCGCATAACCGAGATCGTCGCCAGCCTGGACGCCTGTTTCGGCCCCGGCCTCGACGAGGTGGATTTCGACGCCTATTCAGACCTCAACGAGGCCTTTCATCACGAACTTGCCGGGCTGGCCGGCAGCGAGGTCATCCGGCGCGAGGTCGAGCGGGCGGGCTCGCTGCCCTTCGCCTCGCCTTCGGCCTTCCTGCCCAACCGGACCGAGATCGCGGCCTTCCGCCGCTCGCTCCGCTTCGCGCAGGAGCAGCACCGGGAACTGGTCAACGCCATCGTGGCCCGCGAGGGCGCGCGCGCCGAGTGGATCGCGCGCGAGCATGCCCGCACCGCGCGCCACAATCTTGAATACATCTTCAGCCAGGACCCCGAGCTGCTGCCCAAGATTCCGGGCCTCGGTCTCATTCATCGCTGAGAAAGCCAAACAGCACAAAATCCTCGGAGCGCGCTGACTTTCCTCGAAAACTCGTCGCGCTCTATCTGATTGTTCGCGCATGTCTTTTCGAGATCATGTTGCAGCGGCGGCCTTGCGGGCCGCCGTTTTGCGTTCCGGCCGGCGCATCGTTTGCGCAAAGAGGCTTGCATTCTCCATCGCAATCAGTCCTAATGTATACATCATTTTTGCTGCCCTGGAGGAGAGTCCGTGACAAAATCTAGCCTTAGCAACGTATTAGCTGAAAATCCGAACGCCGTTCAGCTGCTGCGCAGCTCGCGCCTTGGCATGTATGTATACCCCGTGGTGGCGCCGGAGTTCAGCAACTGGCGCACCGAGCAGGCCGCCTGGCGCAATTCCGCCGTGCTGTTCGACCAGTCCCACCACATGGACGAGCTGATCGTCGAGGGCCCGGATGCCGAGAAGTTTTTGGCCTATCACGGCATCAATTCCTTCGGGAATTTCGACCTCAGCCGCGCCAAGCATTTCGTGCCGGTCACGCCGAACGGCCATGTCATCGGCGACCACATCATCTTCCGCGAGCGCGAGGACAAGTTCATCCTCGTCGGCCGTGCGCCTACCTCCAACTGGCTGATGTTCTGCGCCGCCTATGGCAAGTGGAATGTCCGGCTGAAATACGATCCGCGCTCGCCCTCGCGGCCGGAAGGCGAACGGGTTCTGCGCACCCACTACCGCTATCAGATCCAGGGCCCCGACGCCCCCAAGATCTTCGAGAAGATGAATGGCGGCCCTATCCCCGAGATCAAGTTCTTCCATGTCGACTGGATCAAGATCGGTTCGAAGAAGGTGCGGGCGCTGCGCCACGGCATGTCGGGCGCGCCGGGCCTGGAAATCTGGGGCCCCTATGAGGACAAGAACTACATCCTGTCCTGCATCCTCGAGGCGGCCAGGGACGCCGGCGTCGATCTCGTCCGCTGCGGCAGCCGCGCCTATTCCACCAACACGCTGGAATCGGGCTGGATTCCGTCGCCGCTGCCGGGCATCTACACCGGCGACGGCATGCTCAAGGACTACCGCGACTGGCTCGGTGCCGATTCCTACGAGGCGACCGGCTCCATCGGCGGCAGCTTCGTCTCCGACAACATCGAGGACTACTACGTCAATCCGTTCGAGCTCGGCTACGACTTCTACATCGGCTGGAAGAAGGACGACTTCGTCGGCAAGGCCGCGCTCGAGAAGATGAAGGGCCAGAACAACCGCAAGAAGGTCACCTTCGAGTGGAATGCCGAGGACGTCGTCGAGGTCATCGCCTCGGCCTTCCGTCCGGGCGAGGAACACTTCAAGTGGATCGACTTCCCGCAGCCCAACTATGCCTCCTCCAGCGCCGACATGGTGCTGCGCGACGGCAAGATGGTCGGCATGTCGATGTTCAACGGCTACTCCTACAACGAGCGCTGCATGCTCTCGCTCGGCGTCGTCGATGCCGATGTCCAGGAAGGCGACGTGCTGACGCTGGTCTGGGGCGAGCCGGATGGCGGTTCCGCCAAGACCTCGACCGAGCGCCCGCACAAGCAGGCGGAAATCCGCGTGCGCGTGTCGCCCACGCCCTACGCGCGCGAGGCCCGCGAAAACTACGCCGACAGCTGGCGCTCGAAGAAGGGGTGATCACGCTGTCGTAGGCTCGACATCGCCTCGCCGGTCCTTCCTGGAACTGGCGAGGCGATGCGTTTTTCACTGTGATCGCCTGGTTCGCCCATCAGAACTCATAGGGTTCGGCGCGGCCTCCCACGAACAGCGGCGCGGCAGCGTCAAAAACCTCCTGCGGTATCATCCGCAGCGCGTCGCGCTCATAGGGCAGGTGGGTCAGGTGCGTGGCAACGATCGCGCCAACTGCTTGTGCTTGCGCGGCATCTCGCTGGCGCTTCACGGGCTCGCGTCCCGGTTGTCTCGAAACCCACAGCTTGTGGGCGGCGAAGACACGCGGATCGGTGGTGACGATCCTGAGCGGGCCACCACGTTCATCGATGGCGACTGCCTCGAAGTGAGGCGCGCTTTCATGCCAGCCCAGTCCTTCGATGGCGACGGAACTAAGATCGTCGGCATCTTGTCCGACGCGCAGCATTTCCTCGGACCAGGGCGGGTTTCGCTGTGGCCGGATGAGAGCGACGAGATAACCATCGCGATTGATCGCCCGGAATTCCTGGGCAGTTCGCTCGAAGCTTGCGTCGACCTTCTTCAATAGGCCGATCAGCGTCAGGTCCGCCACATCCTCGGAAGCCACCATGCGCAATGCCTGTCGCGCATCCAGCAGCAGATCGATGTCCTGCGTTGCAGTGATCCCGGGATCGACAAGCACACCTGCCGCCGCCTCATAGGCATAGATCGCGTTTGTGCCGACGATGCGGATGCCGTGTCCAAGCAGCCCGGCCTGGTCGAGTGCGCGGATGATGCGAGCGGCTATCATGGGAACCCGGCCGAGCCCCAGAACACGGTTGATGGCCGCCTGGCGCGCCATGGTCTCCCGCATTGTTTGAACGCTTGCGCGTGCCTCGGCGCGCCCGGCCTCCCAGGTTTCCTTTAATTTTTCCGCGTCTGGGCTTCTGCGGCCGAGCGAGGTCTGCCGGCGTATGCCTGAGGCATCGTAGTAGCTGCGGGCAAGATAATCCTCGCCCTTGGCATTCTGCCAAACCATTGAGCCGCGATAGCTTTTTAGTCTCTCCGCGGCCCGGCGAAGCGCCTCGAAACGCTGGTCGGAATTGACCTTCTCACGGCGTTGGTCGTTATTGAGTTCCTGGAAGTCCAAGGTTTCAACACTCCGTCATCGATCGACGTCAAGCTGTTGAAACAAATATGCGCAGCGAAGCGGATAGTTTCAACAGTTTGCTCGCGGGTTCGGAGAAACTGTTGAAACCGGGTCCGAGCCCCTCACACGCTCAGATGCGCGTCGAGCGTCTCGGGCGAGGCGAGCAGGGCGGCGGAGCTGTCGCGATAGGTGACTGCGCCGCGTTCCAGCACGATCACGTCGTCGGTCAGCGGCAGCACCTTGCGCGCCTTCTGCTCCACGATGATGGCCGACATGCCTTCCTCGGTGACGATGCGGCGCAGCGCGGCCAGAAGCTCGTCGACGATGATTGGGGCAAGCCCCTCCAGCGGTTCGTCAAGAAGCAGGATTTTCGGGTTGAGCATCAGCGCGCGGGCCACTGCCAGCATCTGCTGCTCGCCGCCGGAAAGCTGGTTGCCGAGATTACGGCGCCGCTCCTTCAGCCGCGGGAACATGCCGTAGACGCGATCCAGGTTCCACACGCCGGGGCGGGCGGTGGCGGTCAGGTTTTCCTCCACCGTCAGCGAACGGAAGATGTTGCGTTCCTGCGGCACCCAGCCGATGCCCAGCGGCGCGCGCTGCTCGGCGCGCAGGCGGCTGATGTCTCGTCCGGCGAGGCGGATGCTGCCTGAATGATGGGTGGTCACGCCCACGATCGTGTCCAGCAGGGTCGTCTTGCCGGCACCGTTGCGGCCGAGCAGGGCCAGAGACCTGCCCTCCTTCAGCGTCAGGTCCACCCTGGCCAGCACGCGCGCCTCGCCATAGCCGGCGACCAGCCGTTCGATGCTGAGAAGCTCGGCCATCAGGCATCCTCCCCCAGATAGATTGCCTTCACCTGCGGGTCCTTCGAGATTTCGGCCACCGTGCCCTCAGCAAACAGCGCCCCGGCGGCCAGCACCGAGATCCGGTCGGCAAAGGAGAAGACCAGGTCCATGTCGTGCTCGATCAGCACCACGGTGACGTCGGAAGGCAACTCCCGCACGATCGAAAGCACTTCGTGGCGTTCCTCTTCCGGCACGCCGGCGGCGGGCTCGTCCAGCAGCAGCACCTTCGGGCGCGTGGCGACGGCCAGCGCGATCTCCAGCAGGCGCTGCTTGCCATAGGGCAGCAGCGTCGTGGCCGTGCCCATGGCGTCGGCCAGGCGGAACCGCCCCAGCAGCGCGGCCGCTTCCTCTGCCGCCGCCCTGTCGCGCGACAGCGGCCGCCAGGCGGCGCCGCTATGGCCTTCGCGCTGGCCGATCGCCAGCATCATCGATTCCAGCGGCGTGAAATCGCCGAACAGCTGGTTGATCTGGAAGGTGCGCGAAAGGCCGCGCCCGACGCGGGCATGCGCGGGCAGGCGGGTGATGTCCTCGCCGCCAAGCAGCACCTGGCCGGCCGTAGGATCCAGTGAGCCGGTCAGAAGGTTGATGAGCGTGGTCTTGCCGGCGCCGTTGGGGCCGATCAGCGCATGGCGCGCGCCCTGCCTGACGCGCAGCGACACGTCGTTGGTGGCAATGAAGCCGCCGAAGCGCTTGACCAGGTTTCGGGTTTCGAGCGCGAACGTCATCGGCCTTCCTCCGCGATTGCCTGCGCCTTGGCGCGTCGGCTGCGCGCCGCGCCGGGCAACAAGCCCTGCCAGCGCGTGAGGCGCTCGCGCCCCACCAGCACGATGACGATCAGGATCAGGCCGATCCAGAACATCCAGTATTGCGGCGTGATCACCGACAGCCAGTCGCGCAGCAGCGTGAAGATGACGGCTCCGAGCACGCCGCCATAGAGATAGCCGGTGCCGCCGATGACGAGCACGAGCAGCACATCGGCCGAGCGGTGGAAGGCGAGCACGTCCGGCGAGACGAAGCTGGTGGTCTGGGTCAGCAGGGCGCCTGCGATGCCGGCATAGACGGCGGCGATGGTGTAGACGGCGACGATCTGGCGCGTGGGCGAAATGCCCAGCATGGATGCGCGCACCGGGTTGCGCTTGATCGCCTTCAGCGACAGGCCAAAGGGTGAGTTGACGATGCGGCGAGCGATGAAGCTCAGCACCATCAGCACCGCCAGCGCATAGATGTAGCCGGTGCGGCCCCACAGGTCGAATTCGAAAATGCCGAGGATCGGCGTGATCATCACGCCCGAAAGCCCGTCGGCGCCGCCGGTCAGCCAGCCGGCCTGGTTGGCCACTTCGGCCAGCAGCATGGCCACGCCGAAAGTGGTCATCAGGCGGGTGAGGTCCGAGCCGCGCAGCACCAGGAAGCTGGTGGCGAAGCCGAACACGCCGCTCACCAGCCCTGCGGCGAGCAGGCCGGTCACCGGCTCGGTGACATAGTGGCGTGCAAGCAGGCCCGCCGTATAGGCGCCAAGCCCGAAGAAGGCAGCATGGCCGAGCGAGACGATGCCGGCATAGCCGAGGATCAGGTCCAGCGAGACCGCAAACAGCGCCAGGATGGCGATCTCGGTCAGGATCAGCATCTTGGACGGCAGGACGAAGATCATGGCCACGGCGACGAGCCACAGCGCGATCTCCCACAGCTGCCAGCGGCCGCTGCGCTTCAGCAGCGAGACGGCGTTGTCGGTCGCGGAAGTCATCGGCCGCCCTCCCGTGCAAACAGACCATGCGGCCGGAAGATCAGCACCAGCACCATCACGGCGTAGATGATGAAGGCGCCAAGCTGCGGCACGTAATATTTGCCGGCGACATCGGCGATGCCCAGCAGCAATGCGGCCACGAAGGGCCCGGTGATGGAGGACGTGCCGCCCACGGTCACGACGATCATGAAATAGATCAGGAATTTCAAGGGAAAGTTGGGGTCGAGGCCGAGCAGGTCGGTGCCGAGCGCGCCGCCGAGCCCGGCGAGGCCGGAGCCGAGAGCAAAGGTCAGGGCGAAGATCACCGATATGTTGATGCCAAGGCCGCGCGCCACGCGTCCGTCATCCACCGCCGCCCGCAGCTGGCTGCCGAAGCGGGTGCGCGTCAGCACAAGCTGAAGCACCACCGTCAGTACCGCGCAGAGCAGGATGATGAACAGCCGGTATCGCCCGATGCTGATGCCGAGGAAATCGAAGCGGCCGCGCAGTTCGGCCGGCAGGTTGATGAGCTGCTGCTGGCCGCCCATGAAATAGTCGATTGCCGCGATCGACATGAAGACGAGCCCGATCGAGAACAGCACCTGGTCGAGATGCGAGGCCTTGTAGAGATGCCGGTAGAGTGTCCGCTCCAGCACCACCCCGACCACTGCGGTCACCAGAAAAGCCGCCGGCAGGCACCAGTAGAAGGAGATGCCGTAGCGGTTCATCATGATGACGGTGGTGTAGCCGCCGGCCATGGCGAAGGCGCCATGCGCCAGGTTGACGAAGTTCATCAGCCCCAGCGTGATCGACAGGCCGCAGGCAAGGACGAAGAGAAGCATCCCATAGGCGATGCCGTCGAACAGGATTGTCAGCATGGTCGCTCGCTGTTGCGCGCGGGCCGGAAGTTGTCCGGCCCGCGCCTGTGCACCTAGTTGGCGACGTTCGGGTCGCGGATCTTCTCATAGGTGGCGAACTCGACATTGTAGAGCTCGCCGTCCACCTGCTTGACCTCGCGGATATAGATGTCCTGGACGATATCGCGCGTTGCCGGGTCGATGGAGATCGGGCCGCGCGGGCTGGTCCATTCCATGCCCTTCATGGCCTCCACCAGCTTGCCGCCGTCGGTGTCGCCGCCGGTCTTTTCCAGTGCCGCATAGGCCAGGTGCATGGCGTCGTAGCCGCCGACCGACATGAAGTTCGGCCGCATGTTGTTGTTGGCCTTGCGCACCTCTTCCACGTAGGCCTTGTTTTCCGGGCTGTCATGCGCGGCCGAATAGAAATGGCCGGTGATCACGCCAAGCGCCGGCTCGCCG
>JAEWHN010000343.1 GCA_023387775.1 Pseudomonadota bacterium | reverse complement strand
CAAGGAGGCGCTGGCCAATCCCGAGGCACTTGACCTTTATCGGGACATTCCGGCGCTGCAGCGCTGAACAGGCGAGGGCCGGCGATCATCATGCTTAACAGGATCTGAACGCGAAATTTACGGCGTTTTCACAACTGATACAGTTTCGTAAATTTCGTCGGGTTCCGGTAAGGATTTGTTAAGGGGTGTGGCACGATAGTCGGGCCAACTTGAGGGAGAGATCCCGTCCTCGCCGACGCGAGGAAGCCATTCGGTCAAGTCCCGTTGTGACAGCATTTCATTCAGGCGCTCCCTTCGGAGCGCCTTTCTTTTTGGGTGCGCCGTAGAGGCTCACATGGTGGCTTCGCGGTCGCGCGCCAAGGCGCCCGAGAGAAGCATGACCGGCACCAGCGCGGTAAGGATGATGAGTATCGCCGCCACCGCGCCTTCCTCCGGAACGCCGCGCGAGGCGTTCTCGTAGACGAAGGTGGCCAGCGTGTTGAAGCCGAAGGGGCGCAGCAGGATCGTCGCCGACAGTTCCTTGATGGTGTCCACGAACACCAGGACCGCGGCGGTGAGGATCGCCGGCTTGAGCAGAGGCAGCAGCACGTGCGTGGCGCTGCGCGTCGGCGTGTGGCCGAGGCTGCGGGCGGCTTCGTCCAGATTGGGCGGGAGCTTCTCCATGCCCGACCGAATGGCGCTTTCCGCCAGCGCCAGGAAGCGGATGGCGCACGCAACCACCACCGCCGCCGCCGAGCCGGTCAGCAGCAGGCCGGTGCTGAAGCCGAACTGGGCGCGGGCAAAGCCATCGAGGGCATTGTCGAAGCGGGCCAGCGCAAAAAGCAGGCCCAGGCCCAATATGCCGCCGGGCAGCGCGTAGCCGATCGAGGCCAGGCGCACCAATACGGAGATGCCGTGCGAACGGCAGAGGCGAACGGCATTGATGAGGAACAGCGCCAGAACCACCGTAATCAGCGCCGTGGCCGTGGCGGTGGCCAGGCTGTTCAGGAAGGCGCGGCCGAGCGCCGGTGCGTAAAACTGTTCCAGCCGCCGCGCCGCGTACTGGCCGAAGACGAAGATCGGTATGCCGAACCCGGCGAGGACGGGCAGGGCGGTTGCGGCCATGGCGGTCAGCCCGCGCCAGCCTTTCAACCGGAGACGGGGAGGGCGCGCGCGCATATTGGTGGCGCGGTTGTTGTGGAAGCGCTGGCGCCGGCGCGCCCACTGCTCGGTGCCCAGAAGCATGAACACCAGCATGAGCATGACCAGCGCGATCTGCGCGCCGCCCTCCAGGCTGCCGCGGTTGAGCCAGGTGGCATAGACGGAGAAGGTCAGCGTGCGCACGCCGAGATATTCGGCAGCGCCGATGTCGTTGACCGTTTCCATCAGCACCAGCGCGACGCCGGCGACGATCGCCGGACGGGCGACCGGAAGCAGAACGCGCCAGAAAACCTTGCCCGGCCGCGCGCCGAGGGTGCGGGCCACATCGGCGATGTTGCGGCCCTGCATCAGGAAGACGATACGCGCCGTGAGATAGACGTAAGGATAAAGCACCGAGGACAGCACGAAGGCAGCGCCCGGTGTGGAGCGAATGTCGGGAAACCAGTAGTCCCGGATGGTCTGGAAGCCGAACAGCGCCCGCACCAGCCCTTGAACCGGACCCGTGTAGTGGAAGAATTCGCCGAAGGCGTATGCCGCCAGATAGGTTGGCACGGCAAGGGGCAGCACGAGCGCCCAGGAGAGGGTTCTGCGCAGCGGAAAGTCGAAACCAACGATCAGCCAGGCGCTGGCGACACCCACGATGGAGGTTGCCGTCGCAACAAGCGCCATCAGGTAGAGCGTCGTCAGGCTGGAGCCTGGAAGCACATTGGCGACCAGATGCGGCCAGTCTTCGCCGGTTCCGCTCAGGGCCACATAGGCAAGGGAGACGATCGGCAGCAGCACGCAGGCCGAGACCGCCAGCGTCAGCAGATGCACGCCGGCATGCCGGTTGCGCTTCACGCGCAGCCGCACCGGCCGGGATGCCAACTCCGTTATTGCCTGGTCGTTGCGCTCGATTGCGGTCAATTGGGACCTTCGTGAAAAATGGAAAAGCCGGACACTCGTCCGGCCCGGCTTTCCCGACGGTTAATTCAGAGCATGATCCCGAAAAGTGGGAACCGGTTTTCGGAAAAGATCATGCTCCACAAGGCATCAGTTCGTAGGGCCGTCGTCGAGGCCGACGCGGTCGACCATCTCGGAAGCGGCCTTGCGGTTCTTGGCGATCTCCACCAGCGGCAGGGTGTCGGCGTTCAGTTCGCCGAACTCCTTGACCACCGGCGAGGGCTCAAGGCCGGGCTCGACCGGATATTCGAAATTCTTTTCGGCGTAGATCTTCTGCGCCTCATGGCTGGACAGGAACTGGATGAGCTTGATGGCATTTTCGCGATGCGGCGCATATTTCGTGAGCGCGGCACCCGAGATGTTCACATGCGTCAGGCCATTTTCCCAGGTCGGGAAGATGACGTTGATGGCGTTGCCCCACTCCTTCTCCTGCGGCTCCTTTTCGTTCGTCCGCATCAGGCCGACATAATAGGTGTTGCCGATGGCGATGTCGCATTCGCCGGACGCGATGGCCTTGGCCTGCGGGCGGTCGCCGCCTTCCGGCTTGCGCGCCAGATTGGCCCTCAGGCCCTTCATCCACTCTTCGGTCTTCTCAGGCCCCCAATGCGCAATGGCGGCGCCGAACAGGGCGAGGTTGTAGTCGTGCTGGCCCGAGCGGATGCAGATCTTGCCCTTCCACTTGGGGTCGGCCAGCTCGGCATAGGTGATGGCGGTGTCCTTCACGCGGTCCTTCGAAGCGTAGATCACGCGGGCGCGCTTGGTGAGGCCGAACCAGTTGCCCTCCGGATCGCGGTATTCAGGCCGGATGTTGGCGTTGATGGTGGCGTCGTCCAGCGGCTGGGTGATGCCCTTGTCCTTCGCGGTGGTGAGGCGCGCGACGTCGACGGTCATGATGACATCGGCCGGCGAGTTCTGGCCCTCGGCCAGGATGCGCTCTTCGAGCCCCTTGTCGAGGAAGAGGACCTCGGTCTTGATGCCCGTCTCGGCCGTGAAGGCGTCGAGCACCGGCTGGATCAGCTCCGGCTGGCGATAGGTGTAGATGTTCACAGTGCCTTCCGCGAGCGCCGTGCCGGCGAACAAGGCGGCAAAGGCAAAAGCGGCGGTTCCGGCAATCTTCGACCGGGCGTTTCCAGATTTCATGTCACTCTCCTGACCAGTGGGGTTAAAGGCCCCAGGGACGTGTTTGGGTGGCGGCACGGAGCCGAGGCTCCTTTTGAAGCATTTATAGGGCTGGATCAACCAAACGCCAATAAATTCAATAGTTTAGAATAATTCTAAACTGGACAAAAGGAGGCAGGTTTTCAAGGGCTTGCCGAGCAACCGGAGAGAGGGACGACACCGGGCGCGACATTTTGTCCGTGTGGGGTGTGGAAAACGTCGTCGGAGTGGCGGCCCGAACCCTCTTCCCGATGGGCGAGAAGGCGCGGAAACGCGGTGCTTCGCGCTTTCAGCCGGAATGCGCCTGGTTCGCTTCCCGAGGGTCAGTCGGCCAGAACGCGGGTCGAGGGGAAGGTGATCTCCACCAGCGTGCCTTCGCCCGGCGTGGAATTGATGGTGAAACGGGCGCGGTTGGCCTCCACCATCGCCTTGGTCAGCGGCAGGCCGAGGCCCGTGCCGTCGCCGCGCGGGCGTTTCAGCGAATTGATCTGCTTGAACGGTTTCAGCGCCTGCTCGATCTCCGCCGGGGTCATGCCTATGCCGGTGTCGCGCACGCGCATGACGATGTCTCCATTCGTTTCGTAGGCCGTCGAGACGATGACCTGCCCGCCGGCCTGAGTGTAGCGCACGGCGTTGGAAAGAATATTGAGCGCGATCTGGCGCACGCTGCGCAGGTCGGCCACCACATCTGGCAGCCTGGAGGCGAAGCTGGAACGGATGATGACCCGCTCGCGATTGGCCTGCGGCTGCATCATCGCCACGGTCTCGGCCAGCGTGTCGTTGAGCGACACCGCCTCATTGGACATCTCCTGCTGGCCGGCCTCGATCTTGGAGATGTCGAGCAGGTCGTTGACCAGATCGAGCACGTGGTTGCCGGAACGGTTGATGTCGCGCAGATAGTCGCGGTAGCGGTCGTTGGCGACGGGGCCGAACTTCTCGTCGATCATCAACTCGGAGAAACCGATGATGGCATTGAGCGGCGTGCGGATCTCGTGGCTGACACGGGCGAGGAAGTCGGTCTTCTGCGACGAGGCCCGCTCGGCCATGGCGCGCGCCTGGGTAAGCTCTTCCTCGGCGCGCTTCCACTGGGTGATGTCGCGCACCACGGCGCAATAGCCGCTGTCGTTGGGCAGGCGGCCGATGGTCATGAACATCGGGATGAAGCGGCCCTCCGCCTCGCGCCCG
>JAEWHN010000005.1 GCA_023387775.1 Pseudomonadota bacterium | reverse complement strand
CCCAGCTCGGCGGCGTGGTTGAGGGTGGTCATGCAGCGGAATTCGGTCGTGCTGACCTGGAAGTGAAAGCAGCAAGCCCGCTGTTCGACGGCTTCTGGGACGTCGGCGGACGCTACCCCGTGTGGATGAGCCACGGCGACCGGGTCACCGAAATTCCGGCGGGCTTCCGCGTGGTCGGTACCTCGGCCGGCGCGCCGTTTGCGGCAATCGCCGACGAAACGCGAAAATTCTATGCCGTGCAGTTCCACCCCGAAGTGGTGCACACGCCCGACGGCGCCAAGCTGCTGGCCAACTTCGTCCACAAGATCGCCGGCATCACGGGCGACTGGACCATGCGCACCTATCGCGAGCACGCGGTGCAGGCGATCCGGGAGCAGGTTGGTGACGGCAAGGTCATCTGCGCGCTTTCGGGCGGCGTCGATTCCTCGGTCGCAGCCCTTCTCATCCATGAGGCCGTCGGCGAGCAGCTCACCTGCATCCTGGTCGACCACGGGCTGATGCGCAAGAACGAGGCGGCCGACGTGGTTGCCATGTTCCGCGAGCACTACAATCTGCCGCTGATCCTGGTCGATGCCTCCGACCGCTTCATCTCGGCCCTCGAAGGCGAGACTGACCCGGAAAAGAAGCGCAAGACGATCGGCCGCCTGTTCATCGAAGTCTTCGAGGAAGAGGCCAAGAAGCTCGGCGGCGCCGACTTCCTGGCGCAGGGCACGCTCTATCCCGACGTCATCGAAAGCGTCTCCTTCACTGGCGGCCCGTCGGTGACGATCAAGTCGCACCACAATGTCGGCGGCCTGCCCGACCGCATGAACATGAAGCTGGTGGAGCCACTGCGCGAACTGTTCAAGGACGAGGTGCGGGTGCTGGGCAAGGAGCTCGGCCTGCCCGAGCACTTCATCGGCCGCCATCCGTTCCCGGGGCCGGGCCTCGCCATCCGTTGCCCCGGCGGCATCACGCGCGAGAAGCTCGAGATCCTGCGTGAGGCAGACGCGATCTATCTCGACGAGATACGCAAGGCCGGCCTCTACGACGCCATCTGGCAGGCCTTCGCGGTGCTGTTGCCCGTGCAGACGGTCGGCGTGATGGGCGACGGCCGCACCTACGAATTCGTCTGCGCGCTGCGCGCCGTGACCTCCATCGACGGCATGACGGCAGACTTCTACCACTACGACATGGAATTCCTCGGCCGCGCGGCGACCCGCATCATCAACGAGGTGCGCGGCATCAACCGCGTCGTCTACGACGTGACCTCCAAGCCGCCTGGCACGATCGAGTGGGAGTGATTCAGGCTCATCCGGGCGTATCCGAAGATGCGCTCGGATGCGGAGTAACCGGTTGAAATAAGCCTGGAGGACGATCGGCAGATCGTCCTTAGCTCACCTGTGACGCGATCGAGCGGAAGCGCATGATGGCGAGGCTGAAAAACACGCCGCCGATCAACGCGACCGCGAGGAACTCCCGCCAGACCACGTCGATCCCTGCGCCGCGATAGAGGATCGACTGCGCGAACGACACGAAATGGGTCGAAGGCGAAATCTGCATGATTGTCGCCAGCCAATAGGGCATGCTCTCAAGCGGGGTATTGCTGCCCGACAGCATCATCATCGGCATATAGACCAGCATGTAGAGCAGCCCCAGCTGCGGCATGGAGCGTGCAACCGTGCCCAGGAAGATGCCGATGGCGGTCGCGAAGAACAGGTAGATCGCGACCCCGGACATGAATAGCGGAACCGAGCCGGCGATGGGAATCTTGAGCAGCGTGCGCACGACCAGCGTCAGCGACAGCCCTGCCGCGATGGTGATCACCAGCCCGTTCGCCCAGACCTTTGACATGGCGATCTCGAAAGGCGTCAGCGGCATCACCAGCAGATGGTCCATGGTGCCGTGCTCGCGCTCGCGGATGATCGCCGCGCCGGAAAGCACGATGGCCAGCATGGTGACATTGTTGATGATCGCCATGACACTGGTGAACCATGCGGTGTTGATATTGGGGTTGAACGCGATCCGCACATCGAGGTTGACCAGAGACGGCGGCGCCCCCTCCGAATGCGAGAGGAAATCCTGGATCTCCTTCATGATGATCTGCTGCGCATAGCCGGAGCCGAGCCCCGCCTGCACCATGGCCGTCGCGTCGACATTGACCTGCAGCGAAGGGTTTCGTCGGGCCAGCACGTCCCGCTCGAAATTGGGCGGAATGTCGATCACGAATGTGTATCTGCCGCTGTTCATGAGCGGAACGATGTCGCGCTCGGCGATCGGCTGGGGCGGCTGGAAATAGGGCGGCAGGAATGCGTGGACGATGCGCCGCGACAACTGGGACTGGTCCTCGTCCACGACGCCGACCGAGGCATTGTGCAGTTCCTGCGAATAGCTCTGGGCCTGGCTCATGACGGCTATGGAGAACGCGTAGATGACGAGCCCCAGGAGCACGAAGTCATGGAAGAAGCTGCGCAACTCCTTGAGCCCCAGCCAGAAGATGTTCGACACCTTGCGCATCCCGGCCTCCTAGCGCTCCTGCTTGCGCAGCAGCAGCAGGCTGAGCGAGATGAGCACCGGCACGAAGATGGCGAGCACCAGAAGGTTCATCTTCAAGTCGGAGAAGTTGAGCCCCTTGGTGAAGGTGCCGACGCTGACCGGCAGGAAATATGTCATGGGGAATATGCGTCCCATGAAGTAGCCGAGGCCCGACAGCGACGAGACCGGCGTCATCATGCCCGAGAACTGGGTGGCCGGCAGGACGGTCAGGATGGCGGTGCCGAAAAGCGCGGCGATCTGCGTGCGCGTGAAGGCGGAAATCAGCATTCCTTAGGCGGTCGTGGCGCTGACATAGATCAAGACGCCCAACAGAAGTGTCGGAAAGCTGCCCTTGAGGGGTACCTGGAACACGAACAGCGCCATCAGGAACATCAGGCAGAAGTTGGCCATGGCGACGGCGATGTAGGGAAGCTGCTTGCCGACGAGGAACTCGATGCGCGTGACGGGCGTGACGT
>JAEWHN010000264.1 GCA_023387775.1 Pseudomonadota bacterium | reverse complement strand
GTGGCGTCGTCGAGGTTTTTCTTCCAGTTGAAGGACGGCGAGCAGTTGTAGGCGAGCATCTTGCCCGGATGCGCCTTGTGCACGGCTTCGGCAAACTTCCGGGCCTGCGCGAGGTCCGGCTTCGACGTCTCCATCCAGATCAGGTCGGCATGCGGGGCGTAGGCAATCGCTCGGGCGATGCAGGGCTCGATGCCGTTCTTGACCTGATAGAAGCCTTCGGTGGTGCGGCCCGCGTCATGATCGACGAATGGGCGGTCGCGCTCGTCGATGTCGGAGGTCAGCAGCTTGGCGGCTTCCGCATCGGTACGGGCGACGATCAGCGTCGGCACGCCCATGACGTCGGCGGCGAGGCGCGCGGCGTTGAGGTTGCGGATGTGTGCCGCGGTGGGGAACAGCACCTTGCCGCCGAGGTGGCCGCACTTCTTTTCGGACGCAAGCTGGTCCTCGAAGTGGACGCCTGCGGCGCCGGCCTCGATGAAGGCCTTCATGATCTCGAAGGCGTTGAGCGGGCCGCCGAAGCCGGCTTCCGCATCGGCCACGATCGGCGCGAACCAGGTGTCGACCGACAGGCCCTTGCCCTCGGAAACCTCGATCTGGTCGGCGCGCTGCAGGGTGCGGTTGATGCGCTTGGCAAGCTCCGGCGCGGCATTGGCCGGATAGAGCGACTGGTCGGGGTACATGGCGGACGCGGTGTTGGCATCTGCCGCCACCTGCCAACCGGAAAGATAGATCGCCTTCAGGCCGGCCCGCACCATCTGCATGGCCTGGTTGCCGGAAAGCGCGCCGAGCGCATTGACGAAATCTTCCTCGTGAATGAGCTTCCACAACCGGTTCGCGCCCATTTCGGCCAGGCTGTACCTGATCTGAACCGAGCCGCGCAGCCGCTTTACCGTCTCGGCGTCATAAGGGCGCTCGATGCCGTCGAAGCGGCCTTCGGGGGCGGACGGAACGAGGTTGTAAAAGTCGGTCATAACGTTCTCCGGGGTCAAGAAAAGAGGCATCGAAAAATGGCGTCGTATGGGAACGGCACCGCATCGATGTATGACGGAATTTACATTGGGTGGCAGGGAAGGCGAGGAGAAAGCCGAAAACGGGCCTGGAAATCGGGAAAACCTGTATTGTGTTTGACTGCGACGCCGTGTAAATTTGTAAAAGATGTAAATAGTGGCTGGCAGCGGAAAATCGCGAGCAGCCTGTAAACCGATGTAAAGATCACCATGGCCGAGCAAAAGATCTTCGCCGGGCCGCGCATCCGCCGCATCCGCAACGCCAAGGGCCTGACCCAGACGGCGATGGCCGAGGGGCTCGGCATCTCGCCCTCCTACCTCAACCTGATCGAGCGCAACCAGAGGCCGTTGACGGTGCAGCTGATCCTCAAGCTCGCGTCGGTCTACAAGGTCGATCCGGAGGAACTGCAGGGCGAGGCGCGCGGGTCGATAGCGGCGTTAAGAGAGGTCTTTTCCGATCCGCTGCTGGCGGGCGAGTTGCCCGGAGACCAGGAGTTGATCGAGCTTTCCGAAGGGGCGCCGAATGCGGCCGCGGCGGTGATAAAGCTGTTTCGCGCCTACCGCGAACAGGCCGAGCGCCTGTCGGACCTTTCGGAGCTGTTGGCGCGCGAAGGGCGCGCAACGGCTCTGTCCGGCGCCAGGCTGCCCGTGGACGAGGTGCGCGAGGTTTTCGAGCGCAGGCCGAACCATTTTGCCGCGCTGGAGGAGGAGGCGGAGGCGTTTACCTCCGTTCTCGATTCGGGCGATGACCTGTTTGCGGCACTCAAGGCCTGGCTGAGGCGCGAGCACGGCATCGTGGTGAAGGTGCTGCCGGCGGCCACCATGCCCAACTGGCGCCGCCGCTACGACCGGCATTCGCAGCGACTGTTCATCTCCGAGCGGCTGTCGCCTTTCGACCAGCTTCGCGAGGTGGCAATGGAGGCATGCCTGATGCGTATGTCTGTAGCTATCGCGGCCGAAATCCAGGCACTGAAACTATCATCCGACGAGGCGCGGCGGCTGGCCCGCTTCGAACTCGGGCGCTACGCGGCGCATGCGCTGATGATGCCTTACCAGGCCTTCCAGTCTGCGGCGCTGCGGGCGCGTTACGATGTCGACGTGCTGAGATCGCGCTTCGGCGTCTCCTTCGAGCAGGCCGCCAACCGGTTGACCACGCTGCAGCGGACGGGCGCGGCCGGCGTGCCCTTCTTCATGCTGGAGGTGGACAATGCCGGAAACCGCTTCCGCAAGGCCGGCGCGCAAGGCTTTCCGCAAAGCCGCTTCGGCGGAGGGTGCCCGAAGCTGCCTGTGCATGCCGCCTTCGCGCAGCCCGGCCAGATCCTGGTCGAGGCGGTGGAAATGCCGGACGGCGCCGAGTTCCTGTGCGTGGCGCGCACGCTGGACGGCCCGCAAGGCGCCTTCACCGAGCGGCCGCGCCGCACCGCGCTGCTGCTTGGCTGCGACGTCGGCTTCAAGGACGAGATCGTCTATGGCGCTGCACTGCCGGGCGCGCCGGGCCGGGCGGGGCAGGGAGCCGCTACGCCTGTCGGGCCGGCCTGCCGGCTGTGCGAGCGCACCGGCTGCCTGTCGCGTGCCGAGCCGCCGGTGACGCGCCCGCTGGGGCTGGACGAGATGGTGACGGGCTTGAGCGCGTTTGATTTTCAGTGAGTGTCGGAATTATTCGTCCGGAAAGAGAGCGGCGATGTTCCTGTGGCCATGAAGAACCGCGACAATAACTATCTGCTCCTCATTTTCGTCGAAGCGATAAAAGACGAGATGATTCCGAACGACAAGGGCGCGATAAACTGAATTGTAAACGCGTCCTGACAGAGGAAATTGGCTCAGACGTTCACAAGCGGCAAAGATATCTTCTACATAAGCGTCGGCCGCACGTCCGTTGTTAGCCGAAATATACTCGTGAAGTGCTGACAGGTCATCGTATGCCTGCTGGAGCCAGACGAGTCTATTTCCCATGTCTGGCTCGAAGAGCAGCCACTACCTCTTCGTGGGGCGTCGCGCCGCCGCGAGCCTCAGCCGATGCAAGATGCGCGTCGATCTTCTTGCGCAGCGCCATCTCCATCAGCGCCTGTCCGAGTTCTTCCTGATCGGCTTCCGGAAGCGCTTCCGCCGCGCGGATGGCGTCTTTCAGCGTCTGGTTCATCCGACAACTCCTGCCTGACCAACATATAGCATCTCTGCTAGCCGTCACGAAACCTCTTCGCGAGCCCCAAAAAGGGTGCCACAACCGCTCGTGGCTGCTGGACCACGAACCCCGGCGAGGTTTGGTCTACGCAGCTTGGACTGCGCCTGTCGCCAACGGGCATGCGCAGCCGGGGGGAAACGACGATGGTCGGGGCATGACAAAAGCCGCCGTTTCGCACGCAGGCCACCAAAGTTCCGGACGCGATGAGCGCATCGGCATCCTGCTGGTGTTCCTGTCCGCCCTGATGTGGAGCTTCGGCGGGGCGATTGCCCGTTTCCTCGACACCGGCGACAGCTGGAGCGTGGTGTTCTGGCGCTCATGCTGGGCGGCCGCTTTCCTCATCGGCTTCATGGTCTGGCGCGATGGCTGGCGCGGCATGCTGAGGCTGTTCCGGGGCATGGGCCTGCCGGGCCTTGCCGTGGCCGTCTGTTTTGCCACGGCCTCGAGTTCCTTCGTGGTTGCGCTTGCCTATACCACTGTTGCCAACATTCTGCTGATGCAGGCCGGAGTGCCGCTGGTGGCGGCACTGATTGCCTGGGCGGTGTTTCGCGAGCGCGTTTCGCTGGCGACCTGGGTGGCGATCGCGGCCGTGATCTGCGGCGTCGGCATCATGGTGTCGGAGTCCTTCAACGGCCAGGTTTCGCCGATCGGCGACAGTCTGGCGCTGCTGATCTCGGTGATGTTCGCGATCGCCACCGTCATCACCCGGCGCTTCGCCCATGTGCGCATGACGCCGGCGACTTGCCTGGGCGCCATCCTTGCGGCGTCGTTCGCTGCCACCCAGGTTGGGGATCTTGCCGTGTCGCCTCGCGACATGGGGTTCCTGTTCGCTTTCGGCGTCATCAATCTCGGCCTGGGGCTTGCGCTCTTCGCCACCGGGGCCAGACTTGTGCCCGCGGCCGTGGCGGCTCTGCTCGGCACGTTCGAGCCCATTCTGGGGCCCGTCTGGGTCTGGCTCATCCACGGCGAGGTGCCGTCGGCGCGGACCATCGTGGGTGGCGCGGTGGTGTTTTCGGCGCTGCTCGTCCATATCGGGCTGGAATTCAGGCGCCAGGCTCGCGCGGCCAGGCCCGCCATGGCTGGCATACCGTC
Organism: Pseudomonadota bacterium; assembly: GCA_023387775.1. Lineage (GTDB taxonomy): Bacteria > Pseudomonadota > Alphaproteobacteria > Rhizobiales > Rhizobiaceae > Pseudaminobacter. The sequence goes on along the minus strand of JAEWHN010000264.1, from coordinate 2,312 downwards.
TCCCCATTGACAGAACTGTCGCGGCGTGGGCAGGTTAAATTATCTGCAACAATGAGACAGGTATATCTTGCGTGAAATAGCCGGAAGGGCACAAACCGGAACCGATAATTCCATTCGCGAAACTTCCTACACTGCCGGCCTTCCTGCCGGAAAAGATCGCCCTCCCGAGTATCCTCCGGCTACGGCCGTCGAGCAGAAATCCAGCTTCATCTCCCCCGAGCACGAGGCCGAGTATCGCGCCTTCGTCGAAATGCACCCAGATCTCGAAGCGGTCGAGTTCCTGCTGGTCGATCCCAATGGCGTCATGCGCGGCAAGTGGGCCCCCGCTGACGCGCTCAAGAAGGCGTTCCAGGAGGGAGTGAACTTCCCCATGTCGCTGCATGGGCTGGACGTGTGGGGCCGCGAGGTCAGCGAAACCGGCCTGCACATCGAAACCGGCGACCAGGACGGCTACTGCCGTGCCACCCGCGGCTCGCTGTCGATCGTGCCATGGGCCAAGCGCAAGACCGCGCAGGTGCTGCTGCAGACATTCTCGCCGGAAGGCGAGCCGTTCATGGCCGACTCTCGCCTGGTGCTGAAGCGCAAGGTCGCCGAGGTCAACGCCAAGGGCTATTTCCCGGTCGTCGCATTCGAGCTCGAATTCTACCTGCTCGACCCGGAAGTGGAATGGGACGACGGCATGCCGGCCCCGGTGGGCGCTACCGCCGGCCCGGACCGGCTGCGCATGTACGGGCTCGACGACCTGGCCGAGCATGCCGAATTGTTCGACATGATCCGCGATGCCGCCGATGCGCAGGGCCTGCCGATCGATACGATCATCAAGGAGGCCGCGCCCGGCCAGTTCGAGGTCAACCTCAAGCACCGTGCCGACCCCCTGCGGGCCGCCGACGACGTCATCATGCTGCAGCGTCTGGTCATCGGCTGCGCGCGCGCGCATGGGCTGACGGCAACCTTCATGGCCAAGCCGTTCCTGGAATATGCCGGCAACGGCATGCATGTGCACGCTTCGATCCTCGACGCCGAGGGCCGCAACATCTTCGGCGGCGAGGACGGGCGCAAGCGGCTCGAATCCGCGGTAGCCGGGCTGTTGAAGACCATGCCGGAATCGCTCCTGCTGTTCATCAACACCTGGAACGGCTTCCGCCGCATCACGCCCGGTTCCTATGCGCCGACGCGTGCAGTCTGGGGCGAGAACAACCGCTCGGTGGCCCTGCGCATTCCCGTGGCGTCGGAAGAGAACAAGCGTCTCGAACACCGCATCGCCGGCGCGGACGCCAATCCCTATCTGGTGATGTCGGCCCTGCTCCAGGGCATGATCGAGGGCATCGAGAACGAGGAGGTGCCTCCGCCGCCGGTGGTGGGCAACGCCTATGACGAGGGCGGGCTCTTCCTGCCCGACGACATGGACGAGGCTCTGCAGCTGATGGCCAAGAGCACCTTCATCGAACGCGCGCTTGGCCCCTTGATGGCCAAGGTCTACCAGGACCTGAAGCGCGCGGAAATTCTCGCCTTCTGGGCAGAGATCACGCAACTCGAACGCACGACCTATCTCTGACCGCGGTTCAACGAGAAGAACGCGATCCAATCGGAAGTCAGGGACTGCGCCAGAATATCGGGGCAGCTCCCGCTCAGGTGGACAGGCACATTTCGTGCTTGTCGCCCTGTCTGAAGGCCAATAGGCTAAATCTCAAACCCGGCCGCGAAGGGCTTGTTGCGCCCGGGAAAAACGGAACTCCAACGGAGGATTTTAAATGATTCGCAAGGCGCTCTGGCTCACGGCCACATCAGCGGTTGCAACGTTCATGACCGTGACTGCCTTCGCGCAGGAGCGTGTCGTCAACGTCTTCAACTGGTCGGACTACATCGACGAGTCGATCATTTCCGATTTCACCAAGGAGACGGGCATCAAGGTCGTCTACGACGTCTTCGATTCCAACGAAATCCTGGAGACAAAATTGCTCGCCGGCGGCAGCGGTTATGACGTCGTCGTTCCGAGCGCGAACTTCCTCACCCGCCAGATTTCCGCCGGGGTTTTCCAGAAGCTCGACAAGTCGAAGCTGCCGAACCTGTCCAACATGTGGGATGTGGTGAGCGAGCGCACGGCGAAATACGACCCCGGCAACGAATACTCGATCAACTACATGTGGGGCACGGTCGGCCTCGGCTACAACACCCAGAAGGTCAAGGAAGCGCTGGGCCTCGACGAGGTCGATTCCTGGGATGTCGTGTTCAAGCCGGAATATATGGAGAAGCTGGCGAGCTGCGGCGTCTACTTCCTCGATTCCCCGACCGACGTGGTGCCCACCGTGCTG
>JAEWHN010000216.1 GCA_023387775.1 Pseudomonadota bacterium | reverse complement strand
CGACATAACTGCGCGACGGGTCGATAGGCTCGCCGGTCGCGGCCAGTTTCATGTCGGAGATGCGGCTACCGATCTTCTCGTTGACCGTGCAGGTATAGGTCATGCCGCCGACGCGGACCATGTCGCCGCCCTGCTGCAGGAAAGGATCGGGGTTGAACAGGTTGTCGCAGACATCCTCCAGCACGTCCTTGAGCTGGGCTCCCGTCATCTCGTTGCGGTAGACGGCCGGATAGCTCATCGAGGTCTCGGTGTAGAGATCGTCGATGGTGATGTCCTGGCCGGGCAACAGCGTCGTGCCCCAGCGGAAGCCAGGCGAGAGGGCGATCTGCGTGTCGCGCTCCTCCATGATGCCACGACAGATGAGGTCATCCCAGGTGCCGTTGAAGTTGCCGCGGCGATAGAGAAGCGTGTCGGTCTTGCCGATGACGCGGTCCAGTTCGGCCTGGTGGGGCGCGCGAAATTCCGCGATCTTCGCCGCCATTTCGGCGTCAGGCGCAATCACGTCGGAAAAGACCGGGATCAGCTTCGAGCTGTAGCCCGTCACCTTGCCATTGGACACCTCAAGGTCGATGCGGCCCAGATATTTGCCGTGCGAGCCGGACGACATGATCAGGGTGTCCTCGACCTGCAGGGCCACAGGCACCGCATCATGGGTGTGGCCGGTGAGGATGACGTCGATGCCCTTGACCACGCTGCACAGCTTGCGGTCCACGTCGAAGCCGTTGTGCGAGATCAGCACCACGATCTCGGCGCCTGCCTCGCGCGCTGCGTCCACATTGGCCTGCAAGACGTCGGGGCGAATGCCGAACGACCATTTCGGGAACATCCAGCGCGGATTGGCGATCGGCGTATAGGGCATTGCCTGACCGATCACCGCAACCTGCACGCCACCCTTCTCGAACATGGCGGTGTTGTCGAAGGCCGGCTCGTCCCACTCGGCATCGAATATGTTCGAAGCCAGGAACGGATAGCCCATGCTCTCGATGATCTCGAGGAAGCGCTCCTCGCCGAAGGTGAATTCCCAGTGCCCGGTCATGGCATCGGGTTTCAGCAGCTTCATGCACTCGACCATGTCCTGGCCATTGGTCTTGAGCGAAGTGTAGGAGCCCTGCCAGGTATCGCCGCCGTCGAGGAACAGCACCTTGTCGTCGCCGCGCTCGGCGCGGATCGCCTTGACCAGCGTGGCCGTGCGGTCCAGGCCGCCGAGGCGGCCATAGCTGCGGGCGAGGTCGACATAGTCGACGAAGGTGTGGGCATAGGCGAGCGGGCTGCCCCGGTCGATGCCGAATTCCTTCAGGAAGGCTTCGCCGACCAGATGCGGAGGAATGCCGGCATAGGCGCCGACGCCGATATTGGTGTCCGGCGGCCGGAAATACACCGGCATGAGCTGGGCATGCACGTCGGTGAAATGCAGCAGTGTCACCTGCCCCTTGGTGTCGAAGCTCAGCAGATCATCCTGGGTAAGCTTCTGCTGGGCCAGCGCGCGGGTGGGATTGGCCAGATATCCAGCCGCGCCAAGCGCAATGCCGGCATTGGCCGCAAACTGCAGGAAATCCCTACGGGTATAACTCATGCTCGCCTCTTTGGAGCGCTCTCGCCTTCATCAGAAGTGCAAGCGACGCTCAATCTTCCTCTTTGTCCGCCGTCTCGAACGGAAAACCGGCCCTCCTCTCCCGGATTCGCTCTCGGAACGCCGAAACGTCAACTGCCCGCCGGGCGCAGAACCGTCCGGCTGCATTTCAAACTGCCGCGCCTGCTATTGCCTTACGGCCGGCGTTTCCACCGAAAGCCCGGTGCCCCGCCAGGTCACATAGACCTCCAGCGCCATCAGCTCGTCGGAGAAGGCCTTGGGCATTTCCGCACGCGTGTCGCGGATACAGCCGCGGAAGCGGTTGTGCAGCGAAACCATGCCAGCCGTGTTGAAACGATATGTCGGGAAGCCGTTGGCCTGCCCCTGGCTGAGGTGATCGGCGCGGATATATTTGCCCATCGCGGCCTCGTGGCAGGAGGCGCAAGCGAGATTGAGCTGGCCGGTGCGGGTGTAGTAGGACTGCTTGCCCTTCTCCCACCAGCTCTGCATCTCGCCCTCGCCCAGATCGAGCTTGACCGGAATGCCCAGCGACTGGTGCTTGATGAAGGATGTCAGGGCCACCTGGTCGGCGTCGTCGAACTTGTAGGGCTCCGCCCCCATGTTCTCCACGCGGCACTTGTCGATCTGCAACTCGACATTGACCGGCTTGCCGGACGCCGCATCCCATTTGGGGTAGCGGGCGCCCACGCCCTTCATGGATTCGGCAGCGTCGTCATGGCAGGAGGCACAGGACTTGCCCATGGTGCCGTCCACAGCCTCCCAGATGTCGGCGCCGCGCTCGACGGCCAGCATGCCGGGATTGGCGAAGGAGTCGGCCTCCGTGGCGCGTGTCTCCGCCTCGCGGAACAGCCATCCCGACAGAACCTCGTCGAAAGGATGCCCTTCGGGCGCCGGCGCTCGGGTGATGATCTCCACGCCGTCGATCTCGAGCGCCTCGTCGACCGGATCGGCGATCGAAACGTTCGCGGTCAGAGCCACAACACCTGCACACAACGCGGACAATGCCGCGGTCGATAGTCTGCTCACCTTGTCCTCCCCCGATGGCGCGGCGTCAGGCCGCGCTGGCTCAGGCTACTTCGATCTGATGTTCGTCGGTGTAGACGGACCCGTCGTCGTCAATCCATGTCAGCTTGAAGGTCCCGCTTTCATTGACCTTGGCGCTGAACTCGAAATAGGGATTGGCCGAGATCGCCGGATCGATGTCGCACGAGAACACCGGCTGCCCGTTGAATTCGCAAGCGAACTTGTTGATGATCTTGCGCGGGATCGTGTTGCCATCCTTGTCCTTGCGCTGACCCGATTCCATCTCATGGCTGATCAGGGTCTTGAGCACGATGACCTCGCCGGCCTTGGCTTTCTTCGGGATCTTCACGCGAGGCTTGGGAGCTGCAGACATTTCACTTCCTTCAAATTGGAACGAACAAAATAGAACCGGGCGAGACAGCGGGGCGGATCAGCCGCCGCAGCCGCCGATGGTCACCTTGACTTCCTTCTTGTCCATGTAGACCGAACCATCGGCCATCTTGGCGACGGCGATGACGTTCTGGGTCTTGGCCAGCCGCATGCGGGTGGTGGCGGCGGCCGAACCGCTCAGCGCGGTGAAGCTGAACTTGGCCACATCCGGGCTCGGGTTGCCGTCAGCAAGGATCAGCACCTGGTCGACCATGTCGTCGCCTTCCATGGCGCTCTCCACCTCGACCGAGATCGGAACCGTGTTGCCGTTCTCGGCGATTTCCGGCGCGGTAAGCGTGATCTTGCCGCTTTGCGGCTCCTTGCCGCCGGTGAAGTCCGCGATCAGCTTGCTGACCTCCTCAGGCGCTGCCACCGCCCGACCGGGCAGGATATGCAACGCCGGAACGACGGCCGCACCTGCGACCAGCGCGAGTACATGACGCCTGTTGAGTGCCATGCTTGTCTCCTTTTTACCTATTCCTTGAGTGTCGCCAGATAGGCGACCACGTCCTCGACCTGCTGTGCGGTCAATATCGTCTTGCCGACGAGATCCTTGCGGACATCGATGCCGACATTGAGGCTGTAGAAGCCCGGCATCATGGTCTCGTCGCTGAATACCTGCTTGGCGTCCACGACTATGGCGCGCAGCTCCGCCTCGCTCCAGCGGTCGGCCACGCCGTCAAGCGAGGGAGCAACGTCGCCATGGAACTGCTCGCTGGCCAGCGCCGTCACCACATGGCAGGCAAGGCAATTGCCCAGGCCGCGATTGGCAAGCGTCTTGGCGCCCTCTTCCGGATTGCCGGGAACGCCGGTCAGAGATGCCGCAACGGCCATCTCCTCGAACCGGACATCAGCCGGCGCCACCTCGGCCGCCTGAGCGACCCCGGCGCTGGCAAATACTGCAAAAGCAACGATTGCGGTGAGTGTCCGCCCCATTCGGCCCTCCTCCAACCCCGCGGTTTGCACGAGCAACCCGCCTCTCAAGCCAACGATAGTCCGCACCATCCGTGCAATCAATCAAAAAATATGAATTTGTGCATATATCACTCGCCATCCCCAAGTTTGCCGGCTGCTCTCAGCTCGTTGATGATGCGGGCGTGGTATTGCTGGAAGTGCTCGTCGCGCTCATATCCCTTCTCCCTCACCCAGCGGAACATGTTGAGGAAGGTCCACTTTCCGAAGGCGCCGGGCATGGTGGCGACGGCAGCCTCGGCCACCGTCTTGCCCTCTGGCGCCGCCTCCGGCAGGAACACGATCGTCGGTGTGAACACATAGCCCCATTTTCGGGCTGCGGTCTTCTCGGTCAGCGTCTCGCCATCGAGATCGGTGACCTCCTCGTCGCCGAACATGTTGTACTGAACGACCATGAAGTTCTGGCTGATATAATCGCGCACCTCCGGATCGGAGAGGATCTTCTCGTGCATCTGGGCGCAGTAGATGCAGCCGCGCTGCTCGAAGATGATGGCGAGGCGCTTGCCCTCGCTTCTGGCCTGCGCGATGTCGTCGCCGATATCGCGGAAGGTCATGGCAAACCAGCCTTCCTTGTGCAACCCATCCTCTCCCACTTCCGCAGCGGCGAGCGTCTGGGCGAATGCGAGCGCCATCAACAGGGTGAATGCGCGCGCCAGCAGCTTGTGCATGGGATACTCCTCCTAACCGATGGTCTGGAACGCCGGGAAGGTTTCCAGAAGCCAATATGAGATGGCCGACATCTGGCCGGTGATGAACAGCATCCCGGTGACCACCAGCAAGGCGCCCATGGCCATCTCGATCTTGCGCATGTGCTTCTTGAAGCGGGCCGCCCAGCCGAGGAAACGGCTGGCAAACGCGGCGGCGAGGATGAAGGGAATGCCGATGCCGAGCGAATAGGCGCCCAGCAATGCGGCTCCGCGCAGCGCAGTGCCCTCGCTGCCGGCGATGAACAGGATCGCGGCCAGCACAGGCCCGACGCAAGGCGTCCAGCCGAAGGCGAAGGCGAGTCCCATAACATAGGCGCCGAGCGGACCGGCGGGCTTGCGGTCCACCTGCACGCGCGCCTCGCGGTAGAGCATGCCGATGCGGAAGACGCCGAGGAAGTGCAGGCCCATGGCGATGATGAGGATGCCGGCTATGATCGCCAGCGCATCGAAATATTGCGCAATGGTCTTGCCGATGACGCTCGCCGTAGCGCCGAGCGCGATGAACACGGTTGCGAAGCCGAGAACGAAGGCGATCGCCGCGACAATCACCCGGCGGCGCTGCTCGGCACCGGCGGTCTCGCTTTTCAGTTCATCGAAGCTGATACCGGCCAGCCAGGCCAGATAGGGCGGCACGATGGGCAGGACGCATGGAGACACGAATGACAGCAGCCCCGCAGCAAGCGCCCCACCCAGGCTTACAT
>JAEWHN010000204.1 GCA_023387775.1 Pseudomonadota bacterium | reverse complement strand
GCATATGGGCCAGCACATAGCCGGCGACGGTTTCATAGTCGCGATGCTCCGGCAACTCGATGCCGAGATGATCGGCCATTTCGTCCGCCGGCATGAAGCCGGCCAGGAGCCACGAGCCGTCCTCGCGCTGAACGGGCGCAAAATCGTCCTCGTCCGCGTCGGCGCGGAACACGCCGGTGATGGCTTCCAGAATGTCGGCAGGGGTGACCACGCCCTCGAAGTGCCCGTATTCGTCGTGGACCAGCGCCATCGGCACGTCGGATTGCTTGAGAATGGCCATGACGTCGAGCGCGTCGGCCTGGTCGTGGACAATCGGGGCGGTGCGCACATGCTTGGCAGGGTCGAATGGCTGGCCGGCCAGGATCGTAGCCAGGATTTCGCGCGTCTGCACCACGCCCACCATGGCATCCACGCTGCCCTCGCCGGCAGGGAGACGCGAATGGTAGGTCTCGATCAGCATCTTGCGGATCGCGGCTTCGTCGGAATGAAGGTTTAGCCAGTCGACTTCGGTGCGGGGGGTCATCAATACGCGTACGGCGCGGTCGCCGAGTCGCATCACGCCGGCGATCATGCGGCGCTCGTCGGACTCGATGGTGCCGTGATGCTCCGCCTCGGCAACCAGCATCTTGATCTCTTCGTCGGTAACCTTTTCCTCGCTGGCGCCGCGCTGCCCCAGAAGCCACAGCACGCCGCGCCCGGAAACGTCGAGCAGCCAGACCAGCGGCGCGCCGACCATCGCCAGAACGCTCATCGTGGGCGCGACGCGCGCAGCCACCGTCTCCGGGTTTCGCAGTGCGATCTGCTTGGGCACGAGCTCGCCGATGATGAGCGAGGCAAAGGTGATGACCGCCACGACGACACCCACGCCGAGCGTGTTGGCAACACCTGTCGATGCGCCGTTTTCCAGGAGGAACTGGCTGAGGCGCTGGCCAAGGGTTGCGCCGGAGAAGGCGCCGGACAGGATGCCGACCAGCGTGATGCCGAACTGCACCGTCGAAAGGAAGCGGCCGGGATTGGAGCCGAGTTCCAGCGCGTGACCGGCACCCTTCACGCTGCGGTCGATCATCGCCTTGAGACGGGCCGGCCGCGACGAGACGATGGCCAGTTCGGACATGGCCAGAAGGCCGTTCACGCAGATGAGGACAAGAACTATCGCAAGTTCGACGTATAGCATCGCCGCTCCATAGCACCACGTCAGGCTAATCGGAAATAGGGCGGCTGCGTTATTTTGCGCCGGGGGCGCGGCTGGCCTTGTTGAACCTGCCGCCCAGATTGCTAGCGGCAGGCGACATAGCCATTCCGACGCGGCTTGATATCGAAATGAAAATGATTGCGGTGGTCGTAATTGTATCCCGGCCCCAGCACCGTCGTGAAATAGTCGCAGCCATCGGCGCGCACGGTGTTGAGGAAGCCCTTTTCGCGGAATGCGAACCAGCCCGGCTTGCGCACGTCGATGTCGCGCCCGTTGCCGAGTTCTATGCGCATGACATCGAGGGCGTTGCCCCTGGAATGCTCCGACGGCGTCGTGGTGCGGGCGATGCGCCGGCAGGAATAGCTCGAACCCTGATGGATTGTCTTCACGCCCGACCAGTAGCGCCAACGTGCGGCGGGCACCAGCTCGTTGCGGGTCCAGCGCGAGAAGCTTGCAGCCATGCTGCAGCTCAGCGTCGCGGCGGGCTTCATCGTCACGCTGCCTATGGCCGAGACCTGCACCGGATAGTCCACCCGGCAGGAGCCGCCATCGTTGATCGGCGCGAGGTCGCGGAAGGTCACGCCGAGCCGCTTCAGGTCGTTGCGGCAGGCGACTTCATCAGCCGGCAGGGCAGTGCCGGGCTTCAATGGCGTATCCAGCCGCGGATAGGCGACCATCATCGGGTTGGAGGGCACCAGCGTTTGCAGGCCGGTCGCGGACGGGCGCGCGACCGGCACGCGCGGAACGGCGGCGGCAAGCGTCACGGAGGATTGATCCGGGGGCGGGGCGGGCTCGAACGATGGTTGCGCCGAGGCCTCGCCGTACTCCTCGTCTTCGATGTCCGGCATGGCAAAGGTCGGCTCGGGGGAGTTCGGGATTGGATCCGGCCGCGCGACATTGGCCACGGGCAGCGCGGCGGTCCGCATCCCGACATCGACTTCCGGGCGCAACGTCATCACGCCGTCGGTGCTGCATGAGGCGACTGCGGCGGCAACCATCGCGGCCGAGGCGGTCGCCAGGGCGCGTGCGACGCCGAGCCGCCGCGCGCCTTTGCGCCAAGCTCGAAATTTGCGGGCCATCGACTGGCTCCCTGTCCTGAAAGCGGCAGGATAGGGCGCGAGAGTAAATGAAAGGTCAGCGGGCGTGTTTACGGCTGCGGCGAGATTGCGGCGTAGCGCTTAAGGCTTTCGTTGGCAGGCGGAGAACGGCTTTGCTCAGGCGCCGATGGCTTCCAGACCTTCCTCGAGCCAGTCGCCCAGCATCGGCATGCCGAGCAGATATTTCGCGGTGCGATTGTTGCTGCGCCGCCGCGCCTCGGCGACCGCCTCCCGGAACTCGGAGGCATCGTAGTCGCCGCGGCCCACCCAGGTCAGCGCTACGAGCTCGGCTGCCTCGTCCACATTGAGATCGTCGATCAGCTCCCGAAGCTCTTCTTCGGTGAAGTTGGTGGCTTCTTCCTCCGCCAGTCCGTCATGGGCGTGGCTGTCGCGCGTATGGCCGTTGAGCTCGATCTCGTGCTCGCTGCCATCGGTGTAATCCTCGTTGACTGCCGCGCTGATCGCTTTTGCCTTTTCGATGAAAAGACGCACGGTGTCAGGACCGATTGTCAGGTCCCACTCCCTTTCGGGCTTGTGCTCCACGGGCGTTGTCCTCGTCGACCTCCCGCGGATGATATCCTATTTGCGGGCCACGTCACGCGGGATGTTTGCGCGGGATCCGGGCGGGCGCATTGACTTGCCGATGCGATGCCCCGAAATGTCCGATCTTCCAAGCAAGGGCCGCCGAATGAACCTTCTGTTGTCTCCCAAAGTCCTCCCGATCCTGATGCTGGTGGCATCGAACGTCTTCATGACGTTCGCCTGGTACGGACATCTGAAATTCAAGACGGCGCCGCTCTATGCGGCGGTCGTGGTGAGCTGGATGATCGCCTTCTTTGAATATTGGCTCGCCGTGCCCGCCAACCGCATAGGCAGCGAAGCCTATTCGGCAGCCGAACTGAAGACCATCCAGGAAGTGGTCACGCTTACCGTGTTCGCGGTGTTTTCGGTGTTCTACCTGAGAGAGTCGCTGACCCTGAACCACGCACTCGGTTTTGCCATGATCGCCGGCGGGGCGGCGCTGATCTTCAGGGCGTGACCGATGCCTTCCTTGCCAGCACGGCGGGCAGCAGCTCGACGGCAAGGATGGCCACGAAGATGAGCCCGCAGCCCGTCAGACCAGAGGCGGGCAGACGCTCGCCCAGGAACAGCGCGCCAAACAACGCGGCGAAAAGCGCTTCCGAAGACAGGAAGATCGCAGCCTGCGGCGCCGTGGTGTAGCGCTGGCCGATCACCTGCAGCGTGAAGGCGATGGCGCCGGAGAAGATGCCGGCATAGACGATTTCGGGCGCGGCAACGCGGATGGCGCTCCAGTCGATCGGCTCATGGACAAGCGCAACGGCCACCCCGGCGACGGCGCACACGGCGAACTGCGTGACCGCAAGAGTTATCGGCCGTCCGGTGCCCGAGGCGGCGCGGGCGATGAAGATGACCTGCAGCGCGCAGAACGCGGCGGCAATGACCGTGAGCCAGTCGCCTGGGGTGAGCTGTTCGATCGAGCCGCCCGACAGGAACCATATGCCAGCAAGCGCCGTCAGTGCCGCCGGCCAGACGATCGGATGCGGCCAGTTGCGAAACAGGATTACCGCAAACAGCGGCGTCATCACCACATAGAGCCCGGTCAGAAAGCCGGAATTGGTAACCGTGGTGGAGAGAAGGCCGATCTGCTGGAAGGCGATGGCGCCCAGCATCATCAAGCCGACCCAGAGGAATGCAAGCCAGTTGCGCGCGGTGAGCGCATGTTCGGCCCGGCGCGCCTCGCGGATCGCGAATGGCAGCACCGCAAGCGTGGCCAGAACGAAGCGCAGGCCGATGAACACGAACGGGCCGACCGATTCCATGGCAGACGATTGGGCAACGAAGCCCATGCCCCACATGGCGCCGGCGAGCAGAAGAAGCAGATTGGCCTGAAGTCGTGTCATTTTAAGTGGGAACCGGCGCTCGAATGGTGGAGAAGAAAGGCGGCTTGTCATAGCATCGCGGCCCGTGGCGGCAAGGGCCAGAGCCGGCATTGCTGAGGCCACGCGCGAATGGGGGCTTTCACAATGCGGCCGTTTCTGATCACGGCGTTTCTCTCGCTTTGCGGTGTGTCCGCGGCATCGGCGGACGCCTACAAGGCGATCAAGGATTTCGAAGTGCTGTGCTCGGCGGCCGTGACATGCCGCATCCAGACACTGGCGAAGTCGCCGGCGCAGCCGGCAGTTGCCTCCTTTTCCATGGTGCGCAAGGCTGGGCCCGATGCGCCGCTGGATCTCGTGGTGACTGCGCAGGATGAGTTGAAGCCGGGCAGCGCCGTTGCCTTCGCGGCCGACGGCAAGACCGTGCTGACCCTGCCGGTGGCAAAGGCCCGCCGAAGCGAGCATGGCGAGTACAGCTTTGCCGGTAACGGCGAGACGCTGAAGCTGCTCGATGCGCTGCGCAAGGCCAGCAAGCTTGAGCTGACCTATGTTTCCGCAGCCGGCGAGGGGCGCTCCACCTTCTCGCTTTCCGGCCTGGTCGGATCATTGATTTTCGTGGACGAGGTGCAAGACCGGCTGAAGGCCCGGGATGCCCTGCAGGTCAAGGGCGAAGGCGCGAGCCCGACCATCGACGTGCGGGAAGTTTTGTCCATCGCGGATATTCCAGAGGCCCTGCGCAGCCGCTTCCAGGAGGGTGGCGAGTGCGGCTTCGACGATGAGAGCCGCTTCGGCCCGGGCGGTTTCGACGCCGGTTTCGATGAGGGGTTCCGCCTGCTCGCACTGCCCTGCGGCGAGGGCGGCGCCTACAACCAGCCCTTTGCGTTTTTCCTGGAGCGCGACGGTGCCTTCGAGCGGCTCGCCCTGCCCGACATGTCGGAGGAGGGCCCCACCACCGTTTCCCAGGCCTGGAATATCGAGTGGAACCACGCGGCACGCACATTGACCGCCTTCTTCAGAGGGCGTGGCATCGGCGATTGCGGAAGCTGGAACAAATGGCGGCTGCGCACCCAGATGGAAGGCCCGACCTTCGTGCTGAAGGAAGCCCGCGCCAAGGGCGACTGCGACGGCAACTACGCCGGCGGCCCGCAGGAGTGGCCGGCAACATGGCCGGTGGCCAAGAGATAGCGGGCGGAAACAGGCGCCAGTGCCTTGCAGCGCGGGCGGCTTATTTCGCCCGCGACAGGCGAATGACCTGGCCGTTTTCCTCGTCGGTCAGGAGCCAGACCGAGCCGTCCGGCGCCACCCTCACATCGCGGATGCGGCCGAAGGCATTCTTGAACATGCGTTCCTCGCCGGTGATCTTGCCCTGGGCGTCGCGGGTGAGCCTGGCGACCAGTTCAAATTTCAATGCGCCGACCAGCAGGTCGTCCTTCCATTCGGGGAACATGCTTCCTTCGTAGATGGCAAGCCCGGAAGGCGCGATCGAAGGGTCCCAGTAATAAAGCGGTTGCTCGTAGCCCGGGGCGGCGGTGCCGATGCCGATCTTGGCGCCGGAATAGTCGCGTCCGTAGGTGATGACCGGCCAGCCATAGTTCTTTCCGGCTTCCGGGCTATTGACCTCGTCGCCGCCCTTCGCGCCGTGCTCGACGGTAACGAGGCGATCGGTCAGCGGATCATAGGCCGCGCCCTGAATGTTGCGATGGCCTTTGGACCAGAGCGCGGGAAGAGCCTTCTTGCCGTCGGCATAGGGATTGTCGCGCGGGATGGAGCCGTCGGGCTCGATCCGCAGCACCGCGCCAGCGCTGTCATGCATGTCCTGCGCGCGCTTTGCCTCGCCGCGGTCGCCGGTGGCCACGAAAAGGGTGCCGTCCGGGGCGAAAACGAGACGCGAGCCGAATTGCAGCGGCGAGGCGGTCTTGCGCGCCATGGAGAAGATGACTTTCACGTCTTCGAGACGGGCGCTCTCGCCCTGGCGCACCAGTCTTGCCCGGGCCACGGCGGTGCCGGCGCCGCCCTTGCCCGGCTGCGCATAGGAAAAGAAGATCAACCGGTCGGTGGCAAAATGGGGCGACAAGACCACGTCCAGCAGGCCGCCCTGGCCAAATGCCGCCACCTTGGGCACGCCCTTGACGGGCGCGGAGAGCTTGCCTTGCGAAAGGATGCGCACGCGCCCGGGGCGTTCGGTGATCAGCATGTCGCCTCCAGGCAGGAAGGCGAGGGCCCATGGATGCTCCAGCCCGCTGGCCACGACCTCGGCGCTGACCCGCACCTTCTGCGTGTTGAAAATCTTTGGTGATGCCAGGCTGTTGCCGGCCGTGAGCAGGCCGAAACCGAGCAGGAGCCAAAGGACACCAAGGGCGAGGGTTCTTCTCAAGGCCATAACTCCGAGATAGGCGACATTGCGTCCCGGGCAAGAAGACGTCGATTGCGGGGGGCTTGGCCGGCCCCGGTCGAAGCGCCCTTCCCAAGCGCGCAACCCTAACGGTGCATGATTGGCGCTAAACTGTTTTTTAAGGTGAAAAATCTGCGAACGTCGCTATATTGGTCGAAACGCATCAACGGTTCGTGCGGCCCTTGCCGCTGGACCGTTTTCTTTTTGTGCCGGCCCACGTTTTTTCAAGCAGGAATTGCAGCGGGGGAAGGTGTTTTGAGGAAAGGCTGACTATCATGAACAAGGTCCCCATGACCGCCGCCGGATTCGAAACGCTGAAGGAAGAACTGCGCTGGCGCCAGCAGGACGAACGTCCGCGCATCATCGAGGCGATCTCCGAGGCGCGCGCCCATGGCGATCTGTCCGAAAACGCGGAATATCACGCCGCAAAGGAAGCGCAGAGCCTTAACGAGGGGCGTGTCAACGAACTTGAGGATCTCATCGCCCGCGCCGAGGTGATCGACATCTCCAAGCTTTCCGGCGAAAAGATCAAGTTCGGCGCCACCGTCAAGCTGGTCGACGAGGAAACGGACGAAGAAAAGACCTACCAGATCGTCGGCGACCAGGAAGCCG
>JAEWHN010000198.1 GCA_023387775.1 Pseudomonadota bacterium | reverse complement strand
TGGTTTCGAACGCCGCGCCGGTTGATTGGCCGCGCGCGCGGCGTCTTGATCAGATGTCCAGTTCCCGTGCGTATTCGGCGCGTTCCTGGATGAAGCGGAAGCGCGCCTCCGGCTTGGTGCCCATCAGCGCATCGACGGAAGACTTCGTCACCTCCTCGTCCTCCACGATGTCGACGCGCAACAGCGTGCGCTTCTTTGGGTCCATCGTGGTTTCCTTGAGCTGCGCCGCCATCATCTCGCCCAGGCCCTTGAAGCGGCCGATCTCGATCTTGCCGCGCCCGGTGAACTCGGTGCGCAGCAGCTCGTCCTTGTGGGCATCGTCACGCGCATAGGCGGTCTTGCCGCCCTGGCTGATGCGGTAGAGCGGCGGCACGGCCATGTAGAGATGACCGCCGCGAATGAGCTGCGGCATCTCCTGGTAGAAGAAGGTGATGAGCAGCGAGGCGATATGCGCGCCGTCCACGTCCGCGTCGGTCATGATGATGACGCGGTCGTAGCGCAGGTCTTCCTCGCGGTATTTCGAGCGCGTGCCGCAACCCAGCGCCTGGATCAGGTCGCCGATGAGCTGGTTCGAGGTCAGCTTGTCGTGGCCCGCGCTGGCGACGTTGAGGATCTTGCCGCGCAGCGGCAGGATCGCTTGCGTGGCGCGGTCGCGCGCCTGCTTGGCCGAGCCGCCGGCGGAATCGCCCTCCACGATGAACAGTTCCGCGCCGGCCGCCGCGTTCTGCGTGCAGTCGGCCAGCTTGCCGGGCAAGCGCAGCTTGCGCACCGCGGTCTTGCGCGACACTTCCTTTTCTTGGCGGCGGCGCAGGCGCTCGTCGGCGCGCGCGATCACCCATTCCAGCAGTTTGGTGGCTTCCTGCGGATTGTCGGCCAGCCAGTGGTCGAACGGGTCACGTATGGCGGTTTCCACAAGGCGCTGCGCCTCGATGGTCGCAAGCTTGTCCTTGGTCTGGCCGACGAATTCCGGCTCGCGGATGAACACCGACAGCATGCCTGCGGCCGAGATCATCACGTCTTCGCTGGTGATCACCGAGCCGCGCTTGTTGCCGACCAGTTCGGCATAGCCTTTCAGGCCCCGCGTCAGCACGTTGCGGAAGCCGGCTTCATGCGTGCCGCCTTCGCCGGTCGGGATGGTGTTGCAGTAGGAGTTGAGGAAACCGTCGCCGCCAAACCACGTGACGGCCCATTCCATGGAACCGTGACCGCTCTGGCGCTCGCTCTTGCCCGCGAAAATCTCGCGGGTCACCTGCATCTCTTCGCCCAGCGAGGCGGCGAGATAGTCCTTGAGGCCGCCCGGAAAATGCAGCGTGGCCTTCGCCGGCGTCTGGTCCTTTTCCTTGATCAGCAGCGGGTCGCAGCTCCAGCGGATCTCGACGCCGCCGAACAGGTAGGCCTTCGACCTCGTCATGCGGTAGAGCCGCGCCGGCTCGAACCTGGCTTCCTTGCCAAAAATCTCGGGGTCGGGGCGGAAGCGGGTCCTGGTGCCGCGCCGGTTGTGCACTTCGCCGAGATGCTCCAGCTCGCCGAGTGGCTTGCCGCGCGAGAAACGCTGGCGATAGAGCTGGCGGCCACGCGCCACCTCCACCTCGAGAAGGTCGGACAGCGCATTGACGACCGAAACGCCAACGCCGTGCAGGCCGCCGGAGGTCTCGTAGACCTTGGAGTCGAACTTGCCGCCGGAGTGCAGGGTGGTCAGGATGACTTCCAGCGCCGGCTTCTTGAATTTCGGGTGCGGATCGATGGGAATGCCGCGCCCGTTGTCGGTGACGGTGAGAAAACCATCGGCGCCAAGCTCCACCTCGATGAAGGTAGCGTGCCCGGCCACTGCCTCGTCCATGGAGTTGTCGATGACTTCGGCAAACAGGTGGTGCAGCGCCTTCTCGTCGGTGCCGCCGATATACATGCCCGGTCGCCGGCGCACCGGCTCCAGCCCTTCCAGAACCTCGATGTCGGCGGCGCTATAGCTTTCGCCGCTCTCCTTGGCCGGCTGCGGCGCACGCATGGCGGCGGCCTGCACCAGCGGGTCGGCCGGGCGCGAGGTGGGGAGCGGCTGCTGCTTGCCGAGATTCGCAAAAAGATCGGTGCTGTCGTCCATAGGGCGTACGGATTTCCAGTGATTCGAATTGTTTGTGATATTGCCACGCTTTGCGTCGCGCGCGACAGGGTTCCCGTTCCGTTCGGGGAAATATGCGTGCTTTCTACAGCCTTCCGGCCCCAAATCTCAAGGGGCAGGCGCTGGGTAATGTTCGAGTTGGCGTTTTTGGGGCTCTGTGCAGGCGATGGGAGGCCGACGCGCCCTTCGGCCACCTACTCGGGCACCAACTCAAGACGCAGACGCGTGCCCGTGGCGGCAGCATAACGCCGCAAGGTCGCCAAGGTCGGCGAAACACCGCCGCCCTCAAGCCGTGCCACGGCCGATTGTGTGGTGCCGATCTTCTCGGCGAGCTCGGCCTGGGACAGATGTGCGTCGTTGCGCGCTCGGATCAGTGCCTCGATGATCTCATATTCGGCGTTCGCCTCGTCGTATTCCTTGCGAAATTCCGAATCTTTGATCCAGCGTTTTTTGAGTTCCGAAATCCTTGTCATGACGTCACTCTTTTCATACGCTCGCGGGCAAGGCTCAGTGCCCCGGCAGGTGTCCTCTGCGACTTCTTGACGAAGACATGCAGAATGATCACGCGGCGTCCGGTGACGGTCAGATAGATGCCTCTGGCTATGCCATCGGCCCCCTTGGCCCGAAGCTCCCAGAGCTTGCCTTCGAGATGTCTGACATGCGGCTGCCGCATCCGGTCCAGCCCGATTGTCTCAACCATCTCCATCAGCCGCAGAAGCCGCGCCCGTAGTGACACAGGCAAGGCCTCAAGCTCGTCATCGACTTCCTCGCCAAGCGTCTCGACCGTCCAGCCCATAGCGCAATATAGCGAATGCGCTATGGGCTTTCAACGGCGAGCAGGGCGGCCGCTTACTCCGCTGCGCCGAGATACTCGCTCAGCGGCGGGCACGAGCAGACCAGGTTGCGGTCGCCGCCGACATTGTCGATGCGCGCCACCGGCGGCCAGTATTTTGCCGCCGTGTCGGCATTGCCGGCCGGGTAGGCGGCCTCGAGCCGCGAGTAGGGGTGCGTCCACTCGCCGGCCAGCGCTTCGGCTGCCGTGTGCGGGGCATTGACCAGCGGGTTGTCCTCGCGCGGCCACTCGCCCTTCGCCACCTTCTCCGCCTCGCCGGCAATCGCGATCATCGCCTCGCAGAAGCGGTCGAGCTCGCGCTTCGGTTCGCTTTCGGTAGGCTCCACCATCAGCGTTCCGGCGACCGGCCA
>JAEWHN010000113.1 GCA_023387775.1 Pseudomonadota bacterium | reverse complement strand
AAGGCACGGTCGCCTCCGTGCCGCCTCAGGGCGGCAGGAAGCACCCGCAGCAGGAATTCCTGCAGGTGGATACGGCCAACATCCTGTTCATCTGCGGCGGCGCCTTCGCCGGCCTCGACAAGATCATCTCCGACCGCGGCCGCAAGACCTCGATCGGCTTCGGCGCCACTGTGGCTTCGCCGGAGGATCGCCGCACCGGCGAACTGTTCCGTCAGGTTGAGCCGGAAGACCTGCTCAAGTTCGGCCTTATCCCCGAGTTCGTCGGCCGTCTGCCGGTCCTGGCGACGCTGGAGGATCTCGACGAGCCGGCGCTGATCCAGATCCTGTCCGAGCCGAAGAACGCTCTGGTCAAGCAGTACCAGCGCCTGTTCGAAATGGAGAATGTCGAGCTGACCTTCCACGAGAACGCGCTTTCCGCGATCGCCAGGCGCGCGATCGAGCGCAAGACCGGGGCTCGCGGCCTGCGTTCCATCATGGAGGCCATCCTGCTCGACACGATGTTCGAGCTTCCGGCGCTGGAAGGCGTGCAGGAAGTGGTCATCTCCGAGGAAGTGGTGACTGGCAGCGCCCGGCCGCTCTACATCTATTCGGAGCAGAAGGAAAAGAAGGGCAATGTCAGCGCGTAATCGCGCCGTCTGCCGCGACACAGCAACGGCGCCGCAAGGCGCCGTTTCCTGTTCCAGCGAGATGGTCGATGAACGAGCACGGTTTTGTGCTTTGCCCTTGATCTTTGTTAGCCGCACATCCAACTAACACCGTGAAGGCCGTGGAACTGCATTCCGTGCTACAGCCATTGTGCAAACAGTGGTAGGCGGAACGGTTCGCGGCCGTTAATATGAGATTTGCGGTTGGCCAAGTTGCGACCGCGAAATGAAAGGTTAGACAATGGCCAAGGTAACCAGGTCTTCCGGCGACGGTGCATATGCGGTTCTGCCGCTGCGCGATATTGTCGTGTTTCCGCACATGATCGTGCCGCTCTTCGTTGGGCGGGAAAAGTCGATCAAGGCGCTGGAAGAGGTAATGGGCGCGGAGAAGCAGATCCTCCTCGCGACCCAGATGAATGCAGCCGACGATGATCCCGAGCCGGGCGCAATCTACGAGGTGGGCACGCTCGCCAACGTCCTGCAACTGCTCAAGCTTCCCGATGGCACCGTCAAGGTGCTGGTCGAAGGTGCCGCGCGTGCGCAGATCACCGGCTTTACCGATCGCACCGACTTCCACGAGGCCGAGGCCACCGTTCTCGCCGAACCTGAGGAAGACGAGATCGAGATCGAGGCTCTGTCGCGCTCGGTCGTCTCCGACTTCGAGAACTACGTCAAGCTGAACAAGAAGATCTCGCCGGAAGTGGTCGGCGCGGCCAGCCAGATCGACGACTATTCCAAGCTCGCCGATACGGTGGCGTCACATCTGGCGATCAAGATTCCCGAGAAGCAGGAAATGCTCGCTACGCTCTCCGTGCGCGAGCGGCTGGAAAAGGCCATGGGCTTCATGGAAGCCGAGATTTCCGTCCTGCAGGTGGAAAAGCGCATCCGCTCGCGCGTCAAGCGCCAGATGGAGAAGACGCAGCGCGAGTACTACCTCAACGAGCAGATGAAGGCGATCCAGAAGGAGCTCGGCGAGGGCGAGGACGGCCGCGACGAGGCCGCCGAACTCGAGGCGCGCATCAAGAAGACCAAGCTTTCCAAGGAGGCTCGCGAAAAGGCGGACGCCGAGCTGAAGAAGCTGCGTTCGATGTCGCCGATGTCGGCCGAATCCACGGTCGTGCGCAACTACCTCGACTGGCTGCTTTCCATCCCCTGGGGCAAGAGCTCCAAGGTCAAGCATGACCTGAAGCTGGCGCAGGAGGTGCTGGATCACGACCACTACGGCCTCGACAAGGTCAAGGACCGTATCGTCGAGTATCTGGCCGTCCAGAGCCGGCAGAAGAAGATGAAGGGCCCGATCCTGTGCCTTGTCGGCCCTCCCGGCGTGGGCAAGACCTCGCTCGGCAAGTCGATCGCCAAGGCGACCGGACGCGAGTTCGTGCGCATGGCGCTGGGTGGCGTGCGCGACGAGGCCGAGATTCGTGGCCACCGGCGCACTTATATCGGCTCGATGCCTGGCAAGGTCATCCAGTCGATGAAGAAGGCCCAGAAGTCCAACCCGCTCTTCCTGCTCGACGAGATCGACAAGATGGGCCAGGACTTCCGGGGCGATCCGTCGTCGGCGCTGCTGGAGGTGCTGGATCCGGAACAGAACTCGTCCTTCATGGATCACTACCTGGAGGTCGAATACGATCTGTCGAACGTCATGTTCGTGACGACGGCCAACACGCTGAACATCCCTGCGCCCCTGATGGACCGCATGGAGATCATCCGTATCGCCGGCTACACGGAGGATGAGAAGGTCGAGATCGCCAAGCGGCATCTGCTGCCCAAGGTCATTCGCGACCACGCGCTGCAGCCGAAGGAGTTTTCGGTGAGCGAGGATGCGATCCGGGCGGTCATCCAGACCTACACCCGGGAAGCCGGCGTGCGTAGCCTGGAGCGCGAGCTGATGAAGCTTGGCCGCAAGGCGGTGACCGAGATCATCCGGACAAAGAAGAAGTCCGTGAAGATCTCGTCCGACAATCTGGCGGACTACCTCGGCGTGCCGCGCTTCCGCTTCGGCCAGGTCGAGGCTGACGACCAGGTTGGCGTCGTGACCGGTCTTGCCTGGACGGAAGTCGGTGGCGAGCTGCTGACCATCGAAGGCGTCATGATGCCCGGCAAGGGCAAGATGACCGTCACCGGCAACCTGCGCGACGTGATGAAGGAATCGATCTCGGCTGCGGCGTCCTATGTCCGCAGCAGGGCCATTGACTTCGGCATCGAGCCGCCGCTGTTCGACAAGCGTGACATCCACGTCCACGTTCCGGAGGGTGCCACGCCGAAGGACGGCCCGTCGGCCGGCACGGCAATGGCCACCGCCATCGTCTCGGTCCTGACCGGAATTCCGGTACGGGCCGATGTGGCGATGACCGGCGAAATCACGCTGCGGGGCAGGGTGCTGCCCATCGGCGGCCTGAAGGAGAAGCTGCTCGCGGCGCTTCGTGGCGGCATCAAGAAGGTGCTGATCCCGGAAGAAAACGCCAAGGACCTGGCCGAAATTCCGGACAACGTGAAGAGCGGAATGGAAATCGTTCCGGTCAGCCGCGTCGGCGAGGTGTTGCGCCATGCGCTGGTGCGTATGCCCGAGCCGATCGAATGGGTGGAGCCGGTGGAGGCTGCTCCGGCGAAGGCCGAAGCTACCGACGAAACCGGAAAGACCCTCGCCCATTGAGGTGTCCTAGCGGCAATTGTGCCAAACAGGTGAGAAGCCGGGCCCCAGCGCCCGGCTTTTTCGTTGAAAAACCGCAGAAAACCAAGGAATCCCGGACTTTCCGGCTTGGTTGAAGGAGCGGTTCTTTCTAAAGTCCCTTCCTCGCCGGCTGAGTCTTTCGTCTCCGGTTTTCTCATGGAAGGAAATTTTATGAACAAGAACGAATTGGTTTCTGCTGTCGCCGAAGCTGCGAATCTCTCGAAGAGCGATGCGCAGTCCGCTGTCGAGGCGGTCTTTTCCGTCATTACCGGCGAGCTGAAGAAGGGTGGCGATGTTCGTCTCGTCGGCTTCGGAAATTTCGCCGTGTCAAAACGCGCCGCTTCCACGGGCCGCAACCCGCAGACTGGCGCCGAAGTGCAGATTCCGGCGCGCAACGTGCCGAAGTTCACGGCTGGCAAGGGCCTCAAGGACGCCGTTAACTGAACCATTTGCCTATGTGGCACAATGGCGAAAAGCCGGGCTCAGAGTGGGCCCGGCTTTTCTTTTGTCGCGGCTTTCGCAAAAGCGTCTGCCGTTCTGGTCGATTTTTTCTGACAGTTTCCAATTACCAATAACCGCGCGGGCAGCGCGCAATGTAACGAGCCCCGCGATAGTCGCGATAAATACACCGACCCCGCTCCGAAGCGCGGCCGATCAAAGCCCCGGCGGTTGCGCCAATGGCACCGCCGACGACTGCGCCCTCGACATCTCCGGAAACCGCACCGCCGATCGCCGCGCCGGTGGCGCCACCGATGGCGGCGCCTCGCTCCGTCTGGGTACAACCGGCGAGCGCCGCCGCAGCAGCCAAAGCTATAAGAGTATTTCGCATCTTGCGCTCCCTCTGACGTGACTAATGGACCCTCAACAGCCAGACACGGGAATTTGTTCCGCTCGTTACCGTAAGTGATTGTTACACTTGTCGCTTTGAGTTGATCGACCAGCGGCGCCTTGTCCGTCAGCGACGATGATGCGCGGCGAGCAGCTCTTCGAGGCGGTCGAGAAACGGCAGTTGGCCTTTCAGGATCTTTTCGCGGGCGTGCGGAATGGAGAACCAGCCGGCGCGGTCCACTTCCGGGAACGAGCGGATATGACCGCTGCGCGGTGGCCACTCGAGTTGAAACTGGTTGCTAGCGACGTCGCTTGGGTCGATCTCGCCCCGCAGCGCGAAGGCGTTGACGAGCTTTCCGCCGGGCTGGCGATGCTCGCCCAGGAGGTGCAAGTCCCCCGTCGGCTCTATCCCCGTTTCCTCGTGGAACTCGCGCCTGGCGGCTACATCGAGCGCTTCTCCGTCTAGCGGCTCTCCCTTTGGCATGGTCCACGCACCAAGATCCCTGCGCTGCCAGAACGGACCGCCGGGATGGACCAGGAAGACCTCTAGCGCTTCCGGCCTGCCTCGGAACATCATGATGCCGGCGCTCACTTTCGGCATTCTGTTTTCCGCCAAGTGGTTTCACATGTCGCTGTTGTGCCGCCGCTGCTCATGTAAGCGGCAGCGGGACTTTTGATCCTGGTCAACGCACATTGATGCTGCTTCCGCTAGACAAATCGTGGAGGAGTGACGAGCCGATGTACAATCATATTCTCATTCCAACCGACGGTTCGCCGCTCTCTACAGTTGCGGTTGAAAAAGGCCTCGCCTTTGCCCGCGATGCCGGCGCCAAGGTCACCGTGTTGACGGTGGTCATGCCGTTTCACGTCATTTCGGGGCGCAGCGATCAGCTGTCCAGCACCCCCGCCGAGTACGAGCAGCAGTCGCAGGAAGCGGCTTCGGCCTATCTCTCGGAAGCGGAAATGAAGGCCAGATCGCTCGGGGTGCCTTGCGAGGCGGTTCTGGTGCGCCACGACCAGCCCTACAGGGCCATCATCGACACGGCGAAGGACAAGGGCTGCGACCTGATCGCGATGGCTTCCCACGGCCGTCGTGGGGTTTCCGCGATCGTGCTGGGCAGCGAAACCGTAAAGGTCCTGACTCACTCCACCATCCCGGTCCTGGTCTACAGGTGATGCATGCCTGATGGATGACGGGGCTGCTGAATGACGGGGCTGGCCGAAAAGGTGCGGTTTCTGAGCGACCCGGCATCCTATGCAGGCACGACCACGCATGTGGAAACCCACGAGACCCATATGTCATGGGTGTTCCTGACGGACAGGCGCGTCTACAAGCTCAAGAAGCCCGTGAAATACCCGTTCCTCGATTTCAGCAGCCTGAGGCGACGGTATTTCTATTGCAGGGAGGAATTGCGGCTCAACCGCAGATTGGCGGAAGCAACCTATATCTCGGTGGTTGCACTCAGGCGAGACACGAGCGGCCATCTGTCGCTCGGCGGCCAAGGGGCAATCGTCGATTGGCTTGTGGAGATGCACCGGCTTCCTGCCGCGGAGATGCTGGATGTTCGCATTCGCGACGGCCGTGTCACCGAGCAGGAAATCCAGCGGGTGGGCGAACTCCTTGTCGGCTTCTATTCGCAGTGCCCGCCGGAGATCGCGATGGGCGAGGCCTATTTGCATCATCTTGTCCGCGAACATGCAATCAACCGCTCGATCCTGGAGCGGCCAGAATTCGGCCTGACTGCCGCATCCGCCCCAGCGCTGGAAAAGGTCGAGCATGCGCTGGATCACCTCCGGCCGCGCATCGAAGAGCGGATCGCCAGCGGATGGATCGTGGAAGGACACGGCGACCTCCGCCCCGAGCACATTTGCCTGGCGGACCCGCCGCAGATTATCGACTGCCTCGAATTCAACCGCGCCATGCGCATCATCGATCCCTATGACGAGGTGAACTATCTGGGGCTCGAATGCGACATGCTCGGAGCCGGCTGGATACGGCCCATGCTGGGCGCCATGCTGAGCAAGCATCTGGGGCATGCCCCGGATCCGGCGCTGCTGGCGCTCTATGGTGGGTTCCGCGCCCTTCTGAGGGCTCGCCTGTGCCTTGTCCATCTGCTTGAGAGCCACATGCGCCGCCCCGAGACCTGGCGTCCACTGGCGATCCGTTATCTCGCAGCGGCGGACAGGGCGTGCGTCAATCTTCCATTCCCAGAAGGTCGCCGATCGACCCGCGCGTATGGAGACGCCTGACGGCCTCCCCGATCAGCGGACCGCAGGGCAGAACATCCAGCTTCGCCGCAGGATGGCGCGCAACCGCCTCTTTCGCTGCGGGCAGACTGTCGGTCACGACGATGCGATCCAAGAGCGGGCTGGCAAACAACTGTTCCACGCCCTTGCCGAACACGCCATGTGCGGCCAGGGCGTACACCTCCTTGGCGCCGCGCTCGCGGCACGCGGCTGCGGCGCGCAATATTGTGCCGCCGGTGTTGATCATGTCATCGACTATGAACACCGCGGACCCGTCCACGTCTCCAGCGAACAGATCGCCGGAGACGACGCCGCGGCTCCGCCGTTTCTCCATGAAACCAAACCCGGCCTCTGTGCCGGTGTCGGCCTCAAAGGCCTGCTCGAGAAGCTGCGCCCGCTTCACGCCGCCGCCGTCAGGCGAGAAGATCGTGACCGGAAGGTCGGCGGCGAGCGTGTGGACGACCGGACAAAACAGTTTTCGGGTGTCCAGGTGAACGGTTTCGCACCGGAACGCATTCTGGAACGCCGCGAAATTGTGAACGTCGACCACCATCACGCGGCCGGTCCCCATGGCTTCGAACAATTGCGCGACATAGCGCGTCGTGACAGGGTCGCGGGCCTTGGTCTGCCGGTCCTTGCGCGCATAAGCCATATAAGGCGTGATCGCGGTGACCCGTTCCGCCCCGTTCTCGCGGCAAGTGGCGATGAAGAACAGAAGCTTGCACAGCTTGTCGTTGGCAGACGAGCCTGCGCTCCCTGCAAGACTGTGCAGCACGTAGACGTCCTCGCCGCGGACGCTCACCAGCGGGCGCGCCTTGTGCTCGCCGTCCTCGAAGTCACGCTCTTCATGCGGGTCCAGTTCGGTCCACAGGGCATGAGCCACTGCGGCGCCCAGATCTTCCGAACCTTTCAGCGCAAACAATCTCATGGGCTTCTACTATCATATCGCGTGCAAATTGATTTGACGCGCGTCAAAGGCGCAATTGCTCCGGCCAGGCAGTATTCAGCCGAGATGTCGGGCCCCATGCCTGACGATGGAACGGCATGCCCAATTCTTCGTTTCAGCAGGATGATGCCGGCGCTGCTTCTTGATCGGGATCAAGGCTGCGCCTTGCGAGTCCATCGACACTTCGGGCGATGTCCGGGAGGTGAAACATGAAGCCACTTCGAATCTGGGTTCTCGTGGCGGATGGCGCCCACGCCCGCATAGTCCGCAATGCGTTCCACCACAGCGAGATGGGAGAACCGCTCGAGGAGCTTGTCTTCAGCGCTCCCCACAAACGGCTGAGGGAGATCATGGCCGACAAGCCTGGCCGCGCCTTCGCGTCAGCGGACTCGCGCAGCAGGTCGGCCATGGAGTACCGTTCCGACCCGGTGCATGAGGAACAGCAGGCATTTGCCGGCATGCTCGTCTCCGTGCTCGAGGAACATCGGCTGGCCGGCGACTTCGACCGGCTGGCGATCATTGCCGCCCCGCGCATGCTTGGCGATCTGAGAGACGCCATGTCGGCGGGCCTGAGCGAAATCACCGTTGCGGAAGTGCCGAAGGACCTCACGAAGTTGACGGACCTGGAATTGCGCGAGGCCATCGCCCAACTGGAGCTCAAGCAGGTCAGAAGCCCGGAATAGGAGCGGAAGCTTCATGCCAGGACTGGTGCCGCGACAAATGGACAAGAAGCACACATTCAATTTCGGCTACTTGATCGCGGCGTTCCTGTTGATCACCCTTTTCCAGTTCTGGCTGGCATATCGTTCGGTGGAGCAGATCAGCTACAGCGACGTCATGCGCCTTGTGAACGAGGGGAAGGTGGCCTCGGTCACACTGACCGAAACCATGATCGAGGGGCACTTCAAGGAACCTCAGAACGGAAAGACGCTGTTCGTAGCCAATCGCGTTGATCCGGCGACCGCCGCGGTCTTCGAAAAGGCTGGCGTTCAGGTGTCCGGCGCAAGCGACAGCAACTGGCTGACGACGCTGCTTTCCTGGGTGGTGCCGGTGCTGATTTTCTTCGGCCTGTGGATGTATCTGTTCCGCGGCTTTGCAGAACGGCAAGGCATGGGTGGGCTGATCAACATCGGAAAGTCGAAGGCCAAGGTCTATCTCGAGCGAAAGACCGGCGTGACTTTCGACGATGTTGCCGGGGCCGACGAAGCCAAGGCCGAACTGAGGGAAATCGTCTCCTTCCTGAAGGACAAGGACAAGTACGGGCGCCTCGGCGCGCGCATCCCCAAGGGAATATTGCTGGTCGGTCCGCCGGGCACCGGCAAGACGCTGATGGCTCGGGCTGTGGCAGGCGAGGCCGAGGTTCCGTTTTTCTCCATTTCAGGCTCCGAGTTCGTCGAAATGTTCGTTGGTGTCGGTGCGGCGCGCGTGCGGGACCTGTTCGAACAGGCGCGCCAGGCCGCCCCCTGCATCATCTTCATCGACGAGCTTGACGCGCTGGGGCGCGCACGAAGCCCCTATGCCGGCTATGGTGGCGGCGATGAGAAAGAGCAGACACTGAACCAGCTTCTCTCGGAGCTCGACGGCTTCGACCCGCGCGTGGGCATCGTGCTGCTCGCGGCGACGAACCGCCCAGAGATACTCGATGCCGCGCTGCTGCGTGCCGGGCGCTTTGACCGCCAGGTGGTGATGGACAGGCCCGACCGCGAAGGGCGGGTCGCGATCCTCAAGGTTCACATGAAGTCGATAACCGTCTCGGAGGATGTCAGCATCGACGAAATCGCAGGCATCACGCCCGGCTTCACCGGAGCGGACCTGGCCAATCTCGTCAACGAAGCCGCGATTTTCGCCACCCGTCGCGGCGCGGAAAAGGTGGGAATGGTCGACTTCATCAATGCCGTGGAGCGGCTCGTGGTCGGCCTGGAGAGGAAGAGCAGGCTTCTCGGCCCACAGGAGCGCGAGCGCGTCGCCTATCACGAAATGGGCCACGCGCTGGCTGCGACCGCGTTGAAGGGAGCGGACCCGGTCAGGAAAGTTTCGATCATTCCACGCTCCATTGGCGCGCTCGGCTATACGCTTCAGCGCCCGACCGAAGACCGGTTTCTCATCACCGAGGCGGAACTGAAGGACAAGATGATCGCCCTGCTTGCGGGCCGTGCGGCGGAAGAGATCATTTATGGCGAAATCTCGACAGGCGCCGCGGATGATCTTGCCAAGGCCACGGACATAGCGAGGCAGAGCGTCACGCGTTTCGGCATGAGCGGTACGGTGGGGCAGGCGGTGCTTGAGGAGCAGAGATCGCAGTGGCTGGGTGAGCACCAGGTCGGCTTTCGACCCAAGGACTATTCCGAGGCCACCGCCCGCGAGGTGGATTTGGCGGTCCGAAAGATGATCGACGAAGCCTATCATGCCGCGCAGGAACTGCTGCGTGCCAGGCTGCCCGACCTGAAAGCAGGGGCCAAGCTGCTGCTGGAGCGCGAGACCATAACGCCTGCCGATTTCCCGCCTTTGCAGCGCGCGGAGGAGCTGATCGCTGCCGTCATTCAGGAGCCGTCTCCCGCGGATGCATCGCCATCGCCTGCACCGGCGGCGAAGCGAACACGAGTAGCAGCGGGGAACAAGCGAGCTTGATTCCGGACGGGTCGACGCCGTGCCCGGGCCGCACCCTCGAAAGCGCCACCATCGCCGCGACAAGAAACCGCTTTCCGGTAATGAAAGCGGTTGAACAAGCCTTTCGGGCTTTGCAAACGACCATTCGGCACCTATGCATCCCTTGATGCAATGGTGAAGAGCGGGTGCCGCGGACGGCCATGACGATCTCGAAGAACGCCACAACCGCGGCCGAACCAGGTTCCCATTCGCCTTTCGAGGTCTTTCGTGTTTTCCTGAAGCTCGGCCTGACCTCGTTTGGCGGGCCGATCGCTCATCTTGGATATTTCCGCGACGAGCTTGTCGTCCGGCGGCGCTGGATCGACGAGGCGGGCTATGCGGATCTCGTCGCGCTCTGCCAGTTCCTCCCGGGCCCGGCCTCCAGCCAGGTCGGCTTCGCGCTCGGGGTGCTGCGCGGCAATGGGCTGCTCGGCGGACTTGCGGCCTGGCTGGCCTTCACCATGCCGTCGGCGCTCATCCTGTTTGCGTTCGCGCTGGGGGCTTCCGGTTTCAGCGGCCCCGTCGCGGAAGGATTTCTGCACGGGCTGAAGCTCGTTGCTGTCGCCGTCGTCGCACAGGCGATCTGCGGCATGGCCCGAACGCTCACGCCGGACCCGCAACGCGGCGCGATCGCCGTGATGGCCATCTTCATCGTGACCTTCGTCGGCGGGTCTTTCGCGCAGATCGGTGCCATAGCGCTCGGCGGTGCGGCAGGCCTTTGGCTGTGCCGGCAGGAAGGAGCTGCCCTTTCCGGCCATTTGCGCTTCCCGGTTTCGCGCCGGCGCGGGGCCGTTTCTCTTCTGCTCTTCGCGGTTCTGCTGGTGGGGCTTCCGGTCGTGGTCAGCGCCACAGCCATGCAAGGTCTTGCGCTCTTCGATGCGTTCTATCGTTCCGGGGCGCTGGTCTTCGGCGGCGGCCATGTGGTGCTGCCGCTTCTGCAGGCAGAGGTCGTTGCGCCGGGCTGGGTCACGAACGAGGCATTTCTTGCCGGCTATGGCGCCGCTCAGGCCGTTCCCGGGCCGCTCTTCACTTTCGCCGCCTATCTCGGGGCAGTAATGGAACCGGCGCCCAATGGCTGGGCCGGCGCATCGATCGCGCTCGTGGGCATATTTCTGCCGGGCATGTTGCTGGTCTACGGAATGCTCCCGTTCTGGGATACGCTTCGCCTGCGTTCCTGGGCACAGGCGGTGATGCGTGGCACGAATGCAGCCGTGGTGGGCATTCTGGGGGCGGCCCTTTACAATCCTGTGTGGACCAGCGCCGTGAACTCCTCCCGCGATTTTGCGCTCGCTCTTGGAGGCTTTCTGCTGCTTACCGTGTGGAAGGCACCGCCCTGGATCGTGGTTGTAGCCCTAACGGCGGCCGCGATGGCGCTCCATCTGATCTGATCCGCGGGTCCCGCGGGTTCGCCGCCGCCTTCTGCGCGGCGTCAAACCGTCTTGTCTTCGGCTGGTGGTGGCGGCGTCCCCTCCACTGGCGTCGGCTGCACAGCGCGGCGTGCCGCCAAGGCGTCCAGCAGCCAGATCACTATACCGCCGAGGCCAAGAAAGAGGATGAGCAGATTGATCAGCCATCCGAAAAACGGAATGAAATTCAGGGCGGCCGCCACAATGAGACCCACGGCGAGCACGACCAGCCGCGCTGCAGTCGTCGGTTCGAGATTGCCAAGGCCGGTGGCTACACGCCAGGAGAGCGCATAGATGCCCAGGAGGTATCCCGCGATCCAGCAGACGGTTATGGCAAAGAGCACCACCGGGATCAGCGGAATTCCCACCAGCGAGATGGCGCTCAGCGGAACCAGGCCGATCAGAGTGCCGAGGCCGAGGACCCCAAGGCACATTGACAGGAACGGACGGGTTATCGCGCGTTCGCGCATTCTCTCAACGCCGGCCGGCGCCGCGGCAAGCAGTATCGCCGCCACTACGAACAGAAACGCCAAGGTTATCAGGAAACCGAAGAAGATGCCGAGGAACGAGGGCCACAGGTGCGGCATGTTATCGTGCATGGCTCTGTGGAAAGGCCCCATCCGCCCCTCCATCTCCCACTTTTCGAAATGGACCTTGTTCGGCGCTATCACGCTCGGCGCTATCTCGATGGGCTCGCGGGCGAAGTAGGTCAGGGTGCCGCCGATCTTGGCTTCGGGGCCGAATTTGAGCTTGCCGGCGGCCAGCCTGGCGTCGCCACCTATCTGGCCGTTGACGGTCAGCGTGCCCGCGGCCGCAAGCAGGCTGCCGGTTACCGGAGCGTCGACCACGAGGGTACCGGCTGCAAGCCGCGCATTGCCGCCGACAGTCGCGTCCTTTTGCACAAGCACGTTGTAGCCGCTGGCGGAGAGATCCTCGCCGATCGGCTGACGTATATTCACGGAAAAGCCGGAGGCATAAAGGTCTTGGCCGACGGGCGCGTCGACGTCGACACTGAAGCCCATGGCATGGGCGTCCTTCTCGACCTTTCCGGTGACGTCGACCGAAAACGCGGCTGCCATGAGGTCGCGCGGGCTAGGTTCCGAAAGCAGCACGTTCTGGCCCGAAGCATAGGTGTCGCCCCCAAGCACAAGTCGGTCGTCGGCGCGTGCGACCGTGGCGAACAGAAATGCGCAGACGACAGCCACGACATGCCGGTTTTGCAAGATCATGCCGAGCCTCCTCCAAGCCGTTGCATGCGCGGAGCAACAACATAGCATGACAGTTCAAGGCTGCGGCGCATTGATCGCGCTCAACCACACGTCGCGCAGTGCCTTGCATCGGGTTTGACGGAGCCCTGTGGTGCTCCATAATGTGTGTGCGGTTCGGTGAGACGAAGGAAGACGGTTATGACCATCCGGAATCTCGAACAGATGATCAATCCAAGGAGCGTCGCCGTCATTGGCGCTTCCGATCGCGAAGGCTCGGTGGGCCGGGTGGTCATCAGGAACATCATCAACGGCGGCTTTGAAGGCGAAATCTGGCCGGTCAATCCGAAGCACCGGGAAATAGCGGGCCGTCGCAGCTACGCGAACATTGCTGATACTCCCGGCGTTCCCGATCTGGCGGTCATCGTGACGTCACCGCAGACTGTGCCGGGCATTATCCACGAGCTTGGAACGAAGGGGACGCGCGCGGCGGTTGTCATTACCGCGGGCCTGAACGAGCGGAACGGCTTGAAACAGGCGATGCTAGATGCCGCAAGGCCGTTCCTCTTTCGCATCATCGGGCCGAATTCGGTGGGCCTGCTGGTGCCCCGGGCCAGGCTGAATGCCAGCTTTGCGCATATGTCGGCCAAGCCGGGCGGCGTTGCCTTGCTGTCGCAATCGGGCGCGGTTGCCACCTCCTTGATTGACTGGGCCGCTGACAAGCA
Source organism: Pseudomonadota bacterium (assembly GCA_023387775.1). Lineage (GTDB taxonomy): Bacteria > Pseudomonadota > Alphaproteobacteria > Rhizobiales > Rhizobiaceae > Pseudaminobacter. The sequence continues at coordinate 12,602 of JAEWHN010000113.1, read as the reverse complement.
GATCGGCTTCTCATGCATCGCTTCCATGGGCGACATGGCCGATGTCGACGTCGCGGATCTCATCGATCTGTTCGCCGGCGATGCCGATACCCATGCCATTCTCCTCTATCTCGAATCCATCCCGTCTCCGAGAAAGTTCATGTCGGCCGCAAGGGCCGCCGCCCGGCTCAAGCCGGTCGTGGCGATCAAGGCCGGTATCCACGCCGAAGCCGCAAAGGCCGCCGCCACGCACACAGGCGCGCTGTCGGGTGCTGATCGGGTGGCCGATGCCGCCTTGAACCGCGCAGGCATCTTGCGGGTTCGTGGTCTCGCCGATCTATTCGACGCCACCGAGACAATCGCGCGCTTTCCCCCGCTCGAGCAGTCGAGGGTGGGCATCGTTACCAATGGCGGCGGTGCGGCGGTGCTCGCGATCGATCAGTTGATCGAAAGCAAGGGCCGCCTGGCGGAATTTTCCGCTGAAACGATTGCGCAACTCGACAAGGTTCTTCCGCCGACATGGTCGCGCGCAAACCCGGCCGACATCATCGGCGATGCCTCGCCGGAGCGATACAAGGTCGCCGTCGAGGCGGTGGCCTTGGACCCGCAGGTCGACACGCTGCTTGTGATGAACTGCCCCACCGGACTGGCGTCTTCGGCAGCGGCAGCAACCGCAGTGGCTTCGCTGGCCACACGTGGAATGATCCAGGGGAAGCCGGTGCTCACCTGCTGGCTTGGCGAACATACCGCGCGGGCCGGGCGGACCATCCTGGGTGACGCGGGCATCGCAACCTTTGAAACCCCGGCCGACGCGGCCACCGCCGTCTCATACCTCAGCGACTGGTCCCTCGCACAGAACGCGTTGTTGCGAGTACCCTCCACCCGCAGCGAGGACATTACCGGCGACAGGGACGCTGTGCAGGCCATTTTCCGCGCCGTTGCCGCAGACAACCGGCGCCTCCTGACCGAACCGGAAGCCAAGACGGTCATTGCGGCCTACGGCATTCCGGTTCCGGAAACGGTTGTCGCGCATTCGCCCGAAGAGGTCGAAGCCGCCGCACAGCGCATCCTCGGCACCACGGGGAAGGTAGCCGTGAAGCTGCTGTCCCGAACCATCTCTCACAAATCCGATGTTGGCGGCGTGGTTCTCGGCATCGAGACGGCCGAGGCCGCTCGAAAGGCCGCAGAAAATATCCGCGAACGTCTGGCCAAGATGGGCTCGGCCGATGCCATTGATGGCTATTCGGTGCAACCCATGATCGAGCGCAAGAACGCACAGGAGCTGATACTTGGTGTCAGTCGGGACCCGGCCTTCGGCCCGGTGGTGCTTTTCGGCGCCGGCGGCACTGCCGTCGAAGTGGTGGACGATACGGCGATTGCCTTGCCGCCTCTCGACGATGTGCTTGCATCGGATCTGATCGACCGCACACGCATCGGGCGCCTGCTTGCGGGCTTCCGCGATCGCAAACCCGCCGACCGCCGCGCCATCAATCTGGCGATCAATGGCGTGTCGCAGTTGATCGTCGATTTTCCGTGCATCGTCTCCATGGACATCAATCCGCTGCTCGCCGACGAACAGGGCGTGCTGGCGCTTGATGCGCGGATCGAGATCGACCCGGTCGATGTCGAGACGCCCGGCCCTAACCAGGCGCTGGCGATACGGCCGTATCCGGAGAGCTGGCAAACGCACGTGTCGCTGGATGGGGTGGACTACCTGATCCGGCCGATCAAGCCTGTCGATGTGGCGCTCCATCAGAAGTTCCTGTCGAGAATCTCGCCCGAAGACATTCGGTTGCGGTTCCTCGCTCCGCGAAAGAATTTTTCCGGAAAGACGCTGCTGCGTCTGACGCAGCTCGATTACGATCGCGAAATGGCGTTCGTGGCGCTGGAACCCAACGGTGACCTGGCCGGCATTGTCCGGCTATGTACCGATCCCGATCATGAGTCCGGCGAATACGGCATACTCGTCCGCAGCGATCTGCAAGGCCATGGGGTCGGCTGGGCCCTGTTGCAGCACATGATCCGCTACGCGACTGCCGACGGCCTGAAACAGGTTGAAGGGCTGATCCTCAGCGAGAACACCAGGATGCTGGAGATGTGCCGCGAGTTGGGTTTTGTGCTGACGGCCCACCCAACCGAACGCGGACTGGTGCTGGCAACGCTCAAGCTTGAAGCCGTGGGGCAGGGCGCTGTCGATGCCTCCGGCGAGGAGTAGGCGGCCTTCTACAGCCATTCGCCTGAAAAGCCTGCTCGGCGCAGGCCGGTCAGTATTGGCGGGCAACGTCGCATCAGGTTCCAGATCAGCCCGGTTCGATAGTTCTCGATCATGAGAACCACCGGGCCCTGGTCGATGCCGAAGTGGTAGGGACTCACCCACCAGCCGGTGGGACTGTCTTCCATCGAAAAAGTGGCGTTGAACGAAGGCCGGAACCCGTAAAGCCTGTCGGCACCGAGGTGCAGTGAAGCAAAATACCGCACGGTCGGAAAGACGATTTCCGGTGCAAAGGGCAGGGAGGCTATGACGACCCACGGAGACACCGTGCCGTCGTCTGGGCCGAATGGCGCGCCGCGTGCGATGTAGTCGAAGAAATTCCGTTCCACGCCGTCTATCACGCGAGTGTGCCAGCCGGGTCCGTCGCTTGCCGTGAACCCCCAGCAGAATTGACCGTAAAGGGCGAACCCGATCGGGTTCCGGATCGCATACTGCTGCTGCACCAGTGTGGCTTGCCGGCTGTTCTGGAAATAATCGCTGCCGCGCTCGCGCATGAACTGGTCCTGGAGGCCCCTGAAGTCGATCCACATGTGCGACAGCTGGTGGGTAAACAGCGGACCCGAATAGAGAAGCTCGTGGCCGTAGATCTCCTTCCACTCGTAGGTGGCGGTGTATGCGGCATAGCTTTCGGGCGGCAGCGGATGGGTTGGAGAGCCAAGGCCGAGAATGTAGAGCAGAAGGCCTTCGTCGTAGCCGCGCCAGCGGTGAGGAATGAACCCGCTCTCCGGGTGCCAGCCATGCGTCAAGGTTGCGCCGCCGTTGCGGGCCCAGTCCCAATCCGCGCGTTCGTAAAGCGCGTTGGCAAGCAGGCGGATTTCCGCTTCGTCTGCGCTGTCGCCGTCGAAATAGGAGGCTACGGTTAGGGCGCCGGCGAACAGGAATGCCGAGTCGATGGTCGACAGCTCGCATTGCCAGACGCGACGGCCGGTTTCGATATCCAGGAAATGATAGAAGAAGCCCTTGTAGCCGGAAACGTCAGGCCCGGGGCCCTGCGGGCACTCGAACAGGAACTGTAGACGCTTGCGTGTTATCTTCGCCGCGAATTCGCGGATGATCACCCCGCGCTCCACCACCACCGGGATTGTCGCAAGCGCCATCCCGAGCGCAGCTATGCTTGCGGGCGAAATCGGGTTCGTATTGTCGCGCACCAGCCCGTTGTCCGGGTTGGTGACCTGCAGATAATACAAGAGGGTGGTAAATTGCAGCCATCCCAACTCTTCGTCGGTTGGCGGGACATCGCTGGTCAGGTCGGTCAAAAGCATCGGCATTGGCTCACGCCGTTTACCTGCGGAACGACACGAAGAAAGCGCCGGTGAGCAGCGCTGCCGCGTAGGGCCGTCAGGCCGAGCGGCTCAGATGTTGTCTCCTTCAGTGGAGGTTTTCTGAGAGGTTCCTCGGGACCCGTCCACGCCCCACCTCCAGTTTTTGATCTCAGGCATGTCATCCCCGTACCGGTCGATATATTCCCGGTGCTCGATCAGCTTTTCGTGGATCGCCTGCTTGAAGTAAGCGGCGCGCGCTCCGAGTTGCGGCAGGCGGTCGATCACGTCTTCCACCAGATGGAAGCGATCGAGGTCGTTCAACACCACCATGTCGAAGGGCGTCGTTGTCGTGCCCTCTTCCTTGTAGCCGCGAACGTGCAGATTATCGTGGTTGGTCCGGCGATAGGTGAGGCGGTGAATGAGCCAGGGATAGCCGTGAAAGGCGAAGATGATCGGCTTGTTCTTCGTGAACAGGGCATCGAAGTCGCGATCCGACAAGCCATGCGGATGCTCGCTCGATGGCTGCAGCTTCATCAGGTTCACGACGTTGATCACGCGAACCTTCAGTTCCGGCAGGTGCTTGCGGATCAGTTGCACCGCGGCCAGCGTCTCAAGCGTCGGGACATCGCCGCAGCACGCCATGACCACATCGGGCTCCGAACCCCTGTCGTTGCTGGCCCATTCCCAGATGCTAAGTCCCTCGGCACAGTGCTTTATGGCCTGATCCATCGTTAGCCATTGTGGTGCCGGCTGCTTGCCCGCCACCACGACGTTCACATAGTCACGGCTGCGCAGGCAGTGGTCCGTAACCGACAGCAGCGTGTTGGCATCGGGTGGCAGGTAGACCCGGATCACTTCCGCCTTCTTGTTGACGACGTGATCGATGAAGCCCGGGTCCTGATGGCTGAAACCGTTGTGGTCCTGGCGCCAGACGTGGGAACTGAGGAAATAGTTGAGCGAAGCGATCGGCCGGCGCCACGGAATTTCGCGGCTGACCTTCAGCCATTTCGCATGCTGGTTGAACATCGAGTCGATGATGTGGATGAAGGCCTCGTAGCACGAGAAGAAGCCATGCCTTCCCGTCAGCAGGTAGCCCTCCAGCCAGCCCTGGCATTGATGCTCGCTGAGAACCTCCATCACACGGCCGTCAGGTGCCAGATGGTCGTCTTCCGGATAGATCTCCGCCATGAAGCAGCGGTTGGTGACTTCCAGCACGTCCTGCCAGCGGTTGGAGTTGTTTTCATCCGGGCTGAACAGGCGGAAGTTCTTGCTGTCCAAGTTGAGCTTCATCACGTCGCGCAAGAACTTGCCCATGACGCGGGCCGATTCAGCCGTTGTTTCACCCGGGCTGGGCACATCCACGGCATAGTCCCTGAAGTCGGGGAGCTTGAGGTTGCGCAGCAAGAGCCCGCCATTGGAATGCGGGTTGTCGCTCATCCGGCGATGGCCGTGGGGGGCCAGGGAAGCCGGTTCGGGAATGAACCGTCCGTCTTTGTCGAACAACTCTTCAGGGCGGTAGCTCTTCATCCATTGCTCGAGAATCCGGATGTGTTCGGGCTTGTCCATGTCGGCCATGGGCACCTGGTGCGAGCGCCAGTAGTCTTCGCATTTCTTGCCGTCGATTTCCGCGGGACAGGTCCAACCCTTCGGGGTACGAAAGACGATCATCGGCCAGGAAGGGCGCTTCAGGTTGCCGTTCTCGCGCGCGTCTGCCCAGATGCGCTTGATTTCAGCCACTACCGTGTCCAGAACGGCCGCCAGCCTTTGCTGCACGCGGGATGGGTCTCGCCCTTCCACAAAATACGGCGTGTAGCCCATGCCCTCGAAGAACTTTCTCAGCTCATCCTCCGGGATGCGCGCAAGGAAGCAGGGATTGGCGATCTTGTATCCATTCAGATGAAGGATCGGCAGGACACAGCCGTCACGCGCCGGATTCAGGAACTTGTTGCTTTGCCAGCCGGTGGCGAGGGGGCCGGTTTCGGCTTCGCCATCGCCAACGATACAGGCCACGATCAGGTCCGGATTGTCGAAGGCGGCGCCATAGGCGTGGCTGAGTGCATAGCCCAGTTCACCGCCTTCGTGGATGCTGCCTGGGGTTTCCGGCGCCACGTGGCTCGGAATTCCGCCCGGGAAGCTGAATTGCTTGAAAAGCTTCCTCAAGCCTTCCGCGTCCTGGCTGATGTTCGGGTATACCTCGCTATACGTCCCTTCCAGATAGGCATGCGCCACCAGCGAGGGGCCGCCATGTCCCGGTCCGATGATATAGATCATGTTCAGGTCATCGCGCTTGATCACGCGATTGAGCTGGACGTAGAGCATGTTCAGGCCCGGCGACGTGCCCCAGTGGCCGAGCAATCTCGGCTTGATGTGCTCGCGCTTCAGCGGCTCCTTCAGGAGCGGGTTGTCGAGAAGATAGATCTGGCCGACCGACAGGTAGTTGGATGCTCTCCAATAAGCATCCATGGCCTGCAGTTCCTGTTTCGAAAGCGGGCCGGTTTCAGCGACTGAATCGGTCCTCTCGTCTTCGGCAAGTTTGGCGGGGGTCATGGGGTCCTCTCGCAATCGTTGGGGACCTACAGCAGTGCTACCGCCAGCGCCCTTGAGCGCCGGGGGAACTCGCTCTCATGCTACGTGCAATGCCCATGCTTCCCACCCCAGCGAAGGGGTGAGCGCCTGAACGGAGCGCCGCGATAACGTCGAAGTAGTGGATCTGGTTCCGCGCGAGCCAGCGAGTGGCGAATGGATCGCCCGCGGTGGCAGCGCTGTTTGCATGCTACGGGCGACGAATCTGGCGTCGTGTAGCTTGGTGGCCGTCCAGTCCCGCGTCGATCTGGCCCGATGCCTCATTGGCGGTGAGGCTATCGGGCCAGATTATGGCGCCGGGCGGGTGCCACGGCGTTTTCCATACGCGCGCGTGGCTTGTGCCGGGCTGGTGCCTGCGAGTGTCAGGCCCGACGGGCTCACTTTGCCGAGCACGCCCGGCGGAGTTTCATTTCACCAGCGCCACGTGCCGGCCCGCCATCATTGCGCGACCGCCAAGCTGTGCCTGGCAATTCGACTCGATGGCCGAGTTGCCGGTCATCTCGATGGTGTCGCCGACCAGGCGAAGGCATGCGCTGGCTGAAGCTGTCGAGTTGCCTGCAAAGAAAATGTGGGCCTTGGGAGCGTAGACGAAGCCGCTGACCTTCGAGCCGGAAGTGCCATTGATGGTGAGCTCCTTTGGATTGTCCCGGGCCTGGTAGATGGTGATGCCGGCATAGGGCCCCGAAGTCGGCGGGGACAGGTCTACCAGCTGGTTTGCGGTGATGGAGAAGCTCGCTTTTTCCAGCAGGAAGATGGTGACGCCGTGCCCGACCAGGCTTCCGTTGCCGTTGAGCTTCACGTCTCCGCCCCGCAGCACATAGACCCCCGGCTGGAGCGTAATGTTCCCGGAAAAGCTCTGACTGCAATAGGTGCCGGGCGTCAGGGTCTTTGCGTTGTTGCCGTTCGGTACGGTCTTGTTGCATCCATCATTCGGCGGCGTGACGTTGAGCAGCGGATCGAGCGAGGCGAACTGCTGCTCCAGAGGAGCGCCACAGGCCAGCTTGGACGACGGGCCGGACAGCCCCGAGGTCTTGCCGACGGTCACGATGCATTCGGCGGCCACTTGCGCGGAACCGCCTCGTGAGACCGAATCCGCGGCCTTGGAGTTCGCGGCGATGACGCATCCGTTCAGCGCAACCTGGGTGGAACCCTGAAGCTTGACCGCGGCGGAGGCGCTAGGGTTCAGCGCCATCACGCATGCGGGCGACCCCGGCATCACGCGGACGCTTGAAGACCGATAGGCGTTCCAGGTGAAAGGGCCGCGGATGAAGCTGGGGTTGAAGATCGTCGACGACACATTGATGGTGTCGTTCGCCCCCGTGGGGACATCGACCTTGAATTTGGAGACGGTGTCGGCCAACGGGTCGGTTTCGTCGATATCCTCGGAAAGTCCAAAGAGATTTGCGGCGAAAAGTTCCCGGCCCACCTGGTTCATTTCCTCGGCCGGCATGCCCGGGTAGTACTTCGTGCCGATCGCCAATGCGGATGCATCGAGAGCGTTCTGCAGCCTTGAAGCCTTGGTATAGGTAGTTACCACATCGATCGCGCCGCCTACCGCTGCCATCGTGGGTAGAGACGCAATAGCCAGAATTGCGGCGAAGTTCCCCTCCTGGGACTTCCAAAAACGCCTTAGCATGCGGTGTCCCTCCAGTGCCTGATACAATGAGCGATTGGGCCACAGATGCATTCAGGCTTTATTGAAGAAACTGCTAAATTTGGAAATATCCGGGAAAATGGGCGGGTTTTGGCGCCATCGTGCCAGTTTCGAGCGCTCCTGTCGGCCGGTTGCGGTGGCCGTGCCGCAGGCGATTGCCTCATCGGCGCAAACTCACCGGTACCCGATTTACCCCGATGCGGACTTGGCGACCTGCTTGAGGGCGCCTTTCTGGATACGGTAGAACGGCATGGTTCTCTCGCTGCCGCCGTCGGGCCGGAACCGAAATACACCGGTGGACCCGCGGAACCCGGCCGGATTTTCGAACACGCTCTTCTGCAAGCCGTCGGCGCCGAGCGCATTGGCGATGCCCGCCGTCAGCGCAACGGTGTCATAGGCATAGGCAACCGTGATATCCGCCGGGTAATTGAAGGTTGTCTTGAAGCGCTCGGCGATCGGGCCGGTTTCCGTCGAGTCCAACGTGGCGATGTAGGCGCCTTGCAGGGCAGGGTCGTCAACCGAATGCTCGAGCCAGCGGTTTGTGCCGATCAGCACCAAGTCTTTCTTCAGCAGCCCTTCCGAGCGTAGCGCTGCTGCGATAAACGCCGGGTTGCCGCCGCCGGTGGCAAGGACGATCGCTTCCGGCGCGTCGACCAGAGCTTTCATGTCGGCCACGGCCTTGGCGGCGCTTTCGTTGATGTCATAGGCTACCGTCACCGCCAGCTTGGCCCCGTAGACGCTGAGGCTATTGGCGACGCGCTTTTCAAGCATTGCGGCATCTGGGCCGCGGGGAACCAGCAGCACGAATTTTCGCGCGCCCTTTGCGGCGATCGCACCTGCGCCTGCGGCTGCGCTGTCGCCTTCGTTCAAGGGCACGGAATAGATGCCCGGCGCGCCCTCGAAATTGTCCGCCAGGGTAAGCACCGGCGGCAGGTTTCCCGAAACCCGGGCGAGGTGCCGTACGGCGGTAAGCTCGGTGGGGCCGATGACGACCCGCGACGAAAGCGCCTTCACGGCCAGTTCCTTGGCGCGTGCTTCGTCGCCGCCGGTGTCTTCGATTGTCAGCGTCAGCACGTCATTGCCCAGGTCGCTCATGGCCAGCTGGGCCGCATCCTTCATCTTTCTGCCCAACTCGCCTTTGCGGCCGGAGGCGGAAAGTGGCAGCAGCATGGTCACCTTGGTCTGGCCTTTGCCCAACACCACTGCTGCCGCCTTGGGTGTCGTGTTCGCCTGTTCCTGCGCTGTGCCAGCGCCGGTGGAATCGAGCGCCTCCGAAACGGTTCCGTTCGACTGACACCCCGCGAGAAGGATTGCCAAGGCCGAAGCACCTGCAAGAACCGGAATTTTATGCATGTCGGCTTTCAGCAATTTCCAGGCCCAGAAGTGACGACGAGGCCCGAGAACAAAGGCCCGAGCAGAAACATGGCACGCCCGGCAAACACCGGGCGGGCCATTATCGCGTGAGAGGAGCACATTGCACGCATGCCTGGCCGGTCAGTTCATGTACTCGACCATCCGGCTATGGAAGCATGCGCATTTGTTGAGATTGTCCTCGTCGAGATAGTTGGTCTTCAGGTAGCCGAAGGCTCTGCCGCAGGCCGCTTTCGCTTCCACGGCCCAGACGAATGCGGGGCGGCGGGAGAAGATCCACTGCGGATCCTCCGACACGGCTACCGACTCGTCCATCAGCCGCACGACCGTGGCGGTCAGCTCGCCGACGTTCCCGGTGAGCAAAAGCGCAGTCGGGCCGGACGCCGGACAATATTCGATCTGCGGGCCTCCGACGAGATCTGCGGCGTAGCCCGCAGATCCGGCCGGCGCCAGGAGCGCCGCGCAGCAAAGCAAGGACTTTGCAAGTTTTTTCATGCTGAGTTCCCTCCAGCAATTCCTCTATATCACGAGCTTGCGTTTGCGCACCATAGATCAGCCCTCGCTTGGTGCGGTGGTATGCTTGTCGTCGTCGTAGAGAAGCGTGATCGTGCTCGCCACCGGCGTGTTCTGAAGCGTCGCCACATCGACGAAATTGCTGCCATTGGCCGCGCCGTCCTTGTCCACGCTCAGGATGCCCGTCGACTGGTCGTATTTGACGAAGTGGCTGATGTCCTCGCCATTGGTGGTGAACAGCGAGGTGAGGTCGATCACGTCGCCTTCGCCGCCGATGCCGCTGTAGTCGGTGATCAGGTCGTTGATGTCCAGGCTGTCGAGCTTGAACGTATCGGTGCCTGCACCGCCCGTCAGCGTGTCTTGCCCCAACCCGCCAATCAGCAGGTCGTCGCCGGCCCCGCCGATGAGAGTGTCATTGCCGGCACCGCCATCGAGGTAGTCGTCTCCGGCGAGGCCGTAGAGGATGTTGTCGCCGTCCTCGCCGGTCAGATGGTCGGCAAACTTGGAGCCCATGACATTTTCGACGCTGGAATAGGTGTCGCCCTGAGCATCGCCACCGGTCCCGCTGTTCGCGCCAAGGTTGACGGTCACGCCAGCCGGAGAGTCACGATAGATCGCTGTGTCGCTCCCGTTTCCGCCGTTCAGTTGATCGGCACCCGCACCGCCCACGAGCCAGTCGTCGCCGCCTTGCGCGTTGAGCGTGTCGCCGCCGCTCCCCGCAACCAGAGCCTCCGAGCCGCTTGTTCCGTTGATCGTCGTGCCTGGCGGCACTGTGGTGAGCGAGATCGTGCCGTGAGACGTGTCGCCATCGGCATCGGTCGCGGTCAGATCGAAATTGAGGTTCAACTCCTTGCCCTGTCCGCTCTGCAGAATGCTGTAGCCGCCAATTGAAAGGCGGAAGTCTTCGCCGTTCAGGCTCGAACCTGCATTCGGGGTGAACAGATTGGCATAGGTATTTGAGACATTCTCGACTTCGACCTGGCTGAAGCCGCCAGTGGAAACAACTTCGACCTTCGCACCCGCGCCCAGCCCGGTGATCAGGTAGCCGCCATTGGCATCTTTCGGAATTGCATTAAGGTCCAGAGCCACGCCATTGACGAGAATTGATGTGATAGTCGCAAACGAGCGTGACGCAGTCAGCGCATCATGGTGGGCCGCGGTGTTTCCACTAACGTCGGTGGCGGTGGATTGGTAGGCGCGCACCCAAACCTCGGTGCCGACAGGCGCACCGTTGGTCACGAAGGTGAATGAGTTCACGCTGTACCGGTCGGTGTAGTTGTAGGTCGAACCTCCCGTTGCGGCCTTGACGAAATCGAACCGAACGATCTCGTTGTCCTGAAACAGGTTGTTATTCACACCAATGCCGTTCGAACTCGTATTGACCGTCCCCGTGGCTGTCGAGGTTGCCCCCGTACGAGATGCCCCCGAGATCAGCACGTCCTGATCGCCAGAACCGCTGACCACGTTGAAAGCCACGTTGCCATTCTGTGTACTGGGCAGGTTGTTCGGATCGAGCGTCACTTGGCTGCCATCGTCCAGCGCCTCGAAGAACCTCACAGTATATTGGTCATTCGCTTCGACTGAGGCGTCGGGGTTCAGCTTGACGTTGAAGACCACGGTCCCGCCGTTGCCGTTGGCATCGGCGCCGATCTTGCCCTCCAGCGTGTCCGTGCCGAAGCCATAGAGCTTGACCTGCACGCCCCCGGAGGTGACCTTGTCTGCGCCGCTCATCAAGTTCGAGCCGTTCGCTCCCTTGAACACCACCGAGCCGCCATCGGCGCCGATGTTTTCGTAGAAGTGCAACTGGCCGCTGCCGATGGCATTCGCGCCATTTTCGATCCGCATCGCCGTCGCGGCAAAATCGTCTGGCGAGTCGTCTTCCACAATCACGGTCACGCTCGTGTTCGTAGAGGCCTGGCCGTCGGAGACATTGACCCCGAGCGTCATGGAAAGCTCGTTCTCACCGCCACCCGAGGGGTGGTCGAGCGGACCGGAAAGCACCGCGCTGACCTGGCCGGTCGAGCTCAAGGAGAGGGTAATGACGGTCGTGCCGCCAACCTTGCCAACGAGTTGGCCCGTCCCCATTCCGGACCAGATCACATCCTGGCCGCCGGACTTCAACAATGGAAGCGTGCCGGTGAAAGTCAGGGTGAGAGGATCGCCGTCGGCGTCGTGTACGCCCAGGCTTCCGCTTGCTGAGGGCGAGTTCGTCGTATCCTGCGCCCCCGTGCCGGCCTTGTTGTCTGGGTTGCCCGTCGGCAGGCCCTCCTCGGAAACGCGCAGCGTCAGTGTCCCCGCCGTCGGCGCGGTGTTGACGTTGGTGATCAGGAAATCCTGTCCGGCCTGCGACGTATCTCCGTCGCCGTCCGTGATCCGGTAAATGAAGCTTCCAGACTGGTTCTGATTCGAGGGGTTGACGTCAGGATCGAGGCTCCAGTTGCCGCTGGCGTCGAATGTGAACGTTCCGATGCCGGCGATGCTGACCGTCGTGGTGCCGCTCGCATTGATGTCGGTCCAGTTCTGGCCATTGTCGAATGAAACCTGGGTCAGCTTTGCCCCATCGGCACCCACGTTGTCGTTTTCGAGCAAGTTGACGCCAATGCTATTGCCCGCGGTTTCCGCGACAGTCAAAACCGGACCGCTGTTTGCCGTCGGCATGTCATCGACGATGTCGACGTCGAAGGAGCCGGTGGCCTGCGTGCCGTCGCTGTCGGTGACCTCGAACGAGACGCCGGTCAGCGTGAGGCTGTCCTCCTCGTCGGAGTCCGGATGCGTGATCGGCTGCAGCAGCGTGACCTCGTAGGTGTAGGTCACCGCGCCGGCCGTCGGCGTGCTCGCCGTCGTGATGGCGATGGTCATCACCGGAATGGTGCCGGCCGAGCCGGTCAGCGTGCGGCCATCGGCCGACAGCGACCAGGTCACATCCTCGCCCAGCGCCTGGAGCTGGGCGTTGAGGCCGGCGGCCGAC
>JAEWHN010000095.1 GCA_023387775.1 Pseudomonadota bacterium | reverse complement strand
CTTGCACACCTCTCCGCAGGCGCACTTGGAGCGCGCTGGCAGCAAGAGGGAGAGAGACGATGACATCTCGGCGCGCCTTCATCCAATCCATACCGGCCATCGGAACTGCCTTCGCACTGGCAGGCCGTGTCGGCCTCGACGAGAGCCCGGTCTGGGCGCAGGAGGCCCCTGCCCCGCTCGACGGACATTTTCACCCAAAGGGCAAGGCACCTTCGACATTCACGCTCGAAGTGCTGCGGAGGTCCCGAACCGAACTTCCCTTCGACGACACACGAGATTTCGACGAGCAGGCCAGGGGTCTCATCGCGCCGATGCGGGAAATGACGATTTCGGCCGAGGCCGGCCACGTCGCATGGGACATGGAACGCTTCAGGTTCCTCGACCAGCAGGACGAGTTCGACAGCATCCACCCTTCGCTGCACCGCATCTCCCGCCTGAACAACAACTACGGGCTCTACGAGGTTATCCCCGGCATCTACCAGGTGCGCGGCTTCGACCTGTCCGACATCACCTTCGTTCGCGGCAAGACCGGCTGGATCGTCTTCGACCCGCTGGTCAGCGCCGAGCCCGTGCGCGCGGCCTGGAAGCTGTTCCAGGAGCACAAGGGCGAGGGCTTGCCGGTCTCGGCCGTGATCTATTCGCATACCCATGGCGATCATTGGGGCGGCGTGCGCGGACTGCTCGACGAGGCGGATGTACGCTCGGGCAGGGTCGCGGTCATTGCGCCCTTCGGCTTCATGGATTTCACGGTGTCCGAGAACGTCTATGCCGGCAACGCGATGAACAGGCGGCTGTTCTTCCAATATGGCCTGCTGCTGCCGGCCGCCCCGCACGGCTATGTCGGGCAAGGGCTCGGACAGGGGGTCTCGGCCGGCGCCTCGGGCCTGATCGCGCCGACCCGCCTCGTCAAGGAACCCATAGAGGAATTCGAAGTCGACGGCGTGCGCATGATCTTCCAGAACACGCCAAACACCGAGGCACCCCGGGAGATGAACACCTACATCCCCGACATGAAGGCGCTCTGGATGGCGGAGAACGTGACCGCCACCCTGCACAACATCTACACGTTGCGCGGCGCGCAGGTGCGCGATCCGCTTGCCTGGTCGAAATACATCGCCGAGGCGCTCTATCGCTTCGGGCTCGAGGCGCAAGTGCTGTTCGCTTCGCACCACTGGCCGCGCTGGGGCAACGAGCGCGTGCAGGAGGTGCTGCGCGGCCAGCGCGATCTCTACGCCAACATGAACAACCAAGTGCTGCACCTTGCCAATCAGGGCATTACGATCAACCAGGTGCACAACGTCTACGAGCTACCGGAGAGCCTGCAACAAAAATGGTTCTGCCGCGGCTATCACGGCTCCCCGCAGCACAACGCGCGCGGGGTCGTCCAGCGCTATCTCGGCTTCTGGGATTGCAACCCGGCAACGCTGATCCCGTTGTCGCCGGCAGATTCCGCGCCGCTCTATGTCGAGATGATGGGCGGGGCCGATAAGATCCTCGCGCGTGGCCGCGAACTGCACGATGCCGGCCAATACCTGCTGGCAACGGAAATCCTGAACAAGCTCGTCCAGGCCGAACCGGACAACGCGACGGCGAAAGACCTGCTCGCCGACGTCTTCGAACAGCTCGGCTACCAGCAGGAAAATCCGGGACTGCGCAACAGCTTCCTCGCCGGAGCCTATGAACTGCGTTCCGGCATCCCGCAGGGCGAGACGGCGAATTCGAGCAGTCCTGATGTCATCCGGGCCATGTCGACGGAACTGTTCCTGAACTTCCTCGGCATCCGCATGGACAGCCGCAAGGCCGAGGGCCTGCGCTTCACCATCAATCTCGCGACGCCCGACACCGGCGAGACCTTCATTGTCGAAATGGAGAACGCGACGCTCACCAACATCAAGGGGTTCCAGGCGGCGAAGCCGGACCTGACGCTGACGATCAACCGCTCCGATCTCGAGCAGACGATGACGGGCGCCAGGACGCTGGACGAACAGATCGCCGATGGGACAGCAAAGGTCGAGGGAGACGTTAGCGTCCTCCAGAAACTCGCTGCCGCCATGGTCGATTTCGATCCCCGCTTCGAAATCATGCCGGGCACCAAGGCCGGCGAAGAGCCGGTCGCCCATGCCGATCCCTACGAGGCCGTGCCGGAAAAGATCATCGCAGAATAAGCTTAGCTCAGAAAGCCCTCGCACTCCTGATCACCGCAGGCTCCAGCCATCGGCGATGTACTCACGCGCTCAGCCTCAGTTCTCGCGGGCCGTGGCTATGGCCGCTTGCAGTGCCTGCCTGTCCATTGCGCCGTGGTAGATCCGGCTCCCAATGATGAAGGCGGGAGTGCCGCCGAAGCCGAAGGCGTTGGCCTGGTCCATGTTGCGGGCGAGGATCCCGTCGATCCGGTCCTTATCCTCCTTGAAGGCGGCGAAGAGGTCGGATGGATCGAGCCCGGCCTCGGCAAGCACTGCGTCCACCTCCTCCTTGCGCAGACGCGCCGGCGTTGCCATCAGGGCGCCGAGCGCCTTCTCGTAGCGATCGCCAGACGCAAGCACCAGGCTCGACGCATGAACGGACGGAATGCCGAAGATCGGCCAGTCCTTCATCACGAGACGGACGTTTCCGTCCTCCCTGACGACGTCCATCAGGTCCTCGTGTCCGCGCTTGCAGAAGGGGCACTGGTAGTCGAAATATTCCGCTACCGTGACATCGCCCTCCGGATTGCCGAGCACGGGTATTTCGCGATCGAACAGGACTTGCTCGACGGTCGGGAAGGACTGCCCAAATGCGGGTGTAGCCAGGGCCATGGCCGCCGATCCGGCGGCTGCGGCCTTCAGGATTTCTCTCCGGCTCATCATCATGGGTGCTCCTTCGATGGTTGGTGGTTGCCTGCCAGCAGGCGGGCGATGTTGGACTGCAAGACCTCCCGCGAGATTTCGCCCAGGTGGGCGTGCCGCAGAACCCCGTCGCTGCCGACGAAGAGGGTCGCCGGAAGTCCTGGCGCGCGGTAGTGGCGTCCCAGATCGCCGAACTGGTCGAGAAGGACGATGTCCAGGGAAAGCCCTGCTAGGGCGAGGTAGCGCTCGACTGCCTGCCGGCCCTCGCCCTGGTTGGCGAAGATGAACTCCGCGTCCGAGGTACCCGCCGCCACGTCGGCCATCATCGGCATCTCGCGCCGGCAAGGGGGGCACCAGCTTGCCCACAGGTTGATGACCTTGGGTTTCCCGGTTTCGGCGCCAAACAGGTGCTGGCGGCCCGCGATGGTCTCGAATGCCGCAGCAGGAAGAGCAATGGCCTGCGTCCCGCCGGAGATCTGCCAGGCAGTGTTCCAGACGACGAGCCCCATTGCCAGAGGAAGCAGCGCCCACAGGCGCAGCCGGGCAGTTCCAAGAACCACAAAGACGCTCAGGGCAATCGCAGCGAGCGCGGCCGGCCAGCTAAACCCACCCTGCCAGAGCGCCAGGACGCGCAGCGGCTCCGCAGCGAAGCTGTCCCAGTGGAACAGCACGTGCCCGAGGCGAGCCGCCGCGATGCCGCCGACCAGGACCCACCAGGACCAGGCGTGGAAGCGTGCATCGACCCGACGCGCGATCATCCCTGTCACGAGGATGAAGGCAAAGATGCCCAGAACGACAGCGAAGCGGTCCGGCGCCATCACAAGCGGACCGAGTGAGATGGCGTTCATGTCAGTATGCCTCCAGCCGGGCCGCTGACCGGGTCAGGGAGTCGACGGTCACCTCGCCGACCAGTCGGGTTCCGGAAGCCTCCCGTGCGTTCGCGTCGAAGAACAGCATGGTCGGCGGCCCGGCCACGCGAAGCTGTTTCATCAGCGCGGCACTGCCGGGATCGAAGTGCGTCAGGTCGGCCTCGACGAGCTGGAATCCAGCCAGCCGCTGGCGCACGGCGTCATCGGACAGGACCGACCGTTCGATCGTGCGGCACGTGACACACCATTCGGCCGTGAAGTAGACCAGCGTCGGCCTGCCATTCGCCGAAGCCAGCTTTGCTCTCAGGTCAGACGCCGACGCAACAGCAGCGAAGTCGAGATTTGCCGTGGCGGCAGGGGCGGCCACACCACGATTGGCGAGCGCCGCAAGCGGCTTCAGCGGGTCCGTGGCGCCGGACGCGGCTCCGACCATGAGGATTGCGCCATGGATGAGCGCAATCCCGCCGACAGCGCGGCCAGTTGCCAGAGCCGTGCGGTTGGGCCAATTGGCGGAAAATACGAAGCTCGCCGCAGCGATCAGAAGAACGGCCCAGAAGAAGAGGTCGAGGCCCGCTGGCAGCAAGGGTGTCGCCAACCAGATGGCGGTCGCGAGAAAGCCTAAGCCGAACACCCGCTTCACATCTTCCATCCAGGCGCCAGCGCGCGGCAAGGCGCTGCCACCAAGGGTTCCCAGAAGGATCAGGGGCAGCCCCTTGCCGATGCCCAGTCCGAACAGGGCCGCGGCACCCAGCGCGACATTGCCCGTCTGCGCGATATGGAGAAGCGCGCCTGCGAGCGGCGCCGTGACGCACGGGCCAACGATCAGGACGGAAGAGAAGCCGAGCAGGGCCGCCGAGCGTTTCGAACCTCCCACGCCACCCGTGCGAGCGGCAACCCATGTGGTCCAGGCCGTCGGCAACTGGAGTTCGAACAGGCCGAACATGGACAAGGCAAGGACGACGAAGGTGGCAGCGATGATGCCGGTCGTGAATGGCGATTGCAGGACCATCTGCAGGTTCTGGCCAGACCAGCCGGCGACTCCGCCCAGTAGCGCGAAGGCTGACGCAAGACCCAGGACATAGACAGCGGAAAGAACGAAGCCGCGGCGCGCGGTCAGACCGTCGCCCTCGCGCGCAAGGGCGCCGGCAAGGATCGGATACATCGGAAAGACGCATGGGGTGAAGGCGAGCAACAGCCCGAAGAGCGGGAACATGGCAAGAACCAGGAGTGTCCCGCCTTTGCCCTGAAGCGACTGGACGATGCCTTCATCGGCCGCCAGTTCGAAGTCAGTCGTGGCTGCTGATTGCGACGTCTCTGCCTCGATCGGCGAAGCGCCTTCTGTTTCCCGGTTCACGCCGGGATAGGCCCGCAAAGGAGAGCGGTCCGAAACCGCGAGCGTGACGGGGTCCACCACGCGGGTCTCGGGAGCATAGCAGATGCCGTCTTCCTGGCATCCCTGGTAGGTGATCTCGACCGGAGCGGAACTGGGATCGGGAAGAACCGCCTCGGCGCGTCGGTAATAGATTTCCGACGGCCCGAAATTCGGATCGTCCTTGACGATGCCTGGAGAGGTCTCGACGCCCAGCACGTCCCCGGCCGCGTCTCGGGCTGCGATACGGTCCCGGTAAAGATAGTAGCCCTCCGTGATATCCCATTCGACCGCCAGCGATCCGTCGGGGCCTTGCCTGGCCGAGATCGCGAACGCCCGGTCCACCGGAAGCGGCTCGGCAGCGGATGCGCCCGATGCGAAGGCCTGGATGGCAAGCATTCCCAGGATGGCCAGAACAGCTTTAGTCATCGCCCCGTTCCTAGTTCCGATCTTGGGGTCGAACCCCTTTCTTCAGTCGGGTGGGCGACGCAGCTTAAGGCAGCCTTAAGGTAGAAAGGTTTCGGAGCGTCATCGAAACCAGAGAGGTACGGCGGATGACGCGCGATTTCGAAACCATTGCGGCCAGACATGCGACAGGGATGCGGGACGCGAATGTCGGGCGGCGCTCCTTCATGGTGGGGCTGGGCACGATGCTCATTTCCGGCTGCGTGGCGACACCGCGCGAGGATGTGGTCGCACCCGTGTCGAACGCTGCACCCACGCCGCAACCGATCGTGCCGCCGATGTACCACGCCATGCCGAACGAGAGGTTTCCGATCCCGGAAGTGGACATCGCAAAGCTGGATCGCCGCTTCTGGCGCGCCGAGATCGATTATCCGACGGACGAGGAACCGGGTACCCTCATCGTCGACACCCCGGACAAGTATCTTTATCACGTCAAGCGGAACGGCCGCGCCGTGCGCTACGGCATCGGTGTTGGACGGGAAGGATTCGCTTGGGCAGGGCGTGCGATCATGGCCTACCGGCGGGAGTGGCCGCGCTGGACGCCACCGGACTCCATGGTCGCACGTCAGCCCTCGCTCGAGCCTTACAGCATTGCCAACGGCGGCATGGATCCGGGGCTCAAGAATCCCCTCGGCGCGCGAGCCCTCTACATCCACAAGGACGGCAAGGATACGCTTTACCGTATCCATGGAACGCCAGAGGCGTTCAGCATCGGCAAGGCGGTCTCGTCGGGATGCATCCGGCTCATCAACCAGGACGTCATCCATCTTCATAGCGAGGTCCGGGACGGCAGCCGGATCGTCGTCATTCCCGACCCCGCCATGAAGCACCTGCTCGTCGGCTAAGGCTGCCACCGAATGGGCATTATGTGATGCTCAGAGCAGCCTCCACAGAAAAGGAAAGAGATGCGGATACTGATTGTCGAAGACGATCCGATGCTGTTCGACGGCCTTTCAGTCGGTCTTGGGCTTGCGGGATTCACGGTCGACGCGGTCGCGAGCTGCGAGGAAGCCTTCGCCGCGCTTGATGCGCAGTCCTATGACGCGGTCGTGCTCGACCTGATGCTGCCTGACGGGTCCGGGCTGGACATCCTGACCTCCCTGCGGCGGCGGAAGGACGTGACGCCGGTGCTGTTGCTGACGGCCCGAGACCAAGTAGCAGACCGTGTCGCCGGACTTGATGCCGGGGCAGACGATTATGTCGGCAAGCCGTTCGATCTCGACGAACTGGCCGCCCGCGTCCGCGCGGTGGCCCGGCGCGGTGCAGGACGTGCCGCCCCGATGCTGGAATGGCGGGGCGTTGCCCTCGATCCCGCCCGTCAGGCGGCTAGCTTCGACGGGAAGCCGCTCGCGTTGACGCGGCGCGAGTTCGGTGTGCTTCGCGCGCTCATGGAGCGTCCAGGAGCGACCATCTCCAGATCGGCCCTGGAAGAGACGCTCTACGGGTGGCAGGAGGAGGTCGAAAGCAATGCGGTCGAAGTCCACGTCCACCACCTGCGCTCGAAGCTCGGGACGGGCTTCATCAGGACCGTGCGCGGGCTGGGTTACAGGCTGGCGGAGGAGAGCCCGTGAACTCCATCAGGACGAGGCTCCTTACCGTCCTTCTGGGCTCGACGGGACTGGTCTGGCTGCTGGCCGTGGCGTGGATCTATCTCGGCACGCAGGCCGAGCTTGAGCGCGTCCTGGATGCCCGCCTGATGGAGGCCGCGCGCATGGTGAATTCGCTCCTGACGGACCGCCGCATCGAGCTGGCGCTTGCCGGCGACGGCGGACGGGATGCCGCTACCGCCTTCGAGTTGGAGGGCCATCCTTACGAGCGACAGCTTTCCTGCCAGATCTGGTCGCTGGACGGCGCCCTCGTCGGCCGTTCCGAACACGCGCCCGAAGGACGCCTGACCGATGCGTGGAGCGGCTTTTCCGAAACCGCGGTCGAGGGCGAAACCTGGCGCGTCTATGCGATCGAGAACGCCGACCTCGGCGTCCGTGTCATGGTCGGCGACAGAATTGGGATGCGCGACCGTCTCGTGGGGGATGTCATCACGGGGCTGGCCCTCCCGGCCGCGCTGATCCTGCCGTTTCTGGCAGGAGTAATCTGGCTTAGCGTAAGACGCGGGATGTCTCCGCTGAACGACATGGCGCATGCGCTCTCCTCCCGGGCGGCCACCGACCTGCGCCCGCTGCCCGACAAGAACCTGCCAGAAGAGATCGCACCGGCCGTGCATGCGCTCAATGGTCTGTTCAGGCGTGTCGAGGGGGCGCGCGACCGCGAGAAGAGCTTTACCGCCTTCGCCGCCCATGAACTGAAGACCCCGCTCGCCGGGCTGAAGACCCAGGCGCAGATCGCACTCGCCGGCAGCGACGGCGATGTCCACGCCAACGCGCTCCGGCAGATCTCGGCGGGCGTGGACCGGACCTCGCGGCTCGTCCGGCAACTGCTCGATCTGGCCGCGGTCGAGGCAAGCGACAGCGCGCCCGAACTGGTCACGGGTCGCCCGATTGAAGTTGTCGAGCGGGTCGTGGCCGAGATGCCGCAAGCTGGCGGCCGCATGATAGCGGTGGAAACGGGCGCCGAGGATGGGAGCATAAATGCCCGCTTCGAACCCACCTTCCTTGCGCTGGCGCTGCGCAACCTGATTGAGAACGCCATCAACCACGCTCCGGAGGGCGGCGCGGTCGTAATCCGGGTAGCGGAGACGGAGGGGCGCGTCGATATCACCATTGACGATGACGGACCGGGTATCCCCGCGAGCGAGCTGCCGCGGATCACCGAGCGGTTCTTTCGCGGGCGCGACAGATCGTCTGCCGGCAGCGGCTTGGGCCTGTCCATTGTCGAGGAAGCGACGGCGCGCATGGGCGGGGCGCTGCGGCTGCAAAACCGAGACCCTCATGGCCTGAGGGCAGTGCTC
>JAEWHN010000091.1 GCA_023387775.1 Pseudomonadota bacterium | reverse complement strand
TGTCGGCCTGGCCCTGCTCGTCGAACGCCATCACGACGGCGGCGGCGCCGTAGCGCCGCACGAGGCGGGCCTGGCGCACGAACGCCTCCTCGCCCTCCTTCATCGAGATCGAGTTGACGATCGGCTTGCCCTGGATGCACTTCAGGCCGGCCTCGATCACCTCCCATTTGGAGCTGTCGATCATGATCGGCACGCGGGCGATGTCGGGCTCGGCCGCGATCAGGTTGAGGAATTCGACCATGGCACGTTTTGAGTCGATCAGGCCCTCGTCCATGTTGACGTCGATGATCTGCGCACCATTGGCGACCTGATCGCGCGCGACCTCGAGCGCAGCAGCGTAATCGCCCGCCTTGATCAGCTTGCGGAACCTGGCCGAGCCGGTGATGTTGGTGCGCTCGCCGACATTGACGAAGGGAATTTCCGGCGTGAGCGTGAAGGGCTCCAGGCCCGACAGTTTCATCAGCGGCTTGTGCTCGGGCACCTGCCGCGGCGGATATTTCTTCACCGCTTCGGCGATGGCGCGGATGTGCTCGGGCGTCGAGCCGCAGCAGCCGCCCACCACGTTCACCAGCCCTTCGCGCGCGAATTCCTCGATCTGCTCGGCCATGAATTCCGGGCTTTCGTCATAGCCCCCGAATTCATTTGGCAGGCCGGCATTGGGATAGGCGCAGGTGAAGGTGTCGGCCACATCCGAGATCTCGGCCAGGTGCTCGCGCATGGCGGCGGCACCCAGG
The DNA here is from genome assembly GCA_023387775.1 of Pseudomonadota bacterium. GTDB lineage: Bacteria > Pseudomonadota > Alphaproteobacteria > Rhizobiales > Rhizobiaceae > Pseudaminobacter. Next base: position 23,522 of record JAEWHN010000091.1, on the reverse strand, counting down.
GCGCAGTTCAGCCCGAAGGTGAAGGGGTTTGCATGGCGCAGCGAGTGCCAGAAGGCGGTGGGCGTCTGGCCCGATAGCGTGCGGCCGGAAAGGTCGGTGATCGTGCCCGAAATCATGATCGGCAGCTCGATACCCTTCTCGGCAAACACCTCGTTGCAGGCGAACACCGCCGCCTTGGCGTTGAGCGTGTCAAAAATGGTCTCGATCAGGATCAGGTCCGCGCCGCCGTCGATCAGGCCGCGAAGCTGCTCGGCATAGGCGATGCGCAGATCGTCAAAGGTGACGGCGCGGTAGCCGGGATTGTTGACGTCCGGAGAGATCGACGCCGTTCGGTTGGTCGGCCCCAGCGCGCCGGCCACGAAGCGGCGCTTGCCGTCCTCCTGCTCGGCCCGCTTTACCGCCCGCCGCGCCAGCCGCGCGCCGTCGCGGTTCAGCTCGTAAATCATCTCCTCCATGCCGTAGTCGGCCTGGGCGATGCGGGTGGAGGAAAACGTGTTGGTCTCGATGATGTCGGCGCCGGCGATGGCGTAGCGGTAGTGGATCTCCTCGATCGCGGCGGGCTGCGTCAGGATCAGCAGGTCGTTGTTGCCCTGCTGGTGGCAGGCGCAGCCGCCAAAGCGGTCGCCGCGAAAATGGCCCTCGTCGAAGCCCAGCCCCTGGATCTGGGTGCCCATGGCGCCGTCGAGGATGAGGATGCGTTCGCGCGCGGCTTTCGTCAGCGCGGCAAGAACCTCGGCCCCGCGGGAGGTTTCGGCGACGGGCCCGAACAGGGCATCAAGCGAATTCATTTGCGACAATTCCAGTTTCCAGAGCGACTTCTCGTCACATAAAGATATCTTTATGTCAATATGTCCATCCATCAAAATCGCGGCACCCCCGCCGCGGCCGCGCGATCACGAAACGGTGACCCCCTTGCAGGAGCGCTGCGGCGGCACAAAAGTCCTTTTATCGGCGGCCTTGAATATCCCTCGGGCCGACCGATCTTGAGCATGCGTTGCCATGGACCAGCTTCGAGAGCCCGAAGAGCGTATTGTTGAGCGACCGGAACCGACCAGGCCGGGCTCGCGCAGCGGCTGGCTTTGGTTTGTCTTCCTGGTGTTGCTGGCGATCGCGGCGGGCCTGTGGTGGCAAAGGCTGCCCCTGGCCGAGAAGCCGCCAGCCCCCACTCGCACCGAGCAGCCGGTGTCGGTCGGGGCGGCCACCGTGCAGACCGGCAACATCAACGTCACCGTCAGCGCACTCGGCACGGTGACGTCGATGAACACGGTGGTGGTCAGGCCCCAGGTCAGCGGGCAGCTCATCCAGGTGGATTTCCAGGAGGGGCAGGACGTCAAGAAGGGCGACCTGCTGGCGCAGATCGACCCCCGGCCCTTCGAGGCAGCACTGCAGCAGGCCCAGGGCCAACTGGCCCGGGACGAAGCGCTTCTGAAGGGCGCGCAGGTCGACCTCAAGCGCTACCAGGGCTTGGCGGCCCAGAACGCGGTGGCGCGACAGACCCTCGACACCCAGACGGCGCTGGTCGGGCAATATCAGGGCACCGTCGAAGCCGACAAGGCACTGGTGGAGGCCGCCACCGTCAATCTCGGCTATTGCCGCATCCTGTCGCCGCTGGATGGCCGCACGGGCCTGCGCCAGATCGATGCGGGAAACTACGTCACCCCCGGCGACCCGGCCGGCATTGTCGTCATCACCCAGATCCAGCCCATCAGCGTGCTTTTCACCGTGCCCGAGGACCAGTTGCCGGCGATCTCCCAGCGGGTGCAGCAGGGCGCGCAGCTGCCCGTGACGGCCTATGACCGCACCGGCACCACAAAGCTGGCCGAAGGCGTATTGCAGACCTTCGACAGCCAGATCGACCCCTCCACCGGCACGATCAAGCTGCGGGCGTTCTTCGAAAACGCCAACCGCATCCTTTATCCGAACCAGTTCGTCAACGCGGTGCTGCTGTTGAACGAGCACAAGAACGTCGCCGTCGTGCCGACCGCCGCGATCCAGCACGGCGTGCCCGGAACCTTCGCCTATGTCATCAATTCCAACGACACCGTGTCGGTGAGGAAGATCGTGCTGGGCGCAATCGACCGCGAGCGCGCCGAGGTCGTCACGGGCCTCGCGGCGGGCGACCGCGTGGTGGTGGACGGCGCCGACAAGCTGCGCGAGGGCGCCCCCGTGAGGGTGCATGAGCAGGAGCAGGCCGCGCCCCCCGCGCAGGCTCAGCAGGACCTGCCCAAGCCGGATGTCACCGCACCGCCGCCGGAGAGGCCGCGGGGCGGACAGCGACGCGGAGGGGATCGTCACACGAGATGAACCCGTCGCGACCCTTCATTCTTCGGCCGGTGGCAACATCGCTGTTGATGGTCGCGATCCTGCTGTCCGGAATAGTTGCGTTCCGCTTCCTGCCGGTTTCGGCGCTGCCCCAGGTCGACTATCCGACCATCCAGGTCCAGACCTTCTATCCCGGCGCCAGCCCCGACGTGATGACGTCTTCCATCACCGCACCGCTCGAGGTCCAGCTCGGGCAGATCCCCAACCTGAACCAGATGAACTCGGTGAGTTCGGCCGGGGCCTCGGTGATCACGCTGCAGTTCAATCTCTCGATCTCGCTCGACGTGGCCGAGCAGGAGGTGCAGGCGGCGATTAATGCGACGGGCAACCTGCTGCCGTCGGACCTTCCGGCCCCGCCGATCTACGCCAAGGTGAATCCCGCCGACGCGCCGGTGCTGACGCTGGGGCTGACTTCGGAGACGATGCCACTGCGCCAGGTGCAGGAACTGGCCGACACGCGGCTTGCCCAGAAGATCTCGCAGCTTCCCGGCGTGGGCCTCGTGACGCTGAGCGGCGGCCACCGGCCTGCGGTGCGCGTGCAGGCCGATCCGCGCAAGCTGGCCGCCTACGGGCTCAACATCGACGATCTGCGCACCACGCTGGCCAACGCCAACGTCAATGCGCCGAAGGGCAGCTTCGACGGCTCGGCACGGGCCTATTCGGTGAACGCCAACGACCAGCTCAGGACCGCAAGGGAATATGACTCGCTGATCGTCGCCTACAAGAACGGGGCGGCGGTGCGGCTGACCGACGTGGCCACGGTGATAGACGGCACCGAGAACAACAAGCTCGGCGCATGGATGAACACCACGCCGGCCATCATCCTCAACATCCAGCGCCAGCCGGGCGCCAATGTCATCCAGGTGGTGGACCGCATCAAGGCGCTGCTGCCGCAACTGCAGGCTTCGCTGCCCAGCGCGGTCAATGTCGCCGTGCTGACCGACCGCACCACCACCATCCGCGCCTCGGTGCGCGACGTGGAATACGAGCTGGCGCTCGCCGTGATCCTGGTGGTGCTGGTCATCTTCGTGTTCCTGCGCAGCGCCCGCGCGACGCTGATCCCGAGCCTGTCGGTACCGCTTTCGCTCGTGGGCACGCTGGGCGTCATGTATCTGTTCGGCTACAGCCTGGACAATCTCTCGCTGATGGCGCTGACGATCGCGACCGGCTTCGTGGTGGACGACGCCATCGTGGTGATCGAGAACATCTCGCGTTACATCGAGGAAGGCTACTCGCCCCAGGAGGCGGCGCTGATCGGCTCCGAGCAGATCGGCTTCACCATCATTTCGCTGACCGTGTCGCTGATCGCGGTGCTGATACCGCTGCTGTTCATGAGCGACATCGTGGGCAGGCTGTTCCGCGAATTCGCCATTACGCTTTCGACCACCATCCTCATCTCGGCCGTGGTGTCGCTGACCCTGGTGCCCATGGCATGCGCCAAGCTGCTGAAGCCGGTCTCGGCCGTGCACGAAAACGCGCTGCAGCGGGCAAGCCGCAACTTTTTCGACTGGGTGATCCGCGGCTACGGGCGCCTTCTCACCAGAGTGCTCAACCACCAGCCCCTGGTGCTGGTGATTGCGCTGGCCACCCTCGTGCTGACCGTCGCACTCTATATCGTGATCCCGAAGGGCTTCTTCCCGGTTCAGGACACCGGGATGATACAGGCCATCACCGAAGCGCCCCAATCGGTTTCCTACAGCTCGATGGCGGAGCGGCAGCAGGCGGTCGCCGGCATCATTCTCAAGGACCCGGACGTCGAAAGCCTGTCGTCCTTCATCGGCGTCGACGGCACCAACAACACGCTCAATGTCGGCCGCATCCTGATCAACCTGAAGCCGCACGAACAGCGCGGCTCCAACATCACCGAGGTGATGCGGCGGCTGAAGGCCAGCACCGCCTCGCTTCCCGGCATCACGCTCTACATGCAGCCCGTGCAGGACCTGACGATCGACGGCACGGTAAGCCGCACCCAGTACCAGTTCGTGCTGCAGGACGCCAATGGCGACGAACTGGCCGAATGGGCGCCAAAGCTGGTCGACAAGCTGAACTCGCTGCCGCAGCTTGCCGACGTCGCGAGCGACCTGTCGCAGAGCGGGCTGGCGGTGTTCGTCGACATCGACCGCGACCAGGCGGCGCGCTTCGGCATCACTCCGGCGACGATCGACAATGCGCTGTACGACGCCTTCGGACAGCGCATCGTCTCCACGGTGTTCACCACGACCAACCAGTACCGCGTGATACTGGAAGCCGACCCTTCCCTGCAGCAATCGCTGACTTCGCTGTCCTCGATCTACCTGCCGTCCTCCACCGGCGGCGCGCCGGTGCAGCTGTCGGTGCTGGCCAAGACCCGCATCGGCACGGCTCCGCTGCAGATCACCCATATGGGGCAGTTCCCGGCCACCACCGTCTCTTTCAACCTGGCGCCGGGCGCTTCGCTCGGCGAGGCGGTGAAGGCGATCCAGCAGGCGCAGGCCGAGATCGACATGCCCATCAGCGTGATGACCACCTTCCAGGGCGCGGCGCGGGCGTTCCAGGCCTCGCTCACCAACCAGTTGTTCCTGGTGCTGGCGGCGCTGGTGACCGTCTATATCGTGCTGGGCGTGCTCTATGAGAGCTTCATCCATCCCATCACCATCCTTTCGACCTTGCCGTCTGCCGGCATCGGCGCCCTGCTGGCCCTGATGGCGGCGGGCGAGGACCTGACGGTGATTTCCATCATCGGCATCATCCTGCTGATCGGCATCGTCAAGAAGAACGCGATCATGATGATCGACTTCGCGCTGGATGCGCAGCGCAACGAGGGCAAGTCGCCGCGCGAGGCCATCTACCAGGCCTGCCTGCTGAGGTTCCGGCCGATCCTGATGACGACGCTGGCCGCCATATTGGGCGCGCTGCCGCTGATGCTGGGCACCGGCGTCGGCTCCGAGCTGAGGCACCCGCTGGGCGTCTCCATCGTCGGCGGCCTGCTGGTGAGCCAGGTGCTGACGCTCTTCACCACGCCGGTGATCTATCTCTGGTTCGACCGGCTTGCGGCACGGCTTCGAGGTGTTCGGCCACAGGCCGGCGAGGCGCAGGGCGCGGGCGGCCGGCCATGAACCTGTCGGCCCCCTTCATCCGGCGCCCCGTCGCCACCACGCTGCTGACCATCGGCCTGCTGGCGACCGGGCTGGTGGCCTACCCGCTGCTGCCGGTTTCGCCGCTGCCGCAGGTGGACTATCCCGTCATCTCGGTGCAGGCGACGCTTCCCGGCGCCAGCCCGGAAGTGGTCGCGACCACCGTGGCCAGCCCGCTGGAACGCCATCTCGGCGAAATCGCCGACGTGACCGAGATGACTTCGACCAGCACGCTGGGCAACACGCGCGTGACGCTGCAATTCGGCCTCAACCGCGACATCGACGGCGCCGCGCGCGATGTCCAGGCCGCGATCAACGCCGCGCGCGCCGATCTGCCGACGAGCCTGCGAACCAACCCGACCTATCGCAAGGTCAATCCCGCCGACGCGCCGATCATGGTGCTTGCGCTCACCTCCGACATACTGCCGAAGGGAAAGGTCTATGACGCCGCCAGCACCATTCTGGCGCAGAAGCTCTCGCAGGTGGACGGCATAGGCGAGGTGATCGTGGGCGGCAGTTCGCTGCCCGCGGTGCGCGTGGAGCTGAACCCGCAGGCGCTCTACAAATACGCCATCGGACTGGAAGACGTGCGCGCAGCACTTGCCGCGGCCAACGCCCACAGCCCCAAGGGCGGGATAGATGTCGGCGACCAGCGCTACCAGATCTATGCCAACGACCAGGCGAACGAGGCGGAAGCCTACCGCTCGCTGATCATCGGCTATCGCAACGGCGCGCCGCTGCGCCTGTCGGAGGTCGGCCAGGTCAACGACGCGGTGGAGAACATCCGCAATGCAGGCCTCGCCAACGGCAAGCCGGCGGTGCTGCTCATCCTGTTCCGTTCGCCCAACGCCAACATCATCGCCACCGTGGACCGGGTGAAATCGCTGCTGCCGTTCCTGCGCGCCTCGATACCGCCCGCGGTCGACCTCGCCGTGATGATGGACCGCTCGACCACCATCCGCGCTTCGCTGAAGGAGGTGCAGATCACGCTGATGATCGCGATTGGCCTGGTGATCGTGGTGGTCTTCGCCTTCCTGCGCGATGCGCGCGCCACGCTGGTGCCGATCGTGGCGGTGCCGGTTTCGCTCATCGGCACGCTGGGGGTGATGTACCTGCTGGGCTTCAGCATCGACAACCTGTCGCTGATGGCGCTGACGGTGGCCACCGGCTTCGTGGTGGACGATGCCATCGTGGTGCTGGAGAACATTTCCCGCTATACCGCCGCTGGCCTGACGCCGATGAAGGCCGCAATGCGTGGCGCCCGCGAGGTCGGCTTCACCGTCCTGTCGATGAGCCTGTCGCTCATCGCCGTCTTCATCCCCATACTGCTGATGGGCGGGCTGGTCGGGCGGCTGTTCCGCGAATTCGCGGTCACGCTGTCGACTGCGGTCCTGATCTCGCTCGCCATATCGCTCACCACCACGCCGATGATGTGCTCCATATTGCTGCGCCGGCAGGACCAGCGCCGGCATGGGCGGCTTTACCGGGCCAGCGAGCGCGCATTCGCGGCCATGCTGGGCGGCTATCGCAGGTCGCTGGGCTGGGCGCTCGCGCATCCGCGGTTTGTCCTGCTGGTGCTTTTGGCCATGCTGTGCCTGAACGGCTACCTCTACGTCACCATTCCCAAGGGCTTCTTCCCGCAACAAGACACCGGCCGGCTCACCGGATCGATCCAGGCGGACCAGGCGATATCCTTCCAATTGATGTCGAAGAAGCTCGCCCAGTTCGTCGACATCGTGAAGAGCGACCCCGCCGTGGACACCGCCGTCGGCTTCACCGGGAGCGGGCAGACCAATTCCGGCTTCATGTATATTTCGCTGAAGCCGCTGGCCGAACGCAAGATCTCGGCCGACCAGGTGATCGCCCGGCTGCGGCGGAAGCTTGCGGCGGTGTCGGGCGCAACGCTCTACCTGCAGGCGGTGCAGGACATACGCGTAGGCGGCCGGCAGTCGAACGCCCAGTATCAATACACGCTGCAGGGCGACACCTTTGCCGAGCTCAACGAATGGGCGCCCAGGCTGACCGCCGCCCTGCAGGCGGAACCCAAGCTCACCGACGTCAGCAGCGACCAGCAGAACAAGGGCCTCGAAACCAATGTCGTCATCGATCGCGACACGGCCGCTCGCCTCGGCATCACCGTGAGCCAGATCGACAACACGCTCTACGACGCCTTCGGCCAGCGGCAGGTTTCGACCATCTATGTGGCGCGCAACCAGTATCACGTGGTCATGGAGGTGGCGCCGCAATACTGGCAGAACCCGGAGACGCTGAAACAGGTCTTCGTGAGCACCTCCGGCGGCGGCGTCACCGGATCGCAGGCCACCAACGCCGTGGCCGGAACCTTTGTTTCGCCCAGGCGCGGCGCCGCCCCCTCACCCGCCGCGGCGGACGCGGCGCGCAACCTGGCCACCAATTCGATCGGCAATGTCGGCAAGGGCATAGCCTCCACCGGCACGGCGGTCAGCACCCGCGCCGAAAACATGATCCCGCTTTCGGCTGTCGCCCATTATGCACCGGGCAGCACGCCCCTTGCCGTCAACCACCAGGGCCTGTTCGCGGCGGCGACGATCTCGTTCAACCTGGCGCCCGGCGTCGCGCTGAGCGAGGCCGTCGGGGTCATCGACGCAGCCAAGGAACGCATCGGCATGCCGGCTTCGATCCGCGGCAGCTTCCAGGGAACGGCGCGGGTCTTCCAGGAGTCGCTGGCAAACCAGCCGCTGCTGATCCTGGCTGCACTGATTGCGGTCTATGTGGTGCTGGGCATTCTTTACGAAAGCTACGCCCATCCGCTGACCATCCTGTCCACCCTGCCCTCGGCCGGCGTCGGTGCGCTGCTGGCGCTGTCGGCCTTCAGGCTCGAGTTCAGCGTGATGGCGCTGATCGGCGTCATCCTGCTTATCGGCATCGTGAAGAAGAACGCCATCATGATGATCGACTTCGCGCTCGACGCCGAGCGCAACGAGGGCAAGTCCTCGCGCGACGCGATCTACCAGGCCTGCCTGCTGCGCTTCAGGCCGATCATGATGACGACCATGGCCGCGATGCTAGGCGCGGTGCCGCTGGCGGTCGGGATCGGCGAAGGCAGCGAGCTTCGTCAGCCGCTCGGCATCGCCATAGTGGGCGGCCTTATCCTCAGCCAGTTGCTGACGCTCTACACCACGCCGGTGATCTATATCTATATCGACCGCTTCCGGCTGTGGGCGCAGGGTCTTCGCAAGCCGGCCGCTCCGATGCAGCCGCGTCCGCTGCCCGGCGAATGACGCAAGTTGGCCGGGGATAATCGGGGCTAATACTTACCGCACCCATTGGCGTAAGCATTGTTTACAAGTTACGCTTAGGCTCGACAATTGGTCGAGCATGAATTGATACTCAGCGAGCAGTCGAGCGCGTTGGGGTTACATGGGCGGCGAACCCTGTCTAGGCATCGAATGCGTGGCATTGCTTGCAAGTCAGTCCTCACCAGTGTTCCGGTGCACCTTTGCCGCAATGGCAAGCGGTTTGGCCGTATCCTGTCAGTGGGCCTGATGGGGCTGTCGCTGTCCGGCTGCATCCTCGGTAGTGAAAAGCCTCTTGCGGCGGTCGACATTCCGGGCGCCTACGAGAATGGCCCCAAGAAGGACGTCGAAGCCGCCGTGCCGGCGCTGGACTGGTGGCGGGGTTTCCGTTCCGAGGAACTGACGACCCTGATCCAGGAGGCGCAGTTCTCGAACCTGGACGTTGCGATCGCAGTGGCGCAGATCGTCCAGGCCGACGCGCAGGTGGGCATTGCCGGGGCGCCATTGCTGCCGAGCCTGACCGGGACGGCCAGCGCCGAACGGTTGCGCCAGTCGGCGACCAGAACCCTGCCCGCGCAAACCTTCTCGCTCTACAATGTCGGGCTGTCCGCCAGCTACATGCTCGACTTCTGGGGCAAGAACCACGCCACCCTGTTCTCCGCCGCCGAGAGCGCTGCGGCGAGCCGGTTCAACCGCGAGATCGTCACGCTCACCGTCGTGACGAGCGTGGCCAACACCTATTTCCAGATCCTGGCTGCACGCGACCAGTTGCGCGTGGCGCGGCAAAATCTTGCAGCGTCCACCCGCATTCTCGACCTGATCCAGAAGCAGTTCAACGCCGGCACGGCCTCGCAACTGGACCTTTCACAGCAGGCCGCGCTGGTCGCCACCGTGCGCGCGTCGATCCCGCCGCTGGAAGTGACGCTGAAGCAGAACATCGCAGCCCTCGCCTTCCTGCTTGCGAGCGCGCCCGCCGGCTTCACCGTCAAGGGCAGCAGCCTGAATCAGATCACCGTGCCGCGCGTGACCCCCGGCCTGCCGTCTGAAATCGTCAACCAGCGGCCCGACATCCGCCAGGCGGAGGCGCAGCTTGCGGCGTCCAATTTCAGCGTCGAGGCCGCCCGGGCCGCCTTCCTGCCGCAGATCGAGCTGACCGGCACGACCGGCTTCCAGAGCATGTCGTTGAGAAAGCTGTTCACGCGGGGGGCCTGGTACTACACGCTGATGGCAACCGTCACGCAGCCGATCTTCGACGGCTTTCTGCTGGAGAGCCAGTTGCAGCAGGCGCGTGGCGTGCAACTGCAGAGCCTGCAGGCCTATCGCAGGGCCATTCTTTCGGCCTTTTCCGATGTGGAGAAGGCGCTGGTGGCGCTTGAGCAGACCACGATCCAGGAACGGCTTCAGAAGGACGTCGTGACCAATTCGCGCAAGGCCTTCGAGGTGGCGGAAGCCCAGCTGCTCGGCGGCACCGTCAGCCTCATCAACGTGCTGCAAACGCAACAGACCCTGTTCACCGCAGAGACCAACCTCGTGCAGGTGCGGCTGAACAGGATGCTCGCCTGCGTCAGCCTGTTCCAGGCGCTTGGCGGCGGCTGGCTGTGGCCGATAGAGCCGGGCCTGGTCGCGACACAATAGAAGCGAGGCCAGCCTCAGACCTGCCTGATCGAACTGAAGTCGAAGATTTGCCCCGGCGGGTTCTCCCCGATCCGCAGATTCGTTTCCGAAGTGAAATGGTAGGGTGGAACGGGCAGATTGTAGGGAGCCGGTACATGCTTGAACACGCGGCCGGCCAGGTCATATTTGGACCCGTGGCACGGGCAGAAATACCCCCCGAACCAAACATTGCCCGGCTCGGTCTCGGGTCGGAAAACCGGAATGCATCCCAGGTGCGTGCAGACCCCAACCAGGACGGCATAGCGCGGATTGACCGAACGCGACCAGTTCGTGGCATAGGGCGGTTGCTGGTTCACTGCAGAATCCGGGTCGGAAAGCTCGGCCAGCAGATCGGCGTTGCGCAGGGTCTGGAGCGCGGCGGCCGGCCGATCGCTGATGAAAATCGGCATTCCGCGCCAGCGCACCGTGATCTGCTGGCCGGGCGCTATCTTTGACACGTCCACATCGATCGGCCCGCCACTGGCGCGTGCACTGGCATCCGGGTTCATCTGATCAATGAACGGCCACAGGGCGGCGGCCGCGCCCACCACTCCGAAGCACGCCGTGGCGATGTACAGAAAATCGCGGCGATCGGGATTTTGGCGTTGAGATCGTGCGGGACGGTCAGCAGCGGAGTGAACATTGGACATTTTTCTCAAAGCTCCAATGCACGATGGTGGGTCGTTTCGTCCTCACGCCAGGCGTGCCGACATGGCTTCCATTCCCGGCCAGATTGTTCAGGTTCTCTCAGAACGTACCACGTGAAGAAGAGCTTACGGGGACAAGATGTCCGGCACGCAATAACAAACGCGCGATCACCCGGCCATTGCCGCGCCTGTGGCGCAATGCAGGCTTGCAGTGGGCCTGCGCAAGCACTACCTCGCCGAAGGCAAAGTGCAGTGAATGGCCAATTGGATGCAGCTCAACGCTTCCATCGATTATTTTCCCGGGCTTGAAGAGGACGATGCCGAGCTGCTCGATCAGGTGCAGCGGCAGACGTTCCGCTTCTTCTGGGAGGGCGCGCACCCGGCATCGGGCCTGGCGCGCGATCGGCAGAAGACCACCGGGGATCCGAAAGGTGACCTCGTCGCGGTCGGCGGCACCGGCTTCGGCGTCATGGCGATCATCGTGGCGGTGGAGCGAGAATGGATCTCGCGCAAGCAAGCCGTCGAACGCATTGCCACCATGCTGGCCTTCCTGCGCGGGGCCCATCGCTACCACGGGATATTCCCGCACTTCCTGGACGGCCGCACGGGCGAGACGATCCCCTTCGGCCGCAAGGACGACGGCGCCGACCTGGTGGAGACGGCTTTCCTGTTCCAGGGGCTGATCTGTGCCCGCCAGTATTTCAACGGACGCGAGGGAGCGGAATCAAGCCTGCGCCAGCAGATCGACGAGCTTCTGGCACAGGCCAAATGGGACTGGTTCACCCGAGGCGGCCAGCACCTTTACTGGCACTGGAGCCCCAATCACGGCTGGGCGATGGACCACAGGGTGGCAGGCTGGAACGAGTGCCTCGTCGCCTACATCCTGGCCACGGGCTCGAACAGCTATCCGATCGATCCCGCCACCTATCACGAGTGCTTTGCCTCCGGCCCCGCATTCCGCAACGGGAGGTCCTATTACGGGATCGAGCTGCCGCTAGGCATGGACTATGGCGGCCCGCTTTTCCTGGCGCACTACTCCTTCTGCGGGCTCGACCCGCGCGGCCTGAGAGACCGCCACGCGGATTATTGGGAACAGAACGTGCGGCATGCGCAGATCAACCATGCCCATTGCGTCGCCAATCCACACGGCCACAACGGCTACGGTCCGGCCTGCTGGGGGCTGACCGCCAGCCACGGTCCCTCCGGCTATGCCCCCCACGCGCCCGATTTCGACATCGGCGTCATCACGCCCAGCGCCGCAATCGCCAGCCTGCCCTACGTTCCAGCCGAAGCGATGCAGGCGCTGCGCTACTTCATGGGCAAGCCGCGCAAGCGCATCTGGGGGCGGTTCGGCTTCGTGGATTCCTTCTCGGAAAACCGGAATTGGTACGCAAGGACCTATCTGGCGATCAACCAGGGCCCCATCGTCGTCATGACGGAAAACTATCGGACAGGGCTTTTGTGGAAGCTGTTCATGTCCGCGCCGGAAGTGCGTCGGGCGCTTGCTCGGCTCGAGTTCGAAAGCCCGTATCTCGACGCCCGCGCGGAGCCCCGCGAAGTCGAGCCTGCGCCCGCCTGCGAGGGCTGACCTGAGGCCTCTTCGTGAGCGCTATTTGGCCGCCCCGCCATCCTTGCCAGCCAGTGCCAGCGCGAAGGCGGGGTTCATGCTGTCCACCATCGAAGTCGGCATCAGGATCGTCGTTCCACGCTCCTTGGTGGTCTCGTAGATGATGTTCATGGCGCGCAATTGCATGGCGCCGGGATGGTCGGCGTAGGTCCTGGCAGCGTCGACGAACTGCCCTGCAATGGCAGCCTCGGCGGACCCCAGAATCACACGCGCCTGCTTTTCCCGCTCGGCCTGGGCCTGCCTGGACATCGCATCCTGCAACGCGACAGGGATCGCCACGTCGCGGATCTCGACGGACTTCACCGATATGCCCCAGTCGAGGGTCTTGCGGCTGATTTCGTTGCGCAGCAGCTCGTCGGCGGCATTGCGCTCCGAAAGCAGCGCCGAGAGCATCGCCGAACCGATCATCTCGCGTAGCGAGGTCTGGGCGACCCGGTCGATGGCTTCGCGAAAATTGGTGATGTTGAGCGCTGCCTTCTGCGCGTCGTGGACGAACCAGAAGATGATTGCGTCGACATTGACCGGAACGGTGTCTTTCGTCAGCGCCTGCTCGGCGCTGAAGGCCGTGGTCTGGATGCGCTGGTCGATGATCGCAACCACATTGTCGACCACCGGGATGATCAGGAAAAGCCCCGGGCCCCTGACGCCCAGCAGCTTGCCCGCGCGCAGGATGACGAACCTCTCCCAGGTGTTGGCCATCTTCAGCGCCGCGGCAATGATGACGGCCAGAACGAAGAACGGAACACCCAGGCTCGGGTGCCCCGCCGCGATGAACGCAGCGCCGATGGCGATACAAACGGCGCTCAGGAACAAGGTGATGGGGTTCATTTTGATCGCTCCTCCCTGCCGGTCCGGCAATTTTCCGAAGCGTGAGTATCGGGCCGCCGCGCATTGCCGGGTGAGCAAAATTGCTCATGCTGGCTGCCGGATAACTCGACGCCGACGAAGTAACAATGCTGCGGGCGCCGCGTTCCGCCCGGGGCAATTCGAAAGCGGTTGGTCTGCACGCAATCGTGTTGGGCGCAGCAGCCCTGCGGCGACATTGGCCCTGCCCCGGCGGCTCGGGAACATTATGATTACAGAAGCTTCGCCGTCCGGCTACAACGCGAAGGCTGCCACATGGCAAACAGGCGCAAACCGCCATTCGATGCTGTGACCTTTCTTACCAGGATCGGCGAAGGGCGCAGCATCGGCAGATACGCAAAAGGCCAGATCGTCTTTTCGCAAGGCGACCTGGCCGACGCCGTGTTCCAGCTTCAGCAGGGCAAGGTGAAGGTCACCGTCGTTTCGGAACAGGGCAAGGAAGCGGTGATCGCAATTCTTGGCCCCGGCGACTTCTTCGGCGAAGGCTGCCTGGCCGGCCAGAAGCAGCGCATTTCGACCGCAACGACGATGACCGAGGCCTCGGTCGCGCGCTTCGAGAAGGCAGCGATGATGCGCCTGATCCACAACGATCCCGACTTTGCCGAGCAGTTCATCGCGCATCTGCTGGACCGGACCCTGCGCGTCGAAGCCGACCTGGTCGACCAGCTGTTCAATTCAAGCGAGAAGCGCCTGGCCCGGGTTCTGCTGCGGCTTGCCAATTTCGGCAAGGAGGGCAAGCCCGAGCCGATTGTCATCAAGATCAGCCAGGAAACCCTGGCGGAGATGATCGGCACGACCCGCTCCCGGGTCAGCTTCTTCATGAACAAGTTTCGCAGGCTCGGCTTCATCGACTACAACGGCGCCATCGAGGTCCACCCCTCGCTGTTCAACGTCATTCTGCACGAGCAGCCGCAGCCCAAGGATTGAGGGCGCGCCGGAGGGGGTGCAAGCCCATGGAAACGATGCGCAAAATTCGTGAAGTGAGCAATTTTGCACAGTCTTTGGCCCGACGCCGACGTAGCATCATGCCGCAGGAGTGGTTGCCTGTGCGACGCATCGAAAGGCGTCCGTCTCCTGGGAAATCTGGAGGCACATGATGTACATGTCAGTCGAAAATCTTCTGATCGTGTTGGTGGCTGGCCTGGTTTGCGGGTGGCTGGCAGATCAGATCGTGCAGGGTGCCAGGTTCGGGATGGTCGGCGACCTCATCATCGGCGTGGTCGGCGCTTTCATCGGCACATGGCTGCTGCCCAAGATCGGTCTGACCATCGGCACGGCACTCGTTGCCTGGTCAATCAACGCTGTCATTGGAGCACTGGTGCTGCTGCTGATCGCAAGGCTGGTTCATGATGCCGGCACCTGGCAGCGCCACCACTGGGGCAGGCACTCCTGACCTTCGCGCCGCGGCCGCCCGAGGCAGCCGCGAAGCAGGGTCAGCCGAGATTATAGGCGGGCGATAGGACGAGCGGGGCCCGAAAGGCCCCGCTCTAAATGTGTGTGTCAGGCGACTTCCACCGACGCTTCGGAAGCCTTCTGCGCGCGCAGCAACATGCCGAACAGATCGCGCGGCTCGTCGGGGTCGGCCAGTAGATCGAGCTCTTCATAGAGGCCGGTCGCTTCCAGCCGGTCACGCACATAGCGAAGCGCCGAAAAGTCCTCGATGGCGAAGCCGACGGAATCGAACAGCGTGATCTGCGTCTCTTCCTTGCGGCCGACCGCCCTGCCCGCAATCACCTGCCAGAGTTCGGTAACCGGGTGGTCGGGCGAAAGCTGCTGGATCTCCCCCTCGATGCGCGTCTGCGGCGGATATTCCACCACGATCTCCGAACGCAGCAGGATGTCGCGATGCAGCTCGGTCTTGCCCGGGCAGTCGCCGCCCACGGCATTGATGTGAACGCCGGCGCCGACCATGTTGTCGGTCAGGATGGTGGCGTACTGCTTGTCCGCCGTCACCGTGGTGATGATCTGGGCGCCCTCCACCGCCTGCTCGCCCGAGGTGCAGATGGTGATGTCGAAGCCCATGCCGGCCAGGTTTCGCGCGCATCTGCGGCTGGCCTCGATGTCGATGTCGAACAGGCGCAGCTTCCTGATGCCCAGCAAGGTGGCGAAGGCCAGCGCCTGGAATTCGGACTGGGCGCCGTTGCCGATGATGGCCATGCACTCGCTGCCCTTCGGCGCCAGGTATTTGGCGGCAACGGCCGATGTCGCCGCCGTGCGCAGCGCGGTGAGGATCGTCATCTCCGTCAGCAGCATCGGGTAGCCCGAGCCGACATCGGCCAGGACGCCGAACGCAGTCACGGTCTGGCGGCCGGTGCGCGTGTTCTTCGGGTGGCCGTTCACATATTTGAAGCCGTAGAGATGGCCGTCGCTGGTGGGCATCAGCTCGATGACGCCCTCATGGCTGTGCGAGGCCAGGCGCGGCGTCTTGTCGAAAGCTTCCCAGCGCCGGAAATCCTCCTCGATATAGCCGGCGAGTTCCTTCAAGAACCGTTCGACGCCGATGGCCAGCACCAGCTTCATCATGTTGTCGACACTGACGAAAGGAACGATGTTCAGTTTGGGCAGCATGATATCAATAACTCCTCGTGGGCCGGTCCATTATGCGGCGCCCCATCAAACTCGCGGTGAGATCGACCATCAGGGTTGCGGTGCGGCCGCGCTCATCCAGGAAGGGGTTCAGCTCGACGAGGTCGAGGCTGGTGACCAGCCCGCTGTCGTGCAGCATTTCCATCGCCAGGTGCGCCTCGCGAAAGGTGGCCCCGCCTGGCACGGTGGTGCCGACCGCCGGCGCGATCGACGGATCGAGAAAATCGACGTCGAGGCTGACATGCAGAAGGCCATTTTCGGCCGCGACGCGCTCCAGGAAGGCGCGAAGCAGCGGCGCGATGCCGTGCTCGTCCACGGCACGCATGTCGTGCACCGTCACGCCCGCGCGGCTCAGCGCGACGCGCTCGGCCGGGTCGACGCTGCGAATGCCGAGCGCGCAGACGCGGCGCGGATCGACCGTGGCCTCAAGAGGCGGCAGATAGCCTTCGAAGCCCGGCTGGCCGGTGGCATAGGCAAGCGGCACGCCGTGCAGGTTTCCGCTGGTCGTGGTGTCGAGCGTGTGGAAGTCGGGGTGGGCGTCCAGCCACAGCACGAAGAGCGGACGGCCGATTTCGGCGGCGCGGCGGGCAACGCCGGAAACCGTGCCGGCCGAGATGCTGTGGTCGCCGCCAAGGAAGATCGGCATGCCTTCGCAACTGGCGGCATAGGCGGCCTCGGCAATCACCCCCGTCCAGGCCGAGATGGCGCCGAGCGCCTTGAGCGACCGGTTGGCATGCTCGATCTCGCTCGAGGCGTCGGGCACGACCGCGCCAAGATCGGCGACGGTGTGGCCCAGTTCAGCAAGTGCCGCGACAAGGCCTGCCGTGCGCAATGCGCTCGGCCCCATTTCGCAACCCATTCGCCCGGTTCCATCCTGAACCGGAGCGCCGACGATCCTGCAATGCATGCGACCCCTAAAATCCGAAAGCAATCCGGTCGCATTGAAGCGGCTTGCGCTGGCGAAATGAACAGGCTGAATTGGCAATCAAATCGCCGTCCTTTATCATTTCGGCAGGTGATTTTGCCAAAATGGAAAAGCCATGGATGCCCTGGACGAAAAGCTGATCACGCTGCTGCGCCACGACGGCAGGCGCAGCATCTCCGATCTGGCGGCCGACCTGGGCGTGTCGCGCGCCACGGTTCGCGCCCGCCTGGAGCGGCTGGAGAAGGCCGGCGACATCATCGGCTATACGGTGATCCTGCGCGCCGACGCCGTGGGCCAGCCGGTGCGCGGCATCATGATGATCGAGATCGAGGGCGTTGCCGCCGACAGGGTGATCCGCGCGCTGGGCGGCTTTCCGGAGGTGTCGGCCGTGCACACCACCAACGGGCGCTGGGACCTGGTGGCCGAGCTTGGCACCGCGACCCTGACGGATTTCGACGCCGCGCTGCGGCGCATCCGCCTGATCCCCGGCATCACCGGCAGCGAGACAAACCTGCTTCTGGCAACGCCGCGCAGCACCAAGGCGAGGCTTTGAAGCTGCGCTGGAAGCAGCCGCCGGACTAATCGTCCGTAGCGGCTGCTCAGGAGTCATTACGATCCGCGCCTAACGGAGCCCGGACGCACGAGCCGGCGCGTCAGTGCCATGGAAAGAGGCCACGCCGCCATCGTCAAAACGAAGGCAATCGGCCATGCAATGAGGGCCTGCTTTGGCCAGATTTCCAGCCAGGCAGCAGTTGGCCCGACCGAGATCAGCGACATGATGCCTGACATCGACAGGGCCATCATGAACGTCATCAGGAGTTTTGAGATCAGTATTGTTCGCTTGTCCATCATTCGATCCTGGTTCGGAATGGATAGCGCCTTCGATGACTTCGACATGACAGGGCACCATCCATCCATGAGGTTGGTGCCGCGGGTTCGCACCGCAGGGGCGCGACTTCATCTCAGAAAAACGAGGGCTGGAATAACCACACCAGCCTGAATCTTTTCGGCAAGGCGGAAATACCCGTGGGGCTCGAGAACTTCAAGCCTGTAGCGCCAAAATTCGGTCGTGGCAGTCGGCCCCGTATCCGCCGCGGGTCTGAATGAGCCCGAGCCCCAGGCCGCCCGCGCCTTGCCTGCGGGTTAGCCGCGCCTCAGCGCGGCTCGGCGGAAAAGATCTTGCCGGGATTGAGAATGCCGCGCGGATCGAGGGCGGCCTTGATCGCCGCCATCGTCTCGTGCCTGGCCGGGCTGTTGTAGAGCGCGAAGGCTTCGCGCTTTTCCAGGCCGATGCCATGCTCGGCCGAGAAGGCGCCGCCCATTTCGGTGAGGCCGGGATAGAGGATCGCCTCCATCGCCTCATGCGGAAGATCGTCGTTGAGGCCGATCATCACATGCAGGTTGCCATCGGCGAGATGGCCGAAGATGTAGACGCCTACCGGGTCGGCAAGCTGCTTCAGCTTCGGCTCGATATCGCCGGCATAGGCGCGGAGATTGGCAAGCGGCACCGAGACGTCGAACGAATGGACGTGCGGCCAGACACGGAACAGCACGTCGGCATCCTCGCGCAGGATCCAGAAGAAGTCGCGCTGGCTGTTGTTCTGCGCCAGGACGGCTTCGCTGACCAGCCCCTGCTCGAACAGTGCTTCGAGATGGGAGAGGAACTTGTCCTGGCCGTCGCCTTCCGGCGTTTCCTCGGTCTCGGCAAGCAGCAGGAAAGCGCCCTCGCCGATGCCGACGGCTTCGAGCGACTGGCCGTGCTGGGCCGCGATGGTGTCGGCATATTCGCGCCAGAGGATCTCCACCGCGCGCAAGCGGTCACCGAAACGGTCGCGCAGGTTCCGGGCGACGGCCAGCGTCTCCTCGATGGTCGCGAAGGCAAACAGCGCGGTGGCGGCCACCGGGCGCAACGGCTCGAGCCGGATAGCAAGCCGGGTGATGATGCCGAGCGTGCCTTCGGACCCGGCGATCAGGTCGGTGAGGCCGTAGCCGGTGTTGTTCTTCAGGACGCGGGCAAGATCGCTGACCAGCGTTCCGTCGGCGCGGACGAACTCGCAGCCGAGCAGGCGGTCGCGCATGGTGCCGAAGCGGAAGGCCTCGATACCGCCGGCATTGGTGGCGGCGAGGCCGCCCAGTGTGGCGCTGCCGCGCGAGGGCAGGTCGATGCCGGGGCTGAGGCCGTGCTCGGCCGCGGCCTGCTGCAGCGCCTCCAGCGTCACGCCGGCATCGGCGATTGCCACCCTGCCCACCGGATCGATCTCGATGCCGCCGTTCAGGCGGCGCGTGCTGACGATGAGGCTGCCGGGCGCCGATGCCGTTCCGCCGACCAGGCCCGTGCGGCCGCCATGGGTGACCACGGCAATGCGCTCGGCATGGCACAGCGCCAGCAGTGCGCAGAGTTCGTCGACCGAGCGCGGCGACACCGCGGCGCCGGCCGCGAAATTGTCGGCGTGGTAGCCGGGGTCCCAGTCGCGAAGCTTTTCCTCGCGCATCACCGGCCCGGCTATGGCCTCGATCCTGGCAAGCGTGGCGTCGTCGAGCGGAGCAGATGGTCGGGGGCTGGTCTGGGTCATGATGGGTCTTCCTCGGGACGGCACAGCACATGCGCGATCTCGGGATGGGCGGCAAGCCAAAAATGCGCCGCGCGTGCCCGCGGATGGCCCCCGGACGGATTGTCGCATTTTCCGCCGGAAACCCCGCCCGGCTCGCTTGGCAGCGGCTGGGCACGGCGGGCCGGTGCGGAAATTTGGGCCGCCGTGGGGTGGCAATGGTCGAGGCATACCCTACCTAGGGTTCAGGAAGCACTTGGAGGAAATGATGCAGAGCCCGTACCATACGACACTCGAAGACCTCCTGAGCGACCCGGTCGTTCACAAGGTGATGGCGCGCGACGGTGTCCGCGCCGAGGACGTGAGACTGCTCATGACGCAGGCCGCAGAGCGGATGGCTCGCCGGCAACCCCGCCGCCCCTTCGACACAGACCAGCTTCTGAGGGGCGAACCCGCCAATCTCTGACACCCACCCCGGCGCGCGGCTATCTGCCGACGTGCCATATCAATCCTCCTCCCACTGCCGATTTGACCTGACGCAAGGCAAGCCTGTGCGAAGCCGTCTATCACTCGGGATTGCAAGTCGGCAGTGGGAGAACTCATTCCTTTGGCCACCATCGGCAAGATCTTGGTCGTTGCCTCCGACGAAGGATTTCGAAGGTCGCTGGTGTTCGTGCTCGAAGCCGAGGGCTTCGACGTGGAGCCGCACGCTCACCTGTCGAAGGCAATAGCTTCCCCCCGCGCCAATGCGGCAGGCTGCGCCGTCGTCGACGAGGACGCCATGCGGGGGCGCGCCTCGGCATGGAAGGAGCTTGGACGGTCCGCCCGGCCCATCGTGCTGCTTGCCGACAGGTTTCTGCCGCTGCCCGACCTGACCGGCTTTCCCGACGCCAAGGTGCTGATCAAGCCATTTCTGGGAAGCACGCTGGTCGAGACCGTGCGTCTGGCGATGACGCGCACCGACGCGCGGCGGACTTCTTTTCGTTAGGTTTTCTGCCCGGGTAAATGACTACGTATTTCCACGTACGGACATAACCGAATTCCGCCTTGGCTCGCCAGGCCCAATTCTATCGCCTCGGAGAACTCTCGGAGGCCGTCCCATGCTTGCCTATGCGAATTCCCGCAACGTGTCCGCGCTCAACGAGCCTGATGCCGCCAGCCGCCGCCACGCCTCGCTTTTCTCGCCCTGCCAGCAGACCATCTATTTTCCCGCCGGGGCGGAAATCTACGCGCAGGGCGAAACGGCCGGCTACGTCTATCAGGTCGTGTTCGGAGCCGTTCGCGTCTACCGGCTGATGGCGGATGGCCGCCGGCAGATCAGCGCCTTTCATCTCAGCGGCGAGATCTTCGGCTTCGAGGCCGACCCCACGCACCGCTTCTTTGCCGAGGCGATCAATGCCGCCGGCATCCGCAAATTCTCTCTCGCCTCGTGCGAGGAAATGTCCCGCGAACTCCTGCCCCTGGCGCTTCGCAGCCTGATACGGACGCAGGACCACCTGCTGGTGCTTGGCCGGCAGGCCGCCGCCGAGCGCGTGGCGGCGTTTCTGCTCAACATGGCCGAACGGCAGGGCGGAAGCAGCCGCATAGACCTGCCCATGCCGCGCATGGACATTGGCGATTATCTCGGCCTCGCCATTGAAACCGTGTCGCGTGTATTCTCGATGTTTCGGGAAACGGGAGCCATCCGCCTTCACGGCCTGCGCAGCGTCGAGATCCTGAGATGGGACATCCTTCAAAACCTGAGCGACTGAGCCCGGCAAATCCGAGCGGCCGCTTCCCATGATCGTCGACGATCAGACGCCGGCGATAGGCTTCCTGAGCAGGCCGGAGACCTTTCGGCTGACCGGCCCTGTCGAGGTGATCGAGACGCATATCTCGCTGATCTTCCTTGCCGGAGACCGCGCCTTCAAGATGAAGCGGGCGGTGAGGCTGCCCTATGTCGACTTCTCGACCCCGGCCCTGCGCATGGCCGCATGCGAAAAGGAGGTGGCGCTGAACTCCACGACGGCGCCCGGCCTCTATCTCGGCGTGCGCCGCATCGCGCGCGACAACACCGGAAAGCTGGCCCTCGACGGCGCAGGAGAGCTGGTCGAAGCGGTGGTGGAGATGGTGCGCTTCGACCAAAGCTGTCTGTTCGACCGGATGGCGGCGGCGGGCGAACTGACGCCGACGCTGATGGAGGAAGTCGCCCACATGGTGGCGCGGTTTCACGCCGAGGCGCCCCGGGCGCGTGAGAAGGGGGCGGCCAGCATGCGGGCCGTGCTCGACATAAACGAAGCCGGCTTTTCCACCAGCCACGTCTTCACGTCCGACGAAGTGGGCGCCAGCGCCGCCAGGTTCCGCGCGGAACTGGATCGCCACGCCGGGGCGCTCGACCGGCGCGCCGACGCCGGAAAGATCCGCCGCTGCCATGGCGACCTTCACCTGCGCAACATCTGCATTTTCAACGGTGCACCGAGGCTGTTCGACTGCATCGAGTTCAACGACCGGATCGCCACCGTCGACGTTCTCTACGACCTGGCGTTCCTGCTGATGGACCTGTGGCATCGCGACCTGCGCGACTTCGCCAATGTGGTGATGAACCGCTATCTGGACGAAACCGGCGACGACGACGGCTTTGCGCTGCTGCCGTTCTTCATGGCGGTGCGGGCGGCGGTGCGGGCGCATGTCACCGCCACGCAGGTCGCGGAAAGCGAACTGAAGTCGGAGGAACTGGTGGCAGCGGCGCGCTCCTATTTCGAGCTGGCCCACGCCTTGCTTGGGCACGTGCCCGCCGCCATCGTCGCTATCGGTGGCTTGAGCGGGTCGGGAAAGTCCACGATCGCGGAGGCGCTGGCGCCTCGCATCGGCGCACCTCCGGGGGCCCGCCTGGTCGAGAGCGATCGGCTGCGCAAGGCGATGTTCGGGGTCCCGGCCGAAACCCGCCTCGCCGTCGAAGCCTATCGGCCGGAAGTCTCCGCGAAAGTCTATCGGGCGCTCGCCGAGCGGGCGCTGGCCGTGCTGCAGCAGGGCGGATCGGTGGTGGCCGACGCCGTATTCGACAGGCCCGAAAACCGCGCGCTGATCGAAGCTGCGGCCTCGCAAGGCGGCGCCAAATTCACCGGCATCTGGCTCGAGGCCGACGCCGGCACGCTGCTGCGGCGCGTGGGCGAACGCACGGCAGGGGCGTCGGATGCCACCGCCGAAATCGTGCAGCAACAGCTTGGGCGCGATGCGGGAGAAATCGGCTGGAACCGGGTGGACGCCACCGGCACGCCGGCCGCCATCGTGAACGCAATCCTGGCCCTCAAGGACCGAAACGCCAGCCGCGAGAACGCGGAGACATCCGAGCGGATCGGCGAAGCTTGAGCCAGATCAAGGCCGGGAGGGTTTGCCGGGACTATAGGATCGCCGACGCGCGCTTGCAGGACAGGCGCTGCACCTGCAATGCCGCGTTTTGCTCGCGAGACATGCCATGAGCTACTATCTCAGCAAGTCGTTGCCCGGGCCGTTCGACGCTGCCGTGGGAAGGGTGATCCAGGCTCTGGCGGCCAAGGGGTTCGGTGTCCTGACCACCATTGACGTGCGCGACACGCTGAAGCGCAAGCTGGGCGTCGACTTCAAGCCGTACACGATCCTGGGCGCCTGCAACCCGCATTACGCCTATCGCGCGCTTCAGGCCGAGGACAGGATCGGCACCATGCTGCCCTGCAACGTGACGGTGATGGAGAAAGCCCCCGGCGAGATAGAGGTTTGCGCCATCGATCCGGTCGCGTCCATGGCCTCCGTCGGCAATCCGGAACTGGCCGACATTGCCTCGAAGGTTCGCGGCCTGCTGAAGGAAATCGTCGACGGGCTCTGACCGGGCCGCTTGCCAGCGAAAGCAGAGACCGCGCC
This sequence comes from Pseudomonadota bacterium, assembly GCA_023387775.1. Lineage (GTDB taxonomy): Bacteria > Pseudomonadota > Alphaproteobacteria > Rhizobiales > Rhizobiaceae > Pseudaminobacter. The sequence goes on along the minus strand of JAEWHN010000091.1, from coordinate 85 downwards.
CTTGAACGAAGGCCTGTTTCATCGATCGCTTCTGACGCTTGCCGGCATCGGGCTCGTCCTTGGCGCCGCGGCCTATGTCTTGGAT
>JAEWHN010000365.1 GCA_023387775.1 Pseudomonadota bacterium | reverse complement strand
ATCGATCCCCGGCCAGCCCAGCAAGCGGGCGTTCTCGGCCTTCGTGAAGGCCTTCGAGCGCGGCGCGCTGATCCGCACCACCGGCGACATCATCGCGCTGTCGCCGCCGCTGATCATCACCAAGGGCCAGATCGATGAACTCATCGATCATGTCCGCGAAGTGTTGAACATGATCGACTAAACAATGATGCCGGGAGGCGAGGGTCTCCCGGCATTTTTCTGCTCGAACAGGGGGAATGAAAAGAATGGCCGCGCCGGGCGAGAATCTGCGAATCAATTCAGAGCGTTTGTGGGATTCGCTGATGGAAATGGCGAAGATCGGCCCCGGCATTGCCGGCGGCAACAACCGCCAGACGCTCACCGACTTCGACGGCGAAGGCCGGCACCTCTTCAAGAAATGGTGCGAGGCCGCGGGCCTTCAGATGGGCGTCGACGAGATGGGCACCATGTTTGCCCGTCGCGAGGGCACCGACCCGGACGCGCTTCCGGTTTATGTCGGCAGTCACCTCGACACGCAGCCCACCGGCGGCAAGTTCGACGGCGTGCTCGGCGTGCTGGGCGGGCTGGAAGTCGTGCGTACCCTGAACGATCTCGGCATCAAGACAAAACACCCCATCGTCGTCACCAACTGGACGAACGAGGAGGGCACCCGCTTTGCCCCAGCCATGCTGGCGTCTGGCGTGTTCGCCGGCGTGCACGAGCAGGACTGGGCCTATGACCGCAAGGATGCCGAAGGCAAGCGCTTCGGCGACGAGCTCGCCCGCATCGGCTGGAAGGGCGATGAAAAGGTCGGCGCGCGCAAGATGCGCGCCTTTTTCGAACTGCATATCGAGCAGGGGCCGATCCTTGAGGACGAGGAAATCGAGATTGGCGTCGTCACCCACGGACAAGGGCTGAAGTGGCTGCAGGTGACGCTGACCGGCATGGAAGCGCATACCGGCTCGACACCCATGTACAAGCGCCGCAATGCCGGCCTCGGCATGGCGCGGGTGACCGAGCTGGTGCACGAAGTCGCGATGGACTACCAGCCCGACGCCGTCGGCGCGATCGGCCACATGGAAGTCTATCCGAACTCGCGCAACATCATCGCCGGCCGCACGGTCTTCACCATCGACATCCGCTCGCCCGACAAGGAAGTGCTGGACGAGATGGACGCGCGCATCCGCGACGGCATCGCCACCATCTGCGAGGCGCTCGACATTTCCTTCGAGATCGAGCAGGTCGGCCATTTCGATCCCGTCACCTTCGACGAGGGCTGCGTGAAGGCGGTCCGCGACGCAGCCGAGCGTCTGGGCTACGGCCACCGCGACATCGTCTCGGGAGCCGGCCACGACGCCTGCTGGATCAACCGCGTGGCGCCCACGGCCATGGTCATGTGTCCCTGCGTCGACGGGCTCAGCCACAACGAGGCCGAGGAAATCTACCCGGAATGGGCAGCCGCCGGCTGCGACGTGCTTTTCCACGCGGTGGTGGAGACTGCGGAGATCGTGGAGTAAGATCACGCAGGAGAATTCCGGGCCGACGCGCCACAAAGAAGCGCGCGGCCCGCAAGAAGGGGAACACGGGAGAATGAGGAGCACCTTCACCTACGGCACATAGCGACCGGTCGCCATGCGGCGGCCGCAAGGTCGCGCGCTTAACGATTCGGTCCTCCAGCAGGGCGGGAAACACTTTCTTGCGACCTGTGAAATCGAGTCGGGAAACGGCCTCAAGCCTTTGTTTTCCCACGGCTCGGTTGGCGCGTGCCTCATGCCCCTTAGAATAAGCTTTATCGATCAACGGAAATTGGAAAGAGCCAGCTTGCAGCCAGCACACAACAATACCGTCATCGAAGCCAGTAAGCTCGGGCTTACCTTCCAGACCAATGACGGGCCCGTCAGGGCGCTTTCGGATGTCGACCTCTCCATCGGCAAGGGGGAGTTCGTCTCCTTCATCGGCCCGTCGGGGTGCGGCAAGACCACCTTCCTGCGCGTGATCGCCGACCTCGAGCGGCCGACTTCGGGCACCATCTCCATCAACGGCATGACGCCGCAGCAGGCGCGCGAGACGCGCGCCTATGGCTATGTCTTCCAGGCGGCGGCGCTGTTCCCGTGGCGCAGCATCGAGAACAACGTGGCATTGCCGCTGGAGATCATGGGCATCTCCAGGGAGGAGCAGAGGGCGCGCATCAAGCGCACGCTCGACCTCGTCAATCTCTCCGGTTTCGAAAAGAAATATCCCTGGCAACTCTCGGGCGGCATGCAGCAGCGCGCCTCGATCGCGCGTGCGCTCGCATTCGATGCCGACCTGCTCCTGATGGACGAGCCCTTCGGCGCCCTCGACGAGATCGTGCGCGACCATCTCAACGAGCAACTGCTAAAACTCTGGGCGCAGACCAACAAGACGATCTGCTTCGTCACCCATTCCATCCCCGAGGCGGTTTATCTCTCCACCCGCATCGTGGTGATGTCGCCGCGCCCCGGCCGCGTCACCGACGTGATCGAGTCGACCCTGCCCAAGGAGCGGCCGCTGGATATCCGCGAGACGCCCGAGTTTCTGGCCATCGCCGCGCGCGTCCGCGACGGCCTGCGCGCGGGGCACAGCTATGACTGACGCGGCGGTGGAGAGGGGGACATCAAGCGAGGGGGCCGAGGAATGACCATGGCCTCGAATGTTCTCGCGCAGTCCCCTGCAAAACAGGCGGGCATCTTTTCGCGCATCGTCTCCGGCAGCGTCTTTCCGGTGCTGTCGATCCTGGCGGCGCTGGTCGTGCTCTGGTACGTCTTCGCCGTCGTCATGAATGGGCCGTTCCAGCGCGATCTCGACCGGCGTGCCGGCGAGGCGCCGGGCCTCGTCGAATTCGTCGGCAAGACGCTCTCGCAGCCCAAGCCGGTCATGCCTGCGCCGCACCAGGTGGCGTCGAACTTCTTCGAAAACACTTTTATGCGGAAGATCACCAGCAACCGCAGCCTCGTCTATCACGCCTGGGTGACGCTCTCGTCCACCTTGCTCGGCTTTGCCTTCGGCACCGTGCTCGGCATCCTGATCGCGGTCGGCATCGTGCATTTCGTGGCGCTCGACCGCAGCCTGATGCCCTGGATCATCGCGTCCCAGACCATCCCCATCCTGGCGATCGCGCCGATGGTGGTGGTGGTGTTCGCGGCCATCGGCATCACCGGCCTGGTGCCCAAGGCGCTGATCTCGACCTATCTGTCGTTCTTTCCCGTGGCGGTCGGCATGGTGAAAGGCCTGCGCTCGCCCGAGATCATGCATCTCGACCTCATGCACACCTATAACGCCAGCGCCTCGCAAACCTTCTGGAAGCTGCGCGTGCCGGCCTCGGTGCCGTATCTCTTTGCCTCGATGAAGGTGGCCGTGGCGGCAAGCCTTGTCGGCGCCATCGTTGCCGAACTGCCAACAGGTGCGGTCGCCGGCATCGGCGCCAAGCTGCTCGCCGGCTCCTACTACAGTCAGACCATCGAGATCTGGTCGGCGCTCGTGGCAGGGTCGATCGTCGCAGTGCTGCTGGTCACCCTGGTGGGCGTTGCCGGGCGCATTGTCGAGCGTTCGATGGGCGGGAGGCCGGCATGAGCGGGTTCAGGATTTCCTGGCAGGCGGCGCTGGCGCTCATACTGTGCGCGATCGCCTTCGCAAAGCTTCCCATTGCCGGCGTTGGGGTAACACAACCCTTCGGCCCCGGCGCGACGGCCGCCGTCTTTGCCCTGATCGGGGCGGCGGCTCTGCTTTCCATGCTGCCCCTGTCGGCCGGGCTCGCAGCGGCGATCCTGTTCGTCGGCGCGCATGGGGCGGCATGGCTGCTCATTGCCGGCATCGCCGGCAACGAGGGCGCCGCGCATGGCTCGTTCTTCCTGCTGGCGGGGGCGGCCTGGCTGCTTGCCTGGCGCTGCGTCGCCGTGCTTTCGGCGATGCGGCCGGCAGACCGCATCGCCAACACGCTGTTGCGTCTCCTGATCCCGACCATCTTCGGCGCCTGGATCCTCATCCTGTGGGAGGCGGTCACGCGCGGCGCGGGCATTCCCTTCGTGCTCCTGCCGCCGCCGAGCGCAGTCGCCGCCCGCTTTGCCAACTCGCTGCCGGTGCTGTGGGCTGACGTCAACCAGACCATCTTCCATGCCGTGATCTTCGGCTACATCATGGGCTGCGGTGCCGGCTTCGTCACCGCCATCCTCGCCGACCGGGTCGATTTCCTGCGGCGCGGGCTTTTGCCCATCGGCAACATGGTCTCGGCGCTGCCGATCATCGGCGTTGCGCCCATCATGGTCATGTGGTTCGGCTTCGACTGGCATTCCAAGGCGGCGGTGGTGGTCATCATGACCTTCTTTCCGATGCTGGTGAACACGGTCGCGGGGCTGGCCGCCTCCGGCCACATGGAGCGCGACCTGATGCGCACCTATGCGTCCGGCTACTGGCAGACGCTGTGGAAGCTGCGGCTGCCGGCCGCCGCGCCGTTCATTTTCAACGCATTGAAGATCAACTCGACGCTCGCGCTCATCGGCGCAATCGTTGCCGAGTTCTTCGGCACCCCGGTCGTGGGCATGGGCTTCCGGATCTCCACCGAGGTCGGCCGCATGAACGTCGAC
>JAEWHN010000331.1 GCA_023387775.1 Pseudomonadota bacterium | reverse complement strand
CGCGAGGCCAACCGCGACGAGGCCGCCCGGTCCCGCGCACAAAGCTGTGACCGGCGCATCGAATTTGGCCCACGGCTCGAACGTACCGCCCCAACGGGAAAGCGCCAGAATGTGTGAACCGGAGCTGCAAAGAAGCCGGCCATCGCCTGCGACGCACAGCGCGTCGGGTGCCTCCACCTTCATGCCCAAGGCCTCATCCAGCCTGCCGTTTGGGCCGAGCACGCCTTCCAGCGTCATCGCAGGCGTTTCCCGCCGCCGGGCCCCGAAGAATGACATCATCGCGCCCTCCCCCAGTAGCTCTCCGGGCCGCGCCAGTTCTCGTTTTCGCCGCCGAGCCTGAGGCGTCCGATCCTGTTGTTGGTGACACCCCCGAGATACAGCGACCCTTCATGCTCGCGCATGGACGTGATCATGTAGAGCGGGCCGTCCGGTGCGTCCCACAGCGCATCGACGACATGACCATTGCCATCGATCTTCAGCACACCGCCGATGTTGAGATTGCCGAAAAGCCAGTTGGTCGGCGGCACGCGTTTCGTCATGCGCCTGCGCAGGTTGGGATGGCGCATGGCCTGATCGAAGACGGGGTTGCGCATGCCCGCCAGTGCGACCCAGTAGCCGCCATCCGAAGCGCGGTTGATGTTGTCGGGATAGCCCGGCAGGCCGCTGGCGAAAACGCGGGGCCCGTCGGAGAGACGCGCCAGATCGAAGATCATGACCGAGCACTCCCAGGTGCTCGCCACCAGAAGATGCTTTCCGTCATGGGTGAGGCAGACGCCATTGGGGAAGCGAAGATTGTCGCAAACGGTGCGCGTCCTGCCCGTAGCGGGTTCATAGGAGAGCAGGCGTCCGTTCGGACGACCCTCCAGCAGGTCGAGACCCCAGTTCTCAATATCGTAGCGTTTGGTCGCGTCGGTGAAATAGATGGTGCCGTCCGGCGCGATATCGAGATCGTCCGCCATGCGGATGGTCGTGTCGTCCTGCACGCTGAACAGGCTGCGCTCGGTCTGGTCGGTCAGGAGCTCGACCTTGCCGTCCATCGTCACGCGGACAAGTCCCATACCGGCGACGCAAACGACGATGCGCCCCTCGCGATCCAGCGCGAGGCCGAGCGGGCGGCCGCCGATCTTGGCCAGAACCTCGGCCTTTGCATGATCCGGCGCGGCGATCCTGAAGAGATAACCGTCACGGCTGCCGCAATAGATATTGCCGGCCTCGTCCAGCAGGACGTCTTCCGGCCCGTCGATCTGTCCCGCGACCAGGATTTCGGCAGCCTTCAGTTTCGGCGCGATCTCGTCGGGCATCAGGCCCTGCATGCCCTGCACCCTGCCCGTGTCGAAAGCGACCGGATCAAGATAGGTCGAGGCAAGCAGCCGATGTCGGTTCTTGCGGAATTTCACATCGATGACGAGAATGAGGATGATGATTGCGCCCATGCTGAGCTGGACGAAATCGCCGCGGAATCCGGCGTTCACCATCGCATTGTTGAGCAGGTAGATGGTCGTGAAGCCGATCAGCACCGATACCACAGCGCCGCGCCCCGGCACGAAACCGCCCAGCCCAACGACAAGCGCCGTGAGGGCAAAGAATTCCATGCCTATCGCCGTATCGGAGCCGACGCTGTTCTGACGTGCGGCGAACAGGAAGCCGGCGAGACCGACGATCAGGCCTGCAAGGACATAGGCAAAGAAGATCGTGGATTTGACGCGGATGCCGCCATGGCGCGCCGCCTTGCGGTTGCCGCCGACGGCGAGGACATGCCAGCCAAACCGCGTCTGGCGAAACATGATCAGGACGAAGGCCGCGACGACCAGAAGCGTCCAGAAGCCGATCGGCAAGGTCAGCACCTTCTCGAAACCGATCCAGTCCCAGAGGTCATCCACGCGCGCGGAAGTGGATATCTCCACAAGCTGTGCCTGCGAAGCCAGCGTGTAGAGGCCACGCACGGTGATCATCGTGCCCAGGGTGGTCAGAAGGGCACCGCAGCCGAGCAGGCCGGCGATGACGCCGTTGACCGTGCCAATGATGGCTCCCGCCGCCAGCGTCAGGACCAGCACCGCGGGGACCGGCAAACCGAGGATATGGAAGCAGAACAGCGCCACGAAGGCCGACATGGCGAAGTTGGAGCCTACCGACAGGTCAATCCCGCCGACCGCCACGACGATCAGCAGCGCCAGCACAACCAGCCCGCCATCGGCCGCATATTGCGACAGGTTCCGCATGTTCGACGCGGAGAAATATCCGCTCGTCAGCGCGAGCAGGCCCACCACGACGCACAGGAGCGCGACGAATGGGATCAGGCTCTCCACCCAGCCCTTCGACAATATATCTGCGATGATGCGGCGCGGCGAAAGCACGAGGCGCGGCACACGCTGCCTTGGCAGGCTGTCAAAATCGATTTCAGCGGCCATCACGACTTTCCAAGGAGGGGTGGAAGCGGGGCTCCTCGGAGCCCCGCATCAGATTGCTGAGCGGTTCACGAACAGGCTCGGCCGTCACATCTTCCAGCAGAGCGAGGCGTCGTAGCTGTCGCCGGCCTTGATGATCTTCATCGGAGATTCCACCATCATCATAGAACCGTCAGCAGTCGCGGCCCCCTGCAGCAGAAGGTCGATCATCGTGCCGGCGTCGCGACCCTGGCCGTCGGCATCGTAACTCCACATGCGGTGCATGACCTTGTCCTCGATCGCCTTGCACGCCACGCTGTCGCCGCCGCCGGTCGCGTAGACCAGCACGTCGTCCGCCTTGCCGGCGTCCTTCACTGCGTTGCCGGCCCCCATCGTGTGGACGTCCCAATGGCCGAAGATGGCGCAAAGATCGGGATGCTGCTGCAGTACGGTCGCCGTAATCTGGCGAGCCTTTTCCGGCTCCCAGTCCGAGGCCTGATTGGAGACGACCTGAATCTCCTTGTGCTGCTCGAAGACCTTGAAGGCGGCTTCGTTCATGATCACGCTGTCGGCGGCGGTCAGCTGGCCGGGAATGATCGCCACCTTGCCGGACTTGCCAGCGCCAGCGCCGCATTCCTTGACGATGTCTTCGGCGATCTCGCGCCCGATGCGCTCCCAGTTGGCGCCGACGAAGGCGGACGAAGGCTGGTTCGACTGCAGGTTGACCTGCAGCACCTTGATGCCTTCCGCTTCCGCCTGCTTGATCTGGCGCGACAGCAACTGCACGGTCGGATTGTGAACCACCAGCACATCCGGCTTGTCGCTGATGGCCTTGGCCACAAGCTCCGACATGACGCCGGTGTTGAAGGCGGCGTCGCGCACGTCCAACGAGTAGCCGTAGGTCGCGGCATGCTCGTTCATCCGCCGGGCCCAGCCCTCCGTCAGCGAAATGCCCATCGAGATCGGTATGAAGATCACTTTCTTGCCGGCGATATTGCTGTCTGCCTGCGCGCTCGCCGGGGCGCCCATGAGGGCACAGGTCCCCATCAGCATACAAGCGACCGCAGTTCGAAATGCGCTTCCCATCTTGTAGAACATGCTTCCCTCCCTGGTTTGATACGATGGTCAGAGATCGCCCACGGTGTCCGTTTCAGCGTCCCTGGGGTTGAGATAGTTGTCGGTGACGATGGCGGTCAGCAGGACGAGCCCCTTGAGCATGTCCTGCGTCTGCGTCGAAAAGTTCATCAGCGTCATGCCGTTGCGCATGATCGCGATCAGCGCGATGCCGACGATTATGTTGCGGACGCCGCCCCGCCCGCCGCGCAACGGGATGCCGCCCAACACCACGACAAGAATGACGTCGAAGAGCAGCGTGCCGTTGGTGACGGTTCGGAAGTCGACCGCACCGCTGGCGGCCGCCATGATCAGGCCGGCTACGAGCGCTGTCAGGCCGGCGAACACGTAGACGACGATGGTCGTCGTGCGCACCGGCAGTCCGGCAAGGCGTGCGGCCTGGAAGTTGTCGCCCATGGCGTAGATGATGCGCCCGGCGGTAGAGCGGTTGAGCAGGAACCAGCACGCCAGAAGCGTCGCGGCCATGAGCAGGACCGGCACCGACAGGCCGGGCACAATCTCGCCGGCCAGGAACGTCACAGTAGGATCCGACTTCGGCAGCAGCAGCAGGAACTCTCCGCGCAGGATCGCGAAGCGCAGCGTACCGACCAGGAACATCGACGACGCCAGCGTCGCCAGCATGGCCGGGATTTCGGCATAGGCGATAAGCCAGGCGTTCAGCGCGCCGATGATGACCATGGCTACGACGGCAACCGCAAGCGCGACGGGAGCGGCCACCCCGTTACCGATCAGGATGCCGAATATGGTGGCCCCTGCGATCATCTGCGCAATCAGCGAAAGATCGAGCCCGCGCGAAATGATGACCACCGCCATGCCACAGCTGAGAATCGCCAGCGAAGAACTGTTCGACAGGATGACGCGCAGGTTGCCGAGCGTCGCGAAGCCGTCGATGGTGAACGAGAAGACGACTGCCAAGGCGAGTGCTGCCAGGGCTACCACGCGCTCCAGCATGTTCTTCCTGCCGGCATTCCGCACAAGCGGCGTCGCTCGCTCGATCTGCATTGCCCCGCTCGATGTCATTGTTCCGGTGACCTCCACGCTGCAAGCCACGCATGACGAAGGCTCTCGTCCGCATACCGCGCGGCCGTCCTTGCCGTGAACATGTTCCGCCCCCGCCTCGTCATGCGGACAAGGCGAGTGATCCGATCAGTCTGCTCATGGACATCTCCCCCCTTCGACAGGCCGGTCAATTCCGGCTCCCCTTGCTGCTGACGGCTCCGCCATGCTGCGGATACCGACACGCCCTCCTCCTTCAACCGCTGCGCTCCCAGCGCTTCGGTTTCGGCGCGGCGGCTTTCCTCCGAATGCTGCCATGCCCATCCTGCCGCCTAGCTGTTGGCGGCTTTCAACTCCGCGATTGGCCCGCTGGCCAGTTCGCGCTCCATCGGCATGAAGCCGTAGTCCGGCACGACCTCGCCGGCGCGGTCGCTGATCCGGTTCCAATTCGCGACGACACCCTCCGCAGCTTGTGTCCCGCCCCGGCACAGGCGACCCGCGTGAGCGTTACGTTGGAGCGCGAAATGATCCTCGCCGGGGGACAGGATTGCCCGGGTCGGCGCGAGTGCGAGCGGGCATCCCTGACGGATGCGGCAAAGGCGATCGCCTCGCCGCCGGCCCGTTCGAACTCACGGGCAACCTGTTCCGCCAAGGCGATACTAATGTCGTTGACAAGGATCTTCGCACCCAACCTGACTAGCTGCACAGCGTGCGAACGCCCCAGCCCGCCGCCGGCTCCGGTCACGATTGCGATGCGCCCTCCCAGCATCAAAGCAGCCTCTTCGGCTTCGTTTCCCACTCTATTCACTCACTAGATAATTAATTAGATTCCCGCAAGCCTTTCTTTCCATCAACTGGCATGCCGATAGTCTTCGAAGGGGCGGACTTGCGCCCTTGTCAGGCCTAGGTCAGCCGCTCCCTTCGGCACACCGCCAGGAAGCCAGCCGACATGAATGTCGCCATGCGTTGCTTGACCGCCAAAAAGTCGTCGGAGCGGCAGATTCCGTTGGAAAGCTTGTCGATGCGGCCGGTTCGCGCCAACGTCAGCATCAGCGCGCCGGTCACGAAATGATAACCCCAGAAGATGTCCTCTTCCGCGCAGTCTGGCAGCGCTTTCTTGAGTATACCGATCAGGCGCAGAACCACCGGATCGAAATGCTGATCCATCAGTTCCGCACCCCATTCGGGTGTGTTCGCCACCTGGGCGCCAAGCGCAGCGTAGTTCTTCCAGCCTTCACCGCCCTCGGTATAGAGATCGAGGTCGGTGTCGAGAAAGGCACGCAGCGCGCCCTCCACAGTGGGCTTTCCATTGGAGGACTTTTCATATTCCTCCAGCATGCGCATACGTCGCTCGCTGGTCACAACCGCACGGCGTGCGAACACCGCGTCGAACAACGCCTTCTTGTCCTGGAAATAGTAGTTCATCAGCGTGTGGTGCACGCCGACCTGTTTCGCCACGTCCTTGAGCGTAACTCCATAGAGTCCGTGCCGCGAAAAAAGATACTCGGCGGCATCGAGTATCTGCTCGGTCATCTCGGCGCGCCGTTCGGCCTTGGTGGAGCCTTTACGGCGGGACGTCTTGTTCTCGATCAACTTCTGAGCCCTTCTGAATTCACTGACGGAACCGGCGACTGCCCATACTACCTAAGCGTTCACCTCGAAAAGCCCGGTCACGCCCTACGCCGCCGCCAACGCACATTGTGGCTACGATATAGGAAAGCAGCGATCCTGCACGGCAGAGATGTTCTCCTGCCCGCCGGCCGCCACGACATCCATGCCGTCGACGATGATCTGCTTGGCCGCCGTCGCGTTCGGCGTTCCCCGACAGGCCTTGCCGATGCCCGTGCGGACAGTGCTGACGATGACGGCTTCCCTCATGGCAATCTTCCTATGCCGCCTGCGCGCCAATCCAACGGGTCGATATCATTCGGCCCGCAATTCGGCCTGACCGAATTGAGACCGCAAGAGCATCTTATCAACCTTGCCCGTTGCCGCGGTCGGCATTTTCGGCAAACGCACAATTTCGTCGGGTATCCACCACGGCGCAACCCGCCCCCGCAAGGGCTCTAGCAATTGCTGGTCGGAAAGTTCCTCGCCTTTGCGCAACTCCACCAAAAGAAGCGGGCGCTCACCCCACTTCGGATCTGCGCGCCCGACCACGGCGGCAAGCGAGACCTGAGGCAACGCGCTGACCACCACTTCGATCTGGGCCGGATTGATCCATTCGCCCCCCGATTTGATCAGGTCCTTGGCCCTGCCGGTGATGACGAGATCGCCTTTGCTGTCGATCCGGGCAAGGTCGCCTGTGTCGAACCAGCCGTCGGCATCCGTGGCTGGGCTGGCCTGCCCCAGATAACGCTCGACCACCGCCGGACCACGCACATGCAGATGCCCTTCCATCTCTCGTTGCTGCGCGAGGGCGCGCCCATCGGCATCGGTAAGAAGCAGGTCTATTCCGAAGGCCGGGCGTCCCGACAGCCCCGCATCGCGATCCTCCAGATCCGGCGGCGCCATGGTTCCAAGCGGGGAAAGCTCGGTCATGCCCCAACTGGTCTGCACGGCTACCCCGAGGCGCCGCTCGATACGCTTCATGAGCGCTGGAGGCATGGGCGACCCGCCGACGATGACACGCTTCAATGATGGCAGTTCGCCGCCCTCGGCCTCGAGATGCTCGACCAGCCCCAGCCAGACTGTCGGCACCGCCGCTGCGATCGTCACCCCCTCTGACGCGATCAAGCGGGCCAAGCTCTTGCCATCCGCATGGCGTCCAGGAAGAACCAGCTTCGCACCGGCTGCGGCGGCGGCAAAAGGCATTCCCCAGGCATTGGCGTGGAACATCGGCACGACGGGAATTATCGCGTCCTTGGCCGTGATGCCCATCACATCGGCCATCAGGAGCCTCAGCGTGTGCAGATAGCTCGACCGATGCGTGTAGGTCACGCCCTTTGGTTGGCCGGTGGTGCCGGACGTAAAGCAGAGGCCGGACGCCGTGTTCTCGTCAAAGCCACCCCAGGCGAAATCCTGCGCGTCGGCAAGCAAGCCTTCGAGCGCTTGCATGGCGGGTCCGCCGGCCGCTTCCTTGACATCACCGTCGATGACGAGGATATGCCGCACCGGTGCTTCCGCGGCGATTTCGCGCGCCAGCGGCATGAGATCGGCGCTCACGATCAGGATCTGCGCCTGAGACTGCCGCAACATCGCCGCCGTCTGCTCGGCTGCAAGGCGGGGGTTGAGCGTGTGGCAGGTCGCTCCCATGCCCATTATGGCGAACCAGGCTTCGAGATGAGACTGGCTGTTCCAGGCGAGCGTGGCGACGCGCCGACCATACCGCACGCCGAAACCAGCCAACACGCCGGATATGCGCCGCGCTCGTTGCGCCAAAGCGGAATAGCCGATCCGTGCACTGACGCCGTCCGCCCGCGCAGTCACCACTTCCGTGTCGGGATGCCATTTCGCTGCATGCTCGAGAAATTTGTCGAGCGTCAGCGCATGGAATTGCATGGCTCCGTCGTTCATCGCGAGCGGCACCGGTAGCCCGGACCGACAGACCCATCACTAAAAGGACACATCAAGGCTCCTCCCAGGCCGTCACCCTCATGAACGCAGCATTCCGCTACCATGATCAGGCTCGGCACTCCCCCAACAGAGCTGACATCAATGGCTCGGCGTGACAAACAAGTCAATATTCACTATCGTGTGCGTTAATATGTTCTCGGCATAATTGATGCCGGCTCTGCACGATCAGGCTTGGACTGTCTGTCGTCTTGTTCCTCACTGAAAGATGCTCTGCGCGCTCGATTACATGGGCCATCGCTACGGCCGTGACTGCATATCGAGTTGGACCACGCCTGCTACGCCAGGGGTGGCATGCTGGCAACCATTTCTGCCGAAATGGCTGGAAGCCGGCTACACTTTCGGTATGACCGTGGCAACGTTGTCAACTTGATCAGCGCAGGTCGCGGTTGGCCGGCGGCGGTAATGTTCAGGGGTATCGTCGATCGCCCCACGCCGGGCCACACCCCGGCCTGCATGACCCACATTGTCGGTGATGCGGCCTTTGTCGGGGATACGCTTTTCATGCCCGATGGCGGCTCGGCCCGCGCCGATTTTCCGGGCGGAGATGCCCGCACCCTCTATCGCTCGATCCGGCGTGTCCTGGCATCGCCTGGCCAGACGCGCGCCTCCGTGAGCTTGCGCTTGGCGGTGCCGCCTGATCAAGCGCTCACGATTCTCTTGCTCCCCTCTCTCGAGGAAGCCAAGTTGACTTTGCGGTGCCGGGCGGGCGCTCGGTGAAGGGCAAACCGATGAACCCGCCCCCCATCGCGCCGCTCAGTTGACCTCGAACAGGCCGGCAGCGCCCATGCCACCACCGACGCACATGGTGACTACGACGTAGCGAGCGCCGCGGCGTTTGCCCTCGATCAGTGCATGCCCGACCAAGCGGGCCCCCGACATGCCGTAAGGATGGCCGACGGAAATCGCGCCGCCATTGACGTTCAGTTTGTCCGGGTCGATGCCAAGCCGTTCCCGGCAATAGAGGACCTGTACTGCGAACGCCTCGTTGAGTTCCCACAGGCCGATGTCGTCGACCGTCAGCCCATGCGCCTTTAGCAGCTTCGGAACCGCGAACACCGGGCCGATCCCCATCTCGTCGGGTTCGCAGCCTGCCACCGCCATGCCGCGATAGATGCCCAGCGGTTGCAGGCCTCGCTTCTCCGCCTCTCGCGCCTCCATGAGGAGGCTCGCCGAGGCGCCGTCGGAAAGCTGTGAAGCGTTGCCCGCCGTGATGTAGCCGCCGGCTGCAATCGACCTGCCTCCGGCGAACACCGGCTTGAGGCTCGAAAGCCCCTCGAGCGTGCTCTCGGGGCGATTGCCCTCGTCTCGTTCCAGCGTCACCTCGACGCTCTTTTCCTCGCCGGTCGCCTTGTCCTTGACCTTCATGATGCTCTTCAGCGGAACGATCTCCGCGTCGAAGCAGCCTTCGGCCTGAGCTCTTGCCGTGCGCATCTGGGAAGACAGGGCATACTCGTCCTGCGCCTCACGCGAAATGCCATAGCGGGCTGCCACCACCTCGGCGGTTTCGAGCATCGACATATAGAGGTCGGGCTGATGCGCGACTAGCCACGGGTCCTCGAACCGGTCGAGGTTCATCTTCGGCGTCTGCACCAGCGAGATGGATTCCACTCCACCGCCCACGGTCACCGTCATGCCGTCATGCGTGATCTGCTTGGCTGCGGTTGCGATGGCCATCAGGCCCGAGGCGCACTGGCGGTCGAGCGTCATGCCAGCCACGCTGGTCGGCAGCCCCGCCCTTACCAGCGCCTGCCGCGCGACGTTCATGTGCGTGGAGCCCTGCTGCATGGCAGCGCCGACCACGACGTCGTCCACTTCTCCCGGCGCGATGCCGGCCCGTTCCACCGCCTTCGCGATCGCGTGGCCGGCCAGTTCCTGGGCCTGCGTGTCGTTGAAGGCGCCCCGATACGCCTTGCCGATCGGCGTCCGAGCCGTCGAAACGATAACAGCTTCTCTCATATGGCATGCCTTTCCAGGGTTCTATTGCGGTTGAGTGGGAGCGCAGAAAGCGCCTGATGCAAAATCACGCAGCGTTCCCGCCGCCCGCGGTATCGTGTCGCGTCGTGAATATACTGGTCGTCCAGGGTCGTCTCGGCGAAGGCGTCGATGCGATGCTGGTCGATCTCGATCCAGTCCGAGACGCCGACCTCCTGGCCGACACGCGCCAGGTAGTCGGCGAGGCTTGTCGTGATTTGCGTTGTCGCACCCACGTCGGTGTTCAGCCTTTCGGTGCCCGCTGGTAGCCGGCTTTGGCGAGTTCGAGCCTGCCCTGCTGCTCGCCGGCGTCCGGCACCATTTCGCCCTGGCGATCGGCGATCTCGCTCCATCTCTCGACGATCTCGTCGGCCACCTCGGCGCCGCCTCCAAGGTAGATGCCGGAAGTCAGCGTGACATGGGCCGTTTCGAACGAGCCGGCACCCGCGCACAGGATCGTCCGCGTCGGCGCATCCTCGTGCACGAGAGCCAGCACGGCCGGGCTGACGCGGGCAGGCTGCAACAGATCCAGTTCCGCCTGCGGCAACAGGCCTTCGAGCATCTGCGTTGCCGCGGTCGGCGCGATGCAGTTGACGCGGATATCGTTGCGCGCGCCTTCCAGCGCCAGCGTCTGCATCAGCCCGACCAGCGCCATTTTCGCCGCGCCGTAATTCGCCTGCCCGAAATTGCCGAACAGGCCGGAGGAAGAGGTGGTCATGACGATGCGCCCGAAGCGCTGCCCGCGCATCGTCTCCCACACCGCCTTGGTGCAAATGGCCGAGCCGATCAGATGGACGT
>JAEWHN010000327.1 GCA_023387775.1 Pseudomonadota bacterium | reverse complement strand
ATGTGCGGCGACTACGATTCCTCGCTCGGCATGGACAAGGAGGAGCCGCTCAACCGCTTCCTTTCCAAGGTGCCCAAGGGCCGCTTCGAGGCGGCAAACGGCCCGGCCACGATCTGCGGCGTGGGTGTCGAGATCTCGGACAGCACCGGCCTTGCCGAAAAGGTCGCGCCGCTCCGGCTTGGGGCCCGCCTCGAAGAAACCGTGCCATCTTTCTGGTAAGTGGCGTTGAAGTAGGGGAGGTGCCTACCTACTTCTGCCGGACATTTCATCCGGACAGGGAACCCACCACAGATGCCGATCATCGAGTTTCTGGCGCCGCACTTCGCTTTCCTGAGCGAACCGACGGCCTGGGCGGCCCTTGTCACGCTTATCGTGATGGAGGTGGTGCTCGGCATCGACAACCTCATCTTCATCTCGATCCTCACCAACAAGCTGCCGAAGGAACAGCAGTCGCGGGCGCGCCGGCTTGGCATTGGTGCGGCGCTCATAATGCGGCTTCTGCTCCTGGCCACCATCTCATTCATCGTGCAACTCACCACGCCGGTCGTCACCCTGTTCGACCATGGCTTCTCCTGGCGCGACATCATCCTGATCGCCGGCGGCCTGTTCCTGGTCTGGAAGGCCACGCGTGAAATCCACCAGGCCGTAGATCCGCACAACAGTGACGAGCACGACGTCGTTGGCGGCACGCTGAAGCTCAGCCTGGGCGCGGCGATCTTCCAGATCCTGCTGCTCGACCTGGTGTTCTCGGTGGACTCCATCATCACCGCCGTGGGCATGACCGACGAGATCGTCATCATGTACATCGCCGTCATCGCCGCCGTCACCGTGATGCTGGTCGCGGCCGATCCGCTGGCCAAGTTCATCGCCGCCAACCCCAGCATCGTCATGCTGGCGCTGGGCTTCCTCCTGATGATCGGCACGACGCTGATTGCCGACGGCATGGGCTTCCACGTGCCCAAGGGCTATATCTATGCGGCGATGGGTTTTTCGGCGCTGGTCGAGGCGCTCAACATGCTGGCGCGGCGTCGCCGCAGCGAAGGCGAGGGCGGCCAGTAGGCAAGGTCGCCTTTGCTTGCCGCCGAAAGGTGGTCCGGCTGGACGTTTGGCCGCGATTTATTTATAAGCCGGCCCATTCCAGATAGCCGAATTCAACGACAGCAGGGGTTCCATGGCTGGCCATTCACAATTCAAGAACATCATGCACCGCAAGGGCCGCCAGGATGCGGCGCGGTCCAAGATGTTTTCCAAGCTCGCGCGCGAAATCACGGTTGCGGCCAAGCAGGGCCTGCCCGACCCGGCGATGAACCCGCGCCTCAGGCTGGCGATCCAGAACGCCAAGGCCGAGTCGATGCCGAAGGACAACATCCAGCGGGCCATCAACAAGGCCTCCGGCGGCGATGCCGAGAACTATGAGGAAGTGCGCTACGAGGGCTATGGCCCGGGCGGCATCGCCGTCATCGTCGAGGCGCTGACCGACAACCGCAACCGCTCCGCTTCCAATGTCCGCGCCGCCTTCACCAAGGCCGGCGGGGCACTCGGCGAAACCGGCTCGGTAGCCTTCATGTGGGACCGCGTCGGCGAGATCGTCTACCCGGCCTCGGCCGGCAGCGCCGACAAGGTGATGGATGCGGCCATCGAGGCCGGTGCGGAAGACGTCCAGTCGGACGAGAACGGCCACACCATCCTCTGCGCCTTCGAGGACCTGGGCGATGTTTCCAAGGCGCTCGAAGCCTCGCTTGGCGAAGCCCAGTCGGTCAAGCCGATCTGGAAGCCGCAGAACAACATCCCGGTCGACGAGGATCGTGCCCAGTCCATCCTCAAGCTCATCGCCACCCTCGAGGACGACGACGACGTCCAGAACGTCTACGCCAATTTCGAGGTCGACGAAGCGACACTCGCCAAGCTCAGCGCGGCATGACCACGCCTGCGCCGAAGGCCCGCATCGCCATCACCTACTGCACCCAGTGCATGTGGATGCTGCGCGCGGGCTGGCTGGCGCAGGAACTGCTCTCCACCTTCGGGACCGATCTCGGCGAGGTGGCGCTGGTGCCTGGCACCGGCGGCATCTTCGAGATCAGCTGCAATGGTGAACTCGTGTGGGAGCGCACGCGCGACGGCGGTTTCCCGGAAGCCAAGGTGCTCAAGCAGCGCGTTCGCGACATCATCGATCCCGAGCGCGATCTCGGCCATTCGGATCGCAAGGCAACGGACCCGGCCTGAATCCATCTGGATTTCAGTGGCAGGCCCACCGCATCGCCACAGATAAGCGCCAATCGACTTCCATTCGATATGCGCCCTGATTTCCAGGCGGCACTCATCGAGGGAACAAAGCATGACACCGAGGCCACGCGTTGCAGTTCTGTTCGGCGGCCGCTCCGCCGAGCACGAGGTTTCCATCCTTTCCGCCAGCAACGTGGTCAAGGCGATCGACGCCGCCAGATACGAGGTGGTGCCGATCGGCATCGACCGCGATGGCCGCTGGTTCCTGGCCTCTCTCGGCCCGGACGGCGCGCTGCCCAAGGCGGTGCCCGGAAGCGGCACGGAGGTGAGCCTCCTGCCCGGCGGCAAGGGGCGGCTGGTCGCGGTGCCTGACGCCGGGGCGCCCTTCGAGCTGCCCAGGATCGACGTCCTTTTCCCGGTGCTGCACGGCCCGTTCGGCGAGGACGGCACGGTGCAGGGCCTGGCCGAGGTTGCGAACGTGCCTTACGTCGGCTGCGGCGTGCTGGGCTCGGCCAACGCCATGGACAAGGACGCGGCCAAGCGGCTGATGAAGGAGGCCGGGCTGCCCGTGGCGCGTGGCGTCACCGTGCATGCCGGCGAGCGGCCTTCCTTCGAGGCGGTCAAGACGCAGCTCGGCCTGCCCGTCTTCGTCAAGCCGGCGCGCCAGGGCTCTTCGGTGGGCGTGAGCAAGGTCGAGACGGCCGCGCAGCTGGAAACGGCGCTGGACGAGGCCTTCAAACACGACCGCAAGGTGCTGATCGAGGAATTCGTGGCGGGGCGCGAAATCGAGTTCGCCGTGCTCGAGCAGGTCGACGGGACGCTGATTGTTTCAGTGCCGGGCGAGATCGTGCCGGCCGCGAGCCACGGCTTCTACACCTACGAGGCCAAATATATCGATGCCGAGGGGGCTTCCCTGCGCATTCCCGCCGAGCTGCCGCAGGCGACGACAGGCGCGCTGCAGGAGATCGCCCGCAAGGCTTTCCTGGCGCTCGGTTGCGAGGGCATGGCGCGCGTCGACTTCTTCGTCCGCGCCGACGGCAGCGCGCTCGTCAACGAGCTCAACACCATTCCCGGCTTCACCAATATCAGCATGTATCCCAAGACGCTTGCCGCCAGCGGCATCGCCTATCCCGACCTCGTCGGCCGGCTGATCGAGCATGCCATGGCGCGCTGGCAGCGGCAGACCGCTTGATCCCAAAAAGTTGCAGACTTTTTGGACAAGATCATGCGGCAGCAAGAGCATGATCCCGAACCAACAAAAAACCCGCCTCGAAGGCGGGTTTTTGCAATCTCGGGCTCGATGGCGCGGCTTAGATGCCGAGGCCTTCGTAGCGCTTCTTGAACTTCGACAGGCGGCCGCCGCGGTCGAGCAGCGTCTGCGTGCCGCCGGTCCAGGCCGGGTGGGTCGACGGATCGATGTCGAGGTTCATCGTGTCGCCTTCCTTGCCCCAGGTCGAGCGCGTCTGGTATTCGGTGCCGTCAGTCATGACGACCTTGATGACGTGGTAGTCGGGATGGATATCGGCCTTCATCGCACTTTTCCTGCTTTTGGGCGCGGTTCGCGGCTTGCGCCTGCGGCGATGCGCCTCTTTTGAAAATTCAAAGCCGCAGCTATTGAGAGGCCGCGGCTTCTAAAACGGTCGGCGTGCCTATACATCAGGCAAATGCGAATCTCAAGGCCGCAGCGGCGGTTTCGCGCCGATGACCGAAAGGACGGACAAGATGGCTGAAACCGAGCGGACCGTGGAAAAGCAAACCCGTCGCTCCCTCAAGCCGCTACGCAGCCTCTCTACCTACCTGACGCGCTATCGCGGCCTCGTGGCGGGCGCCGGCGTGTCGCTGGTCATGGCCGCAGCCACCACGCTGACGCTGCCCATCGCGGTGCGCCGCATGATCGACCACGGCTTCTCGGCCTCCGATTCGGGCTTCATCGCCAGCTATTTTTCCATGCTGGTGATCATGGCGGCGTTGCTGGCGCTTGCCTCGGCCTGCCGCTACTATTTCGTCATCACGCTGGGCGAGCGGGTGGTGGCCGACATTCGCCGCGACGTCTTTGCCCATGTCACCCGGCTGTCGCCGGCCTTCTTCGACACCGCCCAGTCGGGCGAGATCGTGTCGCGGCTGACCGCCGACACGACGCAGATCAAGTCCACCGTCGGGGCGACGGCGTCGGTGGCGCTGCGCAACATCATCATGGGCCTCGGCGCGCTGGCGATGATGGTGATCACCAGCCCGAAG
>JAEWHN010000348.1 GCA_023387775.1 Pseudomonadota bacterium | reverse complement strand
TACGACCTGAACAAGGATCCGATCGTTTCTCCCTACACGGGAAAGACCTATCCGCGCTCCTTCTTCGAGACGACCAGCAGCAAGCCGATCGACGAGGAGGAAGAAGAGGTCGAGGAACGCGAAATCGATACCGAAGAAGAAGGTGCGGAAATCGTCTCGCTCGAGGACGCCGATGAGGAGACCAAGGGCGACGAGGACATCATCTCGATCGACGACGAGGAAGACGTCGACCTGGGCGACGACGACGACACCTTCCTCGAGGACGAGGAAGACGGTGACGAGGATGTTTCCGGCATCATCGGCGTCGGCGACGACGACGAAAACTGATGTTTTCACAGGTGCGCCGCAGGGGCGGCGCACCTGTTGAAGAAAAAGCTCGAAAGAGGCTTGATCTTCTCGAAAGGCGGCGCTAGAAGCCGCCTCACGGTCGGTTCGGGTAACACCCAAACGACCTTCCCGCCGGAAACGGCGCCCGGTAATTACCGGATTGTGGGGCCATAGCTCAGCTGGGAGAGCGCCTGCATGGCATGCAGGAGGTCAGCGGTTCGATCCCGCTTGGCTCCACCAAATATCCTGGCGCAATCGCCAGTTTCTTCCTGAACTCGAATTCGGCCGGCGTTTCGGGGCTTTAGCGTGAGCAGTCGGATTGCTTCGCGCATCCGATCCATCGTGCCGGCTCAACCATTGCCGTTTCCCTCGCCTGCGCGGCCGGCGCAAGGACAGCCCTTTTCGAAGCGGGCGATTCTGCAACTTGCGGGTCTGAGCATCCGAGCCCTCGGTTGCTGCGGTCACGCGCGGTTCGCCTGCTCATTTGCAATGGCTTTAAGGTCTTGTCGCAATGGCTCCTTTTCGGGCCGCCGCGCCGGTGTAGAAGCACGGGCTCGTGGCAAGGAGGGGCAGACCTGTGGCTGATTTCGATTTCATCATTGTCGGGGCTGGTTCGGCCGGCTGTCTGCTCGCCAATCGCCTGACGAAGTCGGGCAAGTTTCGGGTGTTGCTGCTGGAGGCCGGCGGAAGCGACCGCCGCTTCATGATTCGCATGCCCATCGGCTATGGCCACAGCTTCTTCAATCCGAAGGTGAACTGGCGATTCGAGACCGGGCCGCAGGAAGCTCTCGCCGGGCGCACCAGCTACTGGCCGCGCGGCAAGGTGCTGGGCGGCTCGTCGTCCATCAACGCCATGGTCTATGTGCGCGGCCAGCGCAACGATTTCGACGACTGGGAAAAGGCCGGCAATCCCGGCTGGGGCTGGGATGGCGTCCTGCCGCATTTCAAGTCGATGGAGACGTTCGAGCGCGGCGGCGACGAATGGCGCGGAGGGGCAGGCGAACTCCACGTCACCGACATGACGCCCTCCGTCCACCCGCTGTGCAAGGACTGGCTGCAGGCCGCCGAGCAGGCCGGTTTCACCAGGACGCCCGACTACAACGGCAAGAACCAGGAAGGCATCTCGGTCTATCAGATCAGCGCCCGGAAGGGGTTTCGCGCCTCGTCGGCCACGGCGTTCCTGCATCCGGTGGCCAAGCGCCCCAACCTGAAGGTCGTCACCGGCGCCTTGGCCACCCGCATCCTGTTCGAGGGCTTGCGCGCGGTGGGCGTCGAATATGAGGCCGGCGGCCAAAAGCGCACCGCGCGTGCCCGCCGAGAGGTGATCCTGTCTGCCGGCGCGGTGCATTCGCCCACCTTGCTGCAGCATTCGGGCGTCGGCCCCGGCGCGCTGCTGCAGAAGTTCGGCAAGACGGTGGTGAAGGACATTGCCGCGGTTGGCCAGAACCTGCAGGACCATCTCGGCATCGACTATCTCTATCGCTCGCGCAAGCCAACGCTCAATTCGCTGCTGCGCCCCTGGTGGAGCCGGATAATGCTCGGCGCGCGCTACGTGCTGTTGCGCGACGGGCCGCTTTCGCTCAGCGTCAACCAGGCCGGCGGCTTCGTCAAATCGAACCCGGACCTCGACCGGGTCGACATGCAGCTCTATTTCTCGCCGGTCAGCTACAGCAAGCCCACGCCCGGCGTGCGGCGCCTGACCATGCCGGACCCGTTCCCCGGCTTCTTCATCGGCATCCAGCCATGCCGGCCCACCAGCCGCGGTTCCATCAACATCGGATCGCCGGACGTCAAAGCCGCCCCGGTCATCGAGCCGAACTACCTGTCGACGCCTGGCGATATGGAGGACATGCTGGCCGGCGTGCGCGTCATCCGGCGTATCGCCGAACAGCCGGCCATGCGCGCCCTCATCGTCGACGAGATGAGCCCGGGCAAGCAGACGCAGAACGAAGAGGATCTGATTGCCGATATCCGCGCCCGTTCGGGCAGCGTGTTCCACGCATCCTGCACCTGCCGCATGGGACCGGACGATGGAACGAACGTGGTCGACGCCCGCCTGCGCGTGCATGGGCTTCAGGGCCTGCGCGTGGTCGACACATCGGTCTTTCCCAATGTCACCTCGGGCAACACCAATGCGCCGACCATGATGGTGGCGGAAAAGGGCGCGGCGATGATCCTTGAGGACAACCGCTAGCTAGGTGGCCCCTCCGGTCCGGCAGCCGCGTGCTTTTCCAGCACGCGGGCCAGCGTCTCGACCCCCTTGCCGATGGCGCGTTCGTCGATGGCGCTGACGCCCAGCACAAGGCCGGGCTCCACCTGCGAGCGGTCGAGGCAGAAGCGGCCGATGGGCGAGACGAAAAGGCCGGCGGCATCGGCGTCGGCGGAGATCCGGTCCTCGTCCATGGCAGGCGAGGCGAATGTGCCGACCACGTGGAACCCGGCGACGGAGCGGGTGACATTCAGCAGCCCGCCCAGATGCCGTTCGGCCGCCTCGTGGAAGGCCGCGTGGCGTTCGGCATAGATCTCGCGCATGCGGCGCAGATGCGTGGCGAAATAGCCTTCCTCGATAAAGGCGGCCAGAACCGCCTGGATGCTCGACGGCACGCCCTGCAGAAACGCGCCGGATATGCGCTGGAAGATTGGCACCAGCGGCTTGGGCGCGATGTAGAAGCCAAGGCGCAGCGCGGGAAACATCGTCTTGGAAAAGGTTCCGACATAGATGACGCGTTCGCCGGTATCGCCGCTTTTCAGGGTCGGCAGCGGCCGGCCGTCATAGCGGAACTCCCCGTCATAATCGTCTTCAAGGATCCAGGCGTCGTTCTGGTTGGCGGCGGCCAGCAGCTCCGCACGCCGCGCCAGGCTCATTTCCACGCCGGTCGGGTGCTGGTGCGAAGGGGTGACGAAGGCAAGCCGGAAATCGGGTGCCAGGCGCTGCCCCGCCTCGACCGAAATCCCTTCCGGGTCCACCGGCACCGGCACCATGCGCGCCCCGCAGGCAATCAGGCAGTTGCGGGCGCCGATGGTGCCGGGATTTTCGAACCACACCGGGTCGCCGGGGTTGAGCAGCACGCGGCCGATCAGGTCGAAGGCCTGCTGCGCTCCGTTGACGATGAATATCTGCTCAGGGTCGCACGACA
>JAEWHN010000155.1 GCA_023387775.1 Pseudomonadota bacterium | reverse complement strand
GAGTTCCTCTGGGCCGATTTCCTGCGCCGCCAGGTCGATCTCGCGACGCTGGAGCGCGATTTCCAGAAGGCGCTTGTGCAGGCGCTGGCAGTGGCGCACGGCCCGCAGGCCAGCTACCTTCCGGGCTGGTGCGGTCCGGACGAATGATCAGGCCCGCGCGGGAGGGTCAATGGAGGTCGAACTGGGCCGCCATTGTCATGCGGACCAGCTCGGGCAGGCTTCTTGCCTGCATCTTTGCCATCACGCTGGCGCGGTGCGCCTCCACCGTGCGCGGGCTGATGTCCAGCTCATAGGCGATGGTCTTGTTGGGAAGCCCGCTCACCACGCCGGAAAGCACCTGGCGTTCGCGTTCGCTCAACTGGTTCAGCCGCGCCTGCACGACGGCCAGCTCCTCGGCGCCGGCCGGCTTGCTGGCATGGGTTTGCACGGCATGTTCCAGGGCCTCGATCAGCACTTCGTCCTCGAACGGCTTCTCGATGAAATCGAGCGCGCCGGCCTTCATCGCCTCCACCGCCATGGGCACGTCGCCATGGCCGGTAATGACGATGGCCGGCATGCTGATATGGGAAGCTTGCAAGCAGCGCAGCAGCTCGACGCCGCTGATGTCGGGCATTCGCAGGTCGGTCAGCAGGCAGCCATTGCGGATGTGGGGCGCGACCGCAAGAAACGCGGCGGCCGTCTCGTGCGTGCGCACCGCAAAGCCGGCCGTGGTCAGCAGGAAGGCGAGTGACTTCCTTGCTTGCTCCTCGTCGTCGACGATCTGGATGACGTATGGATCGATCATGCCGCAGCGTGCCTGTCATATTGTCGGCAGGGTGAAGTGAAACGTCGCGCCGCCCTCATCGTTCCGCCTGACGGACATTTCGCCTCCATGCGCCTCCACGATGCGCTTGGAGATGGACAGGCCCACGCCCATGCCTCCCGGCTTCGTGGTGACAAAGGGGGTGAACAATTGCGCCGCGATCTCGTCCGGTATGCCGGGCCCGGTGTCCGCAACCTCCACCGTCACCATGCCATTGCCGTTTGACGAGGTGCGCACCAGCAGTTCGCGGCGCTCGCTTGCGCGCATCGCTTCCATGGCGTTGCGCATCAGGTTTGCCAGCACCTGCTGGATCTGGACGCGGTCCACCATCACCGTATTGGCCCCCGGCGCGAAGTCGAAAACCGAACGCACGCCCTGCTCGCGGGAGCCCGCCAGGGCCAGCGCGCCAGCTTCCTCCACCAGCCTGCGCACGTCCTCGGGCGCCTTCTCGGTTTCGCCGCGCGTCACGAACTCGCGCAGGTGCTTGATGATCTGGCCGGCACGAAACGATTGCCGCGCTGCCTCTTCCAGCGCGTCGCGCATCTTGGCCGCAAGGCCGTCGTCGATGTCGCGCAACAGGCGGATGCAGCCCTGAACGTAATTGGCTATCGCCGAGAGCGGATGGTTGAGCTCGTGCGCGAGCGTTGAGGCCATCTCGCCCAGTTCATTGAGCCGCGCCAGCCTGGCCAGTTCGCCCTGCACCTGGTGCAGGCGCAATTCCGACGCCTGGCGCTCGGTCAGGTCATGGATGAAGCCGGTGAAGTAGATGCCGTCGCCGAACCTCATTTCGCCGACCGAAAGCTTCATCGGAAAGGTCGATCCATCCTTGCGCCGGCCGACGACGACGCGGTCGCGCCCGATGATGCGCTTCTGATGGGTCGTGAAATAGCGGTTTATGTAGCCGTCATGTTCGCTGCGATAGGGCTCGGGCATCAGCACGCGAACGTTCTGGCCCAAGATCTCGCCTTCCGAATAACCGAATTGCCTCACCGCAGCGGCATTGAAGGTGATGATCGTTCCGCCCGCATCGATCACCACGGTGGCGTCGGGAACCGTATCCAGGATCGAGCGCAGATGCGCTTCCCTCGCCTCGAGCTCGCGTGCAGTCTTGTCTGCAAGCCGTTGCGCGTGATGGAGCCTCTCCCCTACCCAGGCTATGGCAAGGCCCACAAAGGCAAACAGGGCGAACTGAAATGCGTCGGCGGGCACGCTGGGCGCGCCGCCGCCCAGATAGTATGCGGCCGGCAGGGACAAGGCGACAGCCACGAGCCCTGGGCCGATGCCGCCGGCAACCGATGCGAGCAATATGGCGGGGATGAAAAGGATGAAGGACGCCCGGCCGTCGAGAAGCTGTTGCAGAGAAAAACGGATGCAGAAGGCCGCGGCAACCGACGCAAGCGCCAGGACATAGCCTGCCGGACCGTCGAAGCGGCTTGACACGACCTTATGGAGGAAACGGCCATACAGGCCTGAAATATCTCTCGCCGGCATGATGCGGGCACCAGGTTCGAGACTGGTTTTATCACATCATAACTAGGGCAACGATCAGGAAAAACCCGCCTCCGCACGCATGCAAGGCGGGTGATTTTCGCCCATGGAGCCGCCGCCCGCCCGCCCTGGTGAGGGGGAAGGCGAGCCTGGGGCCATGGCGATGCCCCACGAGGCGAAGAAGCGGCCTGCCCTGACACGCGTGCCCGGTGTGGCGCGCACAAAGAACGGCCGCGGCGGCTGGTCCCGGTCAGCTGGACATGAAGCGGTGCAGGCCGTTTTCGTCCAGCAGGGAACGTGTCACGCCGCCGAAGACCCACTCGCGCAATCTGCTGTGGCCGTAGGCGCCGGATACGACCAGATCGGCGTTCATCGACCGCGCATGGCTGGTAAGCGCGGCGCTGTCGTCGCGGCCGGCGATGATCTCGGCGCGTGCCTTGATGCCGTGGCGCGCCAGGTAGGCGGCGACCTCCTCAACCCCAGTGCTCGAAATCGAGCCTTCGGTTTCCTCGACCGTCACCACGGCCACTTCCTGCGCCAGGGAAAGCAGGGGAACTGCATCCGCCACCGCGCGCCGGGCTTCGCGCGTGTCCTTCCAGGCCACCAGTGCCCTGTCGGCCGCAACGCGTTCCGCATCACGGGCCACCACCAGGACCGGGCGCCCGGCGTTCAGCACCAGGCTGCCGAGATCGGTGGAGCGATAGAGGTTTGCGCCGGCGCTCTTGTCCGGCGGCCCGGTGATGATGAGATCGGCCGAGCGCGCTGCCTCCGTGACATAACGGGTCGGGATTGCAAGTTCCTCGCGCCATTCCAGCTCTACGGCGGTGCCGGCAAGCTGCTCCAGCTTCGTGCGCAGTTCGGCAAATGCCGCCTCTATGTTCTCGCGCTCGCACTCCACCAGTTCGCCGTCGAAAACCATGCCGTCGGCCGATGCCATCGGGGGTGGCACGTCGGCAGCGGCAAGCCCGATCAGCCGGGCATCGAGCCGCTGCGCCAGGTCCACCGCGAGCTTCATCAGCAGCGTCGAGCGGCGGTCGATGTCGAGATTGAGGAGTATGGTCTTGTACGCCACGGCGTTTCCTTTCCTCGGCGGCCTGCCGACGGGCTTTCCGGTTCGATCCCACGGATGTCAGCAAATCCATATAGGGCGCATGATGGCACGCCTTGATCCGGGTCAAAATCGGCTGGCGCCTGCCGCCCGTCACTGCTGCTGTTGCAGCGACCTGATGTAGTAGGCGAGGGCAAGGATCCTGTCCTGGGCCGACAACTCGACCCCATTTGGCGCAGTCGCCGGCTTGTTCTCCTGGCGAAACACATCGCCCCAGATCGGCATCATGCGCTCGCCGTGGCCCGGAACCATGAAGCGGCCGTCTATGGTCGCCACCACCTTCTCCATCGGGAACTTGCCGCCATTGTTCCGTTCCAGGGCGCTGAGGTCGGCGGGCTTTCGGGTAAGCACCTGCGCCATGATCCCGTCGCCCCTGCCGCGTATGCCGTGGCAGGCGGCGCAGAAGTTCTTGTAATATTGCTGGCCGAGCGACATGTCCTGCGCGAAACACGTTGCAGGCAGCAGCCCTGCCGCCAGCAAGCATGTTCCTGAAAGGATGGCCAGGGCACCAGACCTGATGGTCTTTCTCATCACGTCCTCCCTTTTTGAGATGAATGGCACCGTTTGGCGGCCTTCGCCTTGACCCGGGTCAACGCGGCAAATCTTGTTCGGCGTCCGGGCTTTGATCCAGCGCAATGAAGGGGCTGCCCGCCTTCGCTAGAAAGACTTTGCGGCGTGGCAAGGAGTTTCGGAATGTTCTTCAAGACCGTGCTCTGCGTTGTCGGTGTTCACCAGTCGGATCGCGATG
>JAEWHN010000150.1 GCA_023387775.1 Pseudomonadota bacterium | reverse complement strand
CGAGCGCGGCGAAGCCGTCGGTGCACAACAGGCCGGTGGCGGGCAGGGCGCAATGCAGTGCCTCGCTGGCCAGGTGCTCGCCGGCCTCGGGCTCGACCCCCAGCGTCCAGATGCCGGAGGCGGGGCTGTTGTAGGCGGCGCGGTGCTGTCGCAACTCGTCGCGCACCATCGGCTCCTCGGCCAGCGCCTGGAAGGCGGAAAAGCCGCCGGCATGGGCAAGCGCCAGCCGTGCCCCTTCGCGCTCCGCGGCCGCCGCTTCCTTGAGCGCGGTGGTTTCGAAGGTGAAGCCATCGCTGCCGAGCAGGAACAGGCGACAGTCGCCGAGGCCGTGGGTGACAACGGTGTCGTCCTCGATCCGCACCATCTGGAAGCCCGCCACCGGCAGGTTCCATGGCTCGAGGGGCAGTGCATGCGCGGCCTCGTGCACGACATTGGCTGCACGCTCGTTGAACTCGCGCACGATCTCGGCCATGGCCCGGCCTGGCCGCACCATCTGCTCGAATGCGCTTTGCGCGAACTGCGCCAGCCAGGCGGCGTCCGAGCCGTTCAGGCCGACGATGTTCTTGCCGCCAAGCCCGGTCGCCCCGTCGATGACGAAGGCGCAGGTTGCGTTGCCGCCGCCTGCGTCCTCATTGGGGCGCGAGGCGGAACCGGCGTCGGAAATCGAATCGATGATGCGAATATTTGGCATGATGCGGGGATTTGACCTGCGGCAGTGTCGGCAATGTGACGCTAACCTGCAGTTCCGCCGGTGGCTATGCCGCCTTCACTGGATGCGCGTCGATCCACGCCCAGGCTTCATTTTCATCGGCGGCGGCGAAATGGCGGAGTTCCACCGGCAGCGGAGCCGAGAACAAGCCGCTGGCGTAGGCGGTCCAGTCAGGCTCGCCCACGGCCGCGCAACGCCGTATGTGTTGAAGCGCATGGCGGCGGCCTTCCCGGCGGGTAATTCTGGAGACGTGTTCCCAGTCCACGCCGTCGTAATTGACGATGCGGATGAGCAGATCGATCCGCTCGTGCAGGATGTAGGCGCCTTCCAGCAGGCCGTAGAGATTTTCGATGTCGGCCGCCGAGACATGTCCCACGAGCTCGAATGCATAGGCATCCGCCCGGTTGGTGTCGATGCGACGCACGGCAGGGACGTCGTCGAGCAGGCCCATTTCGCCTCCTTTCACCAGAGATGGGATTGGAACACACAAAGTCGCTGTCCGTTCCCGCCGGACGCGCTATAGATCGAGCAGTCGAGGATGAGGTCCCAGGAATGCCGGCAAAACTTTCCGTCAACTTGAACGCCGTCGCCATGCTGCGCAATCGCCGCGATCTGCCATGGCCGAGTGTAACCGGCCTGGGGCGGGTGGCGCTGGCCGCCGGCGCGCACGGGCTGACGGTGCATCCGCGCCCCGACCAGCGCCATACCCGCTTTTCCGACCTTCCGGAACTGCGCGCGCTGATCGACGACGAGTTCCCGCAGGCCGAATTCAACATCGAGGGCTATCCCAACGAAGAATTCCTGCGGCTGGTGGAAGAGCATCAGCCCGACCAGGTGACGCTGGTCCCGGACGATCCGGCGCAGGCCACCTCCGACCATGGCTGGAACTTCGTAGAGCACCAGACGTTCTTGTCGCAAACTGTAAAGAGGCTGAAGAAGAGCGGGTTTCGCGTGTCGCTGTTTGCCGACCCCGATCCTTCGCAGGTGTCGGCAGCGCGGGACACGGGGACGGACCGCATTGAGCTCTATACCGGGCCTTACGGCAGTTGCCATTCCGATCCGGAGAGGGCAGCCAGGGAACTGGAAAAGCTTGGTAAAACGGCGGACGCCGCGCTGGCGGCCGGACTGGCGGTCAATGCCGGCCACGATCTGGTGGTGGCCAACCTTCCGGCGCTGGTAAAGCGCGTGCCCGGCCTTGCCGAAGTGTCCATCGGACATGGCCTCACGGCCGATGCGCTCGAATACGGAATGGCCGAGACGACGCGGCGCTTCCTGAAGGCATGCGGATGGTGAACACGGGCGGCAGGATGCCGCCTGTTGCCATTGCCGCCGGACAGGAGTAGAGCACCCGCCGCTTTACCGGAGTGTCACGCATGGCCCATACCAATCTTGGTCATGAGGCGGAACAGGTGGCGGCGGCGAGTGTCGTCACCTCGCAGAACACCAAATTGCTGATGATCGGCGCGCTGGGCGTCGTATACGGGGATATCGGCACGAGCCCGATCTATGCGTTTCGCGAAGCGCTTGTCGCTTCGTCGAGCGGCGGAGCGGTGGCCTCGGAAGAATCCGTGCTCGGCGTGCTGTCGCTGATCATCTGGGCGCTGACCATCATCGTAACGATCAAATATGTGATCTTCGTGCTCAGGGCCGACAATCATGGCGAGGGCGGCACGCTTTCACTGATGGCGCTGGCGCGGGCGAGCTTCGGCAAGCGTTCGGGGCTCATCCTGGCGGCCGGAATATGCGGGGCGGCGCTGTTTTTCGGCGACTCCCTGATCACGCCGGCGATTTCGGTTCTGTCGGCCGTCGAAGGCATCGAGGTCATCACGCCGACATTCGATCCCTATGTGGTGCCGATGACGCTGCTGATCCTGGCGGTGCTGTTTACGGTACAGCGCTTCGGCACCGGCCGGGTGGCGTCCGTGTTCGGGCCGATCATGCTGCTCTGGTTCCTGTTCATAGGCTATTCGGGGCTGCGGCACATTGCTGACGAACCGGCCATCCTGGCGGCGCTGAACCCGGCCTACATTCCCTACCTGCTTTCGGACTCGCCCGGTGTCGCCTTCGTCACCATTGGGGCGATCTTCCTTGCCGTGACCGGCGCGGAAGCGCTCTATGCCGACCTTGGCCATTTCGGCCGCCGCCCGATCATAGCGGCGTGGCTTGCCGTTGTGTTTCCCTGCCTTTTGCTGAATTATTTCGGGCAGGGCGCCTATGTGCTGGCCAACACCGGCAAGATCGGCCACCCGTTCTTCGAGATGACGGAAGGCTGGGCGCTGGTGCCGATGGTGGCCTTGGCGACTGTCGCCACCGTGATCGCCAGCCAGGCGGTGATATCAGGCGCCTTTTCGCTGACGCGCCAGGCGGTGCAGCTGAACCTGCTGCCGCGCTTCACGATCCTGCACACGTCGGAAACGCAATCCGGCCAGATCTACATGCCGCGCGTCAACTTCCTGCTGGCAATGGGGGTGATGCTGCTGGTGCTTGGCTTCGAGCAATCCAGCAACCTGGCCTCAGCCTATGGTATCTCGGTGACCGGCAACATGCTGGTGACGACGACGCTGCTGTTCGTGGTTATGCGGCGCATCTGGAAATGGCCGCTGGGCGTGGTTGCGGGCCTGACGCTGGTGTTCGGACTGATCGATCTTGGCTTCTTCGCCTCCAATGTCATCAAGGTCAGGGAAGGCGGCTGGGTCTCGCTGGTGGTCGCCAGCGTGGTCATACTGGTGATGTGGACCTGGGTGCGCGGCAGCCATCTGCTGTTCGAAAAAACACGGAAAAACGAGGTGCCGCTCGATTTCCTGGCGGATAATATGGCCAAGCACCCGCCGCAGATCGTGCCCGGAACTGCAGTGTTCCTGACCAGCGACCCGCACAGCGCGCCCACCGCAATGATGCACAGTCTCAAGCACTACAAGGTGCTGCACGAGAACAACGTCATCCTGTCGGTGGTTACCGCGCAGGCACCCTACGTCCCGCCGAGCGCCCGGGTGAAGATGGAAAGGATCAACGACCTGTTCATGCGCGTGTCGTTGACCTTCGGCTATATGGAGCAACCCAACATACCCAAGGCGCTGGCCATCTGCCGCAAGATGGGCTGGAAGTTCGACATCATGGAAACCTCGTTCTTCCTGTCGAGGCGTTCGCTGAAGGCTTCGCCAAGTTCGGGCATGCCGCTATGGCAAGACCGGCTTTTCATCAAGCTGGCGCGCTCGGCTTCCGACGCGACCGAGTATTTCCAGATTCCCACCGGGCGTGTGGTGGAAATCGGAACGCAGGTGGCGGTGTAGCAGCCCCGGCAGTCAGCCGGCCTCGCTGGCTCGCCGACGGGGCCGACGCGTCTCCTCGATCCTGCGCGGTTGGGGCCCGAGCGCGTGAATAGCTGATGATGCCCGGGAAATGCGCTTGCCAAGATCGCGGCGTTTGGCCATAACTACCGAACCGTAACGTACGGTACGGTTCATGAGTGGAAGAGCGGATCAGGCGTTGCAGACGGGGCTCGACATCAATGGCGGCGAAGAGCTGACGGAGCGTCAGATGGACGTTCTGAACGCCGTTCTGCGCCTGTTGGTGGAGGAGGGCGACCGGCTGACGATGACCGCTGTCGCCCGCCGGGCCAGCTGTTCGAAGGAGACGCTTTACAAATGGTTCGGCGATCGCGACGGGCTGCTGACCGCCACGGTGCAATGGCAGGCTTCCAAGGTGCGTGTCGCCCCCGTCGACCGGGCCAGGCTGGACATGGCCTCCCTGACTGCAAGCCTTGAGCGCTTCGCCTCGGACTGGCTGCATGTGATTTCCAGCGACACCTCGATTGCGCTGAACCGCGTGGCAATCGCCCATGCGGGCGAGGAGAAACGCAATCTCGGCGCCATCGTGCTCGAGAATGGGCGCCTGGCCATGGGGCGCCGCCTGAAGCCGGTGCTGCTGGCCGGCCGCGAGGCAGGGCTGCTTGCCTTCGACGACGATGAGCAGGCCTTCAGGACCTTTTTCGGGCTCGTCGCCCGGGATGTGCAGATCCGGTTGCTGCTTGGCGACCGGGTGAAACCGACTGACGCGGAGATTGGCCGGGATGCGGCCGAGGCGACGCGGCAGTTTCTCGCTCTTTACGGAGCACAAACCGGGGCGGCCACAGCCGGCCTCTGAAACACCCCATGGGAAGGAAGACCGCAATGCGCGTTTATTACGATCGTGACGCCGATCTCAATCTGATCAAGGGCAAGAAGGTCGCCATCATCGGCTATGGCAGCCAAGGCCGTGCGCACGCCCTGAACCTGAAGGATTCGGGCGCCAAGGAAATCGCCATCGGCCTCAAGGCCGGTTCGGCGACCGCCAAGAAGGTCGAGGCCGATGGCCTGAAGGTCATGACGGTTGCCGAGGCTGCCAAGTGGGCCGACCTGATGATGATGGCCACGCCCGACGAACTGCAGGCCGACATCTACAAGGATGAGATCGCACCGAACATCCGCGACGGCGCCGCAATCGCCTTCGCCCATGGCCTCAACGTGCATTTCGGCCTGATCGAGCCGAAGGCGACCGTCGACGTCGTCATGGTCGCTCCGAAGGGCCCGGGTCACACGGTGCGCGGCGAATACCAGAAGGGCGGCGGCGTGCCGTGCCTGGTGGCCGTGCATCAGGACGCTTCGGGCAATGCGCTCGACCTCGCGCTCTCCTACGCCTGCGGCGTGGGCGGCGGCCGTTCGGGCATCATCGAGACCAACTTCCGCGAGGAGTGCGAGACCGACCTGTTCGGCGAGCAGGTGGTTCTGTGCGGCGGCCTGGTGGAGCTCATTCGCGCCGGCTTCGAGACGCTGGTGGAAGCCGGCTACGCGCCGGAAATGGCCTATTTCGAGTGCCTGCACGAAGTGAAGCTGATCGTCGACCTCATCTACGAGGGCGGCATCGCCAACATGAACTACTCGATCTCGAACACCGCCGAGTGGGGCGAGTACGTTTCCGGCCCGCGCATCATCACCGCCGAGACCAAGGCCGAGATGAAGCGCGTGCTGAAGGATATCCAGTCCGGCAAGTTCACTTCCGAGTGGATGCAGGAATACCGTTCGGGCGCGGCCCGCTTCAAGGCCACCCGCCGCCTCAACGACGAGCATCCGATCGAGCAAGTCGGCGAGAAGCTGCGCGGCATGATGCCGTGGATCTCGAAGAACAAGCTGGTCGACAAGGCCAAGAACTAAGCCGGTTGCACCGGCGCCTGCCTTGCGCAGGTTCCGGAGCCGACTTTGGATAAGACGCAAAAAGGCCGGCGGAGCGATCCGCCGGCCTTTCTGATTTTTCGAAACCGTTCAGGAGGAGGCGATCTGCCTAGCCGTAATGCCAACTCGGCTTTGGCCTGGTGCCGGTGAACTGGACGCCGATGCGGTCCTGCTTGCGCCAGCGCACAGTCGCTTCGTAGCCAATGCCGTCGACCGGAACATAGAGCAGAAATTCCTGCGGCACATGGGCGTCGATCGAGACCTTCAACTCCGCGCCATTCTTATGCATGTTGCGGATGGTGCACTTGACCTCGGAATTCGAGATGCCGGTGAGAATCGAGCCTCCTTTCAGGACGCGCTGGCGATGTTCCCTCCGCTGTTCGGATGGTTGTTGTTCCGCCATGCCCACTCCCAAGTCTCTTGCCGGGCGCAGTCATAAGCAGGTCAGGTCAAGAAAATCTTTAAAGGCCTGTGGACAAAAGGCGGATGGAAAAAGGGCGCCGCGTGGCGACGCCCTTTCCCATGATCTCACTTCTGCCTCTCAAGGCGATACGCACTGGCGACGCGGTCCATTGTAAGGCTGGAACGTGTTGTCAGAGGCGCGATACGACCGATATCGAGCTGCGCACCAGGCGACATGCGACGAGGGAGAGTACGCGGCCGGATAGTAAGCCGGATTGTACGCGCCGTAGAAGTTCCCGCCGTAGTAGTCATCGTAGTAGGGATTGAGGAAAGGCAGGCCTATGCCCCACCAGCCGCCGTCGCCACCGCTCCAGCCGCCATTCCAGGCACCTATCCCATGCCAGCCGCCGCGCCATACGCCGCCGCGCCAGCCTGGGCCGCGCCAACCCGCGCCGCGCCACACGCCGCCGCGCCAGCCGGGCCCGCGCCAGACACCAGCGC
>JAEWHN010000080.1 GCA_023387775.1 Pseudomonadota bacterium | reverse complement strand
GCGTTCGGCCTGGCGCAGGTGCACACCAGACCAAGCGTCAAGGCGGTCTCGATCGCCAGATCGGAATAGCGAGGCTGGCCGCCACGCGTCGTTCGACGCTGGGCAACCCCCATGGCAAGCGCCTTTCATCTTGCCGATGCGATGGCGGCGGGCGGCGTTGGTGTTTGAAAGGCATCGCTGCGACAAATCGGTTATTGAGATTGCCGCTCGCCTACACCATCACCGCTGAACGATCCGTCCACCAAAGGTCGCTGGCGGCATCGACAGAGGGTTTCCGATATTCTAGATTCCCGTTCCGCCCGAAAGTGCTGAAGCCAGCGGCAGTTCCCTGAATGAGTGAAATGACCACTCCCAGACAAAGAGCCAGTCCCGGTCCGCGCGGCCTGTCGAAGGACGCGATGGTCGAGGCGGCGCTGGAGCTGATGGAAGCTGGCGGTGAGGCCGGCTTCACGCTGCGCAAGCTCGGCGTTCGGGTCGGCTGCGATCCGATGTCGATCCTCTATCGTTTCAAATCGAAGGAAGGCCTATACCGGGCGATGGCCGGGCGGCTGGAATCCCAATTGCGCGTCGCACCCGCCTCGTTGCCGTGGCGTGGGCGCATGCGCCATCTGGCCGATCAGTATCGCAGCGTAGCACTGCGTTTTCCCAAGAGCTTCTGGTTGATGCAGCATTTCGTCTACACCGGCCCGGCCGATTATGACCACATGGAAATGGTGCACGGGGCGCTGCGCGAGGCCGGCATTCCAGCTCGCGACGTGCCGTCGATCTGCCTTGGCTGGTATGCCTGCATTACCGGCCTGGCGATGGGCGAGGTAGGTGGACTGATCGGCCCGGCCAGCCTGCAGGACATGGAGGAATTGGCGGAACTGCCCGATCATTCGCACCCGCTGCTGAAGGGGGCGATGCCGCTCTATCAGGATATGGCGCCGAACGCGGTGTTCGCGCTCAGCATCGAAATGCTGCTCGACGGCATCGTCGCGCAGGCCGCGCAGGCCTGACCGGCCAGTCCCGGTCGGACTTTGGTGAAAAAGTCAGCGCAGCGCTTCGAGCTTCTGGAAATACCACATGCCGATGGCGAGCGCGCGGTTGCCGAGATAGCGGCCGACGGGCAGGCGCCAGTGCCAGGCGCTGGCGAACACGTCGAAATCCCTGCTGTCGCCGGTTATCGCCGCCGCCATGATCTCGCCGATGATGTGCGAGGTGGCAATGCCGTGGCCGGAGTAGCCTTGGGCGTAGAATACGTTAGGCGTGACATTGCCGAGCTGCGGGATGCGGTTGATGGTGATGCCGTCCTGCCCTTCCCAGGCGAAATCAATCTTCACATCGGCCAGTTGCGGGAAGGTCTTGACGATCGCCGGCCGCATCGGCGCGCCGATGTCGCGGCTCTGCGTGCCCTTGTAGTTGGTGCCGCTGCCGAACAGCAGCCGGCGGTCGGCGGTCAACCTGTAATAATCCAGCACGAAGCGAGTGTCGTAGACGGCGAAATCTTGCGGCAGGACGCTTCTGGCCAGGTCTTCCGGCAGCTGCTCGGTGGCAACGATGCCGAGCGTGGCCGGAAACAGCATGCCGGCGAGCTTGCCGGGCGCCAGATGGTGATAGCCGTTGCCGGCGATCATCACCTTGTCGGCCCGCACCCGGCCTTTGGCGGTCAGGACTTCGGGCCGATCGCCATGGACGATCTTCTTCACCGGCGAGTCGGTGAAGATCCGCGCGCCCAGCGAACGCGCCGCCTCGGCTTCGCCCACGCACAGATTGAGCGAGTGGAGATGCATGTTACGGCGGTTGACGAGGCCGGCATGGTAGATGTCTGTTCCCGCATATTGGCGCAGGTCGGCGCCATAGACCATCTCGACGTCATCCCCCATGCCGTGCTCGCAGGCGGCGCGGTGCATGTCCTCCAGTTCGGCTATGTGTGACCGCTGGTAGGCGGCCTGCATGTGACCATGCTTTAGGTCGCAGCTGATGCCGTATTTCGCAACGCGGTTTCGGATGATGTCATGGCCGCGCCAGCGCAGGCGCCAGACGAAGTCGGCGGCCTCGTCGCCGAGCTTGCGGCGGAACTGCCGTTCCATCGCCTTGTCGCCGGAAAGCGAGCCGGTGACCTGGCCACCATTGCGCCCGGAAGCGCCCCAGCCGATGCGGTTGGCCTCCAGAACGACGACGCGCACGCCGCGCTCGGCCAGTTCCACGGCCGTGGCGATGCCGGTGAAGCCGCCGCCGATGATGGCGACGTCGCAATCGACCTCGCCTTCCAGCCGCGGGAACTGCCCGGACGCGTTGGCGGACGCAGCGTAATAGGATTTGCAATAGGCTTCGGCCATGCCGGCTCCGTCGGGATTTTGGGGATCAAGTCCGGCCGGATCAGACCGAAAGCCGGTAGGTGGTGAGTTCGAATTCGCTGATGCGGGCGGCGAATTCGATCTGTTCCTGCTCCTTGCAGGCGACGAAGGCATGGACGAATTCGGGATGCAGCAGGGCCTTCGCCCATTCGGATGCCGAAAACCATTCCAGCGCCTGCCGCCAGTCACGGGCGAGCGCCTGGCGGTCGGCATCATGCGAATTGTTGCGCAGCGGCTCCGCCGGCTCGCACTTTTCCTCGATGCCGTGCAGCGCAGCGCTCAGGATGGCGGCCAGCACAATATAGGGGTTGGCGTCGGCGCCGGCGACGCGATGCTCGATGCGCCGCGCCGCAGGGTCGCCGGCCGGGATGCGCACCGCCGAGGTGCGGTTTTCATAGCCCCACGCAACGGTGGTGGGCGCCAGCCCGCCGGGGCACAGGCGGCGGTAGGAGTTGAGATGCGGCGCGAAGGCCAGCGTCATCTCGGTCATGGTCGCCAGCAGGCCGCCGACCGCATGGCGCATCACGTCGGTGCCTTTGTAGCCGCCGTCGTTGAAGATGTTGGCGCCGTTCTCGTCGACGATGGAGAAATGCACATGCATGCCCGAGCCCGCCCAGTCGCGGCGTGGCTTGGCCATGAAGGAGGCGACATGGCCGTGACGGCGGGCGATGTTCTTGATGATCTGCTTGAAGAGGATCGTGTCGTCGGCAATCTTCAGCGCGTCAGGCAGGTGCAGCAGGTTGAATTCGAACTGGCGTGGCGCCCCCTCGGCGATCGCCGCCTCCACCTTGATGCCGCAGGCTTCGGCTGTGCGGTATACATCGTCGAGAAAAGCGCTGGCGGCATCCAGTTCGTCAAGCGAGTAGATATTGTCGAAATCGCCGCTGACGGTGCCGGGCCCCAGGACGGCCGGCGCGGGTGCGCCTTCCGGATCGAGTAGGTAGAATTCCAGCTCCGTCGCCACCACCGGGCGCAGGCCCTTGGCAGCGAAGCGCGTCAGAACGGCCGAGAGCAGGTGACGCGCGTCGGCGAAATAGGGGCTGCCGTCCTCCTTCCACATCGATAGCGGCAGCAGTGGCGCGTCGCAGCCGGCCCAGCCCAGCGACACCGGGGTTCGGCCGGTCGGCAGGCAGATGCCGTCGAGGTCGCCGCTCTCCATGGTGAGTCGGGTGCCGGCGACGTCGACTCCCCAGATGTCCACGCCGATCGACGACATCGGCATGCGGATGCCTGCCTTGCGCACCTGCGCCAGCTTGGAGCCGGGCATGCGCTTGCCGCGCAAGACGCCATTGAGGTCGCAGATGGCGGCGAAGAAATAGCGGCTCTCTCGCGCCTCGTCCGCGCAGCCGGCGGAGGTGGCGCGATCGGGATCATCGGCAAACACGCTTGCCTCCATGACGAAAATTCCCCTGTTGCCGCTGGCTTTCGCAGCGAAAATCTTGATCACAGACCAGTCTGTGCGACGCTTGGCCTAGCCTGCGCGGAATCTGGCAGGTCCGCCTTCGTGCCGCAGCCATGGACAAGCTTTCGAGGCGAATTTCTACATCGTAGACATTCCAAGTCAAGCCCATCGATCGTAACTGCCGACCTAGCAACGGCCGGGCGCCGGATACGAGGTTGACGGTCGATGCGGGCGTCCGGGTAGCTGCTGGAAAGGCCGGTTCCGGCG
This sequence comes from Pseudomonadota bacterium, assembly GCA_023387775.1. Taxonomy (GTDB): domain Bacteria; phylum Pseudomonadota; class Alphaproteobacteria; order Rhizobiales; family Rhizobiaceae; genus Pseudaminobacter. Next base: position 6,501 of record JAEWHN010000080.1, on the reverse strand, counting down.
GACGAGTTTGAGGGCGGCGTGGCGGAAAACCGCGCTTATATCGAGATCTGATTTCGGCAGTTTGTCGCCTTTGGTGTCTGGACTTAAAGCGGTTGCAGACTGGGATGACGGCAAAACCGGCTTGACCTCCCCTTATGGGGCTGTATTGTTTCTACATTGAAGGATTTGGGTTCATGCGTGTGGAGGCGCGTGATCCTGGAGGGGAGAGGAGCGAGCCGTCGCCGCGGCGAGGCGGGAACATGTCCGGCATCCGCCGATCGCTGTCTGCACATCAACATCGTCTTCTGATTTTCCGACATCCACGTGCGCGCCGTCTAGGGCGAGGCCGGATTCGGTGTCGGATGCGCGGGAACACAAGGGAGGAAACATGCGAAATCTGAAACGTGGCGCTCTGGCGGCGCTGATTGCGGCGACGATGCTGACGCCGGCTGTCGCCGATGAAGGGAAATCCCTCAACGTCTACAACTGGTCCGACTATATCGGCCCGACCACAGTGGCCGATTTCGAAAAAGAAAGCGGCATCAAGGTCAACTACGACGTCTTCGATTCCAACGAGGTCCTCGAAGCCAAGCTGCTCGCCGGCAGTTCCAATTACGACGTGGTCGTGCCGAGCGCCCAGTTCCTCGAACGACAGGCCAAGGCCGGCGTCTATCTCAAGCTCGACCGTTCCAAGCTGACCCATTTCGGCGATCTCGACCCGGTGCTGATGAAGCAACTGGCGAAGAACGACCCAGACAACGCCTATTCGGTGCCCTATCTTTGGGGCGCGATCGGCGTCGGCTACAACAAGCAGATGATCAAGGAGCGGCTCGGCACTGACAAGATCGATTCGCTCGACATCTTCTTCAAGCCGGAAAATGCCGCGAAGCTGGCCGATTGCGGCCTGACGGTGCTGGATTCATCGTCCGAGATCATGGCGACAGCGCTTGTCTATCTCGGCATCGATCCGAACAGCGAAGACCCGAAGGACCTGGCCAAAGCCACGGAATTGCTGATGGGGCTGCGCCCGCATGTGCGCTACTTCCACTCCTCGCAATTCATCAACGACCTAGCCAACGGCTCGGTCTGCATCACGCTGGGCTATGCCGGCGACATGGTCAACGCGCGCGAGCGCGCCCAGGAGGCCAAGAACGGCGTCGACCTGCAGATCGTCATGCCGAAAGAGGGCGGTATCCTGTTCTTCGACGTGATGGCGATACCGAAGGATGCTCCGCATCCTGAAAACGCCTACGCCTTCATCAACTACATTTCCTCGCCGGAGGTGCTTGCCAGCCTCTCCAACACCATCAACTTCCCAAACGCCAGTCTGGCGGCCGATCCGATGATCAGCGAGGATGTTCGCAACGATCCTGGCGCCTATCCGCCCATGGAACTGCGCGACAAACTCTATGCGATGAAGGCGCATTCGCTGAAGTACGACCGGCTGCTGACGCGGGCCTGGACCGAGATCAAGACCGGCCAGTAACGACGAGGACCTATGACCAGCGCACCCGAAACCCGTCCCGCCGGTTCAGCAGCCGGCGGGGCACAGGCCGCTCCCTTCGTCCGCATCGAGGGCATCACCAAGCGCTTCGGCGCAACGGTGGCGGTCGACAAGATCGACCTCGACATCCAGCGCTCCGAACTGTTCTGCCTGCTTGGCGGCTCCGGCTCCGGCAAGAGCACCTTGCTTCGAATGCTGGCCGGTTTCGAGGAGCCGAGCGAGGGCCGCATTCTGATCGACGGGCAGGACATGACAGGGGTGCCGCCCTATGAGCGCCCGGTCAACATGATGTTCCAGTCCTACGCGCTGTTTCCGCATATGACCGTGGCCGACAATGTGGCCTACGGCCTGCGCCGTGGCGGGGTGTCCCGCACCGAGACGCGGCAGCGGGTCGCCGACATGCTCGACATGGTCAAGATGGGCGCCTTCGCGCGGCGCAAGCCGCACCAGCTGTCGGGCGGCCAGCGCCAGCGTGTGGCGTTGGCGCGCTCGCTGGTCAAGCAACCGAAGCTTTTACTGCTCGACGAGCCGCTGGGGGCGCTGGACAAGAAACTGCGCGAGGAAACCCAGTTCGAGCTGATGAAGATCCAGTCGCAGCTCGGCACCACCTTCATCGTCGTCACCCACGATCAGGACGAGGCGATGACGCTGGCCTCTCGCATGGGGGTGATGAGCGATGGGCGGCTGGTGCAGGTCGGCGGTCCGCGCGATCTCTACGAGTTCCCCGCCAACCGTTTCGTCGCTCAGTTCATCGGTGCGGTGAACCTGTTCGACGGCGTGGTGATCGAGGATGAGCCGGGGCATGCTCGCATGCGCTGCGACGAGGCCGGCTGCGTCATCCATGTCAGCCACGGCATCACCGGCACGCTTGGCCAGACCGTGCATCTGGCGATCCGGCCGGAGAAGATAAACCTCAGCCATGACAGGCCGGATGCGGAAGAAAATGTCGCGCCGGGCACCATCGACGAAGTCGCCTATCTCGGCAATCTCAGCGTCTATCAGGTTCGGCTCGACACGGGCCGGGTGATCCATGTCACGCTGCCCAATCTCGACCGCCACGAGGGCGCCATTTTCGAGGCGGGCGATGCGATCCATTGCAGCTGGGGGGCGGCCAGCGCCGTGGTGTTGCCGGCATGAACGGCGAGACCGCATCCGCGGCCCGCGAGAGGCGGCGGTTCGGCCGCAATATTGTGGTCGCCCTGCCCTATGCATGGCTTTTGCTGTTCTTCCTACTGCCCTTCGCCTTCGTTCTGAAAATCTCGCTAGCCGAGGCCGATATCGCCATTCCACCCTATACGGCGCTGCTCAACTGGGTCGACGACGCCACTGTCACCATCCAGCTGACCTTCTCGAAATATCAGTTTCTGCTCGACGACCGGCTCTATTTCGCCGCCTATCTGAACTCGCTGAAGATTGCCGCCATCACCACCTTGTTATGCCTGCTGATCGGCTTTCCGATTGCGCTGTTCATCGTCAGCCGACCGCCGCATGCCCGCTTCTTCTGGCTGGCAATCGTCATGCTGCCGTTCTGGACCTCGATGCTGCTGCGCGTTTACGCCTGGGTCGGCATCCTGCAGAGCAATGGCCTGCTCAATACCTTGCTGCTCGATCTCGGCCTGATCCAGCAGCCGCTAGTGCTGCTTCATACCGATCTGGCGGTCTATATCGGCATTGTCTATTCATATCTGCCGTTCATGGTGCTGCCGCTCTATGCAGTGCTGGAAAAGCTGGATGCGGCGCTGCTGGAGGCGTCAGCCGATCTCGGCGCGCGACCGGCTGTCTCCTTCTTCACCATCACCCTGCCGCTCGCCCTGCCCGGCGTGGTGGCCGGTTGCCTTTTGGTGTTCGTGCCGGCGACGGGCGAATTCGTCATCCCGGCGCTGCTCGGCGCGCCTGACACGCTGATGATCGGCCGGGTGCTGTGGGACGAGTTCTTTTCCAATCGCGACTGGCCGATGGCCTCGGCGGTGGCGATCGTGATGCTGGTCGTTCTGGTGGCGCCGGTGATGCTGATCCGGGCGCGCGAGAACAAGAAGCCGGAGGTCGCGTAGCATGCTCAGGACCGGTCGCTTTGTCACGACGATGGCCCTCGCCGGCCTGGCGTTCCTCTATATCCCGATCCTGCTCATGATGATCCTGAGCTTCAATGGCTCGCGGCTGGTGTCGGTATGGGGCGGGTTTTCGACAAAATGGTATGGCGAGCTCTTGAGCAACGATCAGTTGCTCAACGCCGCCTGGCTCAGCATCAAGGTGGCCGCCTTCAGCGCCACGCTGGCGGTGGTGTTGGGCACGCTGGCCGGCTATGTGCTGACGCGTTTTGGCCCGTTTCGTGGCCGGGTGATGATGGCCGGCATCGCGACAGCTCCGCTGGTGATGCCGGAGGTGATCACCGGCCTGGCGTTGCTGCTTTTGTTCGTCGCCATGGAGGATTTCGTTGGCTGGCCGCAAGGCCGCAGCCTGACCACCATCGTCATCGCTCATGCCACCTTCTGCATGGCCTATGTGACAATTGTCGTGCAGTCGCGGCTGGCGCAGATGGATGGGGTTCTGGAAGAGGCGGCACAGGATCTCGGCGCTCGGCCATGGCGGGCGTTCGTCGATGTCACCCTGCCGATGCTGGCGCCAGCGCTGATCTCGGGCTGGCTGCTCGCCTTCACCCTATCGTTCGACGATCTGGTCATCGCCAGCTTCGTCTCGGGGCCGGGATCGAGCACGCTGCCGATGGTGATCTTCTCCAAGGTCAGGCTGGGTGTCAGCCCGGACGTCAACGCGCTTGCGACCATCCTGATCGGCCTCGTTGGCACCTGCGTGTTCGTCTATAGCTGGCGGGTCGGCCGACGGCTGCGGCAGCGCGATGCCGTTTGACGGCGCCTTCTTGTCGGATAAACTGGACGGGTGCTTCTCGGGACGGCATTGAAGCGCCATGGAAGACACGATCGCATCGTCATCGATGGCAGCCAGACCAACCACGGCAATCCGACCGTGCGATGCTGAGAGCCGACTGCGGAATCGGACCTGCAGACAGTGGAAGCTGATCGATATCCGCAAGGGCCAATACCTGAACAATCGGATTGAGCAGGATCATCGGCGCATCAGGCGCCGCATCCGCCCCATGCTCGGTTTCCAGTCGATGGCCCAGCCGAAGTCATCCTCTCTGGCATCGAGATGGTGCACATGATGCGCAAACGACAGGCGAGGTATACCTACACCGTCTGGCACCTTCACTTGCTGAGCAGTTCAATATCCTCGCCAAATGACAACGAACCGCGAGGCCTTTCGAGCCTACAATTGTCCTGACTATGCGCCGACCGACATCCTTCTCAATTGCCGCTTCGACTACGATCTAGTTCCGTGACGTGCGCTATCACAGCAAACGTGCCGGGGCGCCGTTGATGACGTCTGCGCGTCGCCTAGTCGGCGTGCTTCACAACGGGCCGTGATAGCAATTGCGGCGAGCTTGAGTTGGGGTACGGTGTCAAGACCAACGGCAGGTTTGGGGCGAGGTGAGCGAAATGGATCGAATCACCGCAAAGAGGCGCAAAGCGGAGGTTGACTTCCGGCTTCTCTCCAGCGGGGTCGCCGGCAAGGTCTGCTTTCAGGAAGCCGCGAAGCCGGTCTCTACGGCCGAGATTAGGCGCGTTGCGGACAGGCAGCATAGTGGCCGCTGAACGAACCCGCTGCGCGGGATGGGCGCGCGCGGTGAGGTAGAGGTCACGGGCCGGCCGCCGCGCCCGCATTGAACGTCGTCCGGCCGGGGCAGAGCATCTCGGGCTTCTTCAACAAGGAGCCCGACCATGCCCCATCCTGTTCTCGATGCACCGATCAGCCCGCTGCGCCAGCGGCTGATCGACGACATGACCCTGCGCCGGTTCAGCCAGGAGACGCAGCGCAACTACCTGCGCGATGTCGGACGGTTCGCAAGCTTTCTGGGCCGGCCGCCGGATACGGCGACGGCGGATGATCTGCGCCGGTTCCAGGTCGGGCAGCAGGACGACGGTGTTCCCGTGCCAACCTGGAACAGCATCGTTTCGGCCCTGCGCTTCTTCTTCACCCACACGGTCGACCGCCCCGATCTGGCGCGCAGGCTGGTCCGGCTGGCGCACCCGCGCAAGCTGCCCGTGGTGCTCAGCCGCGACGAGGTTGCCCGCCTGCTGATCGCCACCACCTGCCTCAAGCACCAGCCGCGCTGTCGGTCGCCTATGGCGCAGGCCTGCGCGTCGCCGAGGTCTCGGTGCTGAAGGTCGCCGACATCGACAGCGAGCGCATGCTGATCCGGGTCGAGCGTGGCAAGGGCGGGCGGCATCGCAACGCCATGCTGTCGGCCGACCTGCTCGCCCTCCTGCGCCAGTGGTGGAAGCTCGGGCGGCAACAGGGCGTGATGCACCGCGACGGCTGGCTGTTCCCAGGCCAGCACCCGATGAAGCCGGTCAGCACCCGACAGCTCCACCGGATCGTCGTCGAGGCGGCACAGGCCGCGGGCATCGCCAAGCGGGTCGGGCCACACACGCTGCGTCACAGCTTCGCCACCCACCTGCTGGAGGACGGCGTCGACATCCCGGTCTTGCTCGGGCACGCCAAGCTCGACGACACCGCCTCTACGCCAAGGTCGCGACCCGGACGGTGCGTGCCGTCACCAGCCCGCTCGACAAGCTCGGCCTGTTCAAGCCGGGAGAGAGATCGCCCGACGGCTGAGCCGTGCGCGCCTCGATCGAGGTCGCCGACATCTTCCGCGCTGCCGGGCTCGCCTACCGGGCCGCCCATGCCGGCCATCTCAGCCTGCAGCAGCTCAAGGTGATGTCGGCGATCGAACACTGCCGCACCGCAGCCCTTGGCGGTCACGTCGAGGCCTGCGAGGACTGCGGCCAGGGGCGCATCGCCTACAATTCCTGCCGCAACCGCCACTGTCCGAAGTGCCAGGGCGCAGCGGCGCGGACATGGCTCGCCGAACGGGAGGCCGACCTGCTGCCGGTCGGCTACTTCCATGTCGTGTTCACGCTGCCCGTCGAGGTCGCTGCCAT
>JAEWHN010000066.1 GCA_023387775.1 Pseudomonadota bacterium | reverse complement strand
CGAGCGCTCGCCCGGCTCGATGGAAAAGTTGGTCGAACTCGGCGACACGGAGGAGCCACCGCGCACGCCACGGCCGTTGGTCTTCAGCCCCAGTTCCTTCGCCGCCGAAACTGACAGGAACCAGTGGTTCAGCAGGCCCTTGTCGACCATCACCAGCTTCTCGCCTTCCACGCCCTCGCCGTCGAACGGGCGGGAAGATGGCCCGCGCATGCGTAGCGGCTCATCAATGACGGTGATGGAGGCCGACGCAACCTGCTTGCCCATCATGTCGCGCAGGAAGCTCGTCTTGCGCGCGACCGCAGCCCCGTTGATCGCGCCGGCAAGATGGCCGGCGATTCCGCGCGCCACGCGCGGATCGAACACCACGTCGACCGGGCCGGTCTTGGCCTGGCGCGCGTTGAGCCGCCGCACCGCCCGCTCGCCGGCCGTGCGGCCGATCTTCTCGGGCGTTTCGAGATCGGCGAAGTGAAGGCGCGAGGAGAAGTCGTAGTCACGCTCCATCCCGGTGCCCTCGCCCGCAATCACGCTGGTGGAGCGCGAGAAACGGGTGGCGGCATACTGGCCGAGGAAGCCGTGCGAGGTGGCAAGCACCAGCCCGCCCATGCCCGCACTGGCGCCACTGCCGCCGGAATTGGTGACGCCCGGAATGGCCAGGGCGGCTTCCTCGGCTGCCAGCGCATCGGCCTTGAGCTGCTCGGCGGAAACGACTGTGCCGTCGATGAGGTCAAGGTCGCGGATGGTCTTGGCCAGGAGCTCGACATCGGCCAGCCCCTGGAACGGATCTTCAGGTGAAACCCTCGCCATGGCGACCGCCCGCTCCGCGAGGGCTGGGGGATCGGAAGCGGCCGTGGCCGAGACGCTGGCGACGCGCTGGCCGACAAAGACACGCAGAGATACGTCCTCGCTTTCGGAGGCCTCCGTGCCCTCAACCTTGCCAAGGCGCACGGAAACACTGGTCGAGCGGCCGCGAACGGCGACAGCGTCGGCTGCGTCGGCGCCGGCCTTCTTGGCCGCCTCCACAAGCGCGGCTACCCGATCGGTCAGCCGTGCGGCATCCTTTGCGGCATCGGAAATGTCGTTCATGCGAATCTTCCCAAACTTGCGTTCTTGGGTTCGCGCGCCATCGCGCGGCCGCCTGCTGCACCATCTATTGTTCCGCACCCCGTTGTGCAATGGGTGAGGCTGAAGACTCAAGGTGCAATCGACCGATGACCTAGCCCCTTCGCCGGTCACAATGCGCGAAGCCAACAAGGAAAGCCGAAAGCATGACGCCTTTTCACCTCGCCTTCCCCGTCCGCGACCTGGCTGAAACTCGTGCGTTCTATCGCGATGTTCTCGGCTGCGCGATCGGACGCTCGTCCGAGACCTGGGTGGATTTCGACCTCTACGGCCATCAGATGTCGGCGCATCTGCGCCCCGCAACGGCCGCCGCGGCCGGTGACGGCCAGGTCGACGGCAAGCAGGTGCCCATTCCGCATTTCGGCGTCGTGCTGCTTATGGCCGATTGGCAGGTGCTGGCCGACCGGCTGCTGGCGCGCGACGACATCGACTGGCTGGAAAAGCCGATGCTGCGCTTTGCCGGTGAGCCGGGCGAACAGGCAACGCTGTTCATTCGCGACCCATCGGGCAATGCGCTCGAGTTCAAGGGCTTCCGATCTCTCGAACAGGTTTTCGCGGCCTAGCCCGCAACGGGGGCTAGGCGCGCCGGCGGTTTTCGCGTTTGTCCAGAACGACCTCGACCGCGCGCTTGAGTTCGTCCTTGATGGCGACGGTCTCGCCCATCACCGCATCGATCTTGAGGAAGTCCAGCACGCGGAAGCGCGACACCGGCGGACGTAGAAGGATGTCGGGCTGACTGTGCTCGAGCTTGCCGGCGATGATCGACTGCATCATCAGCTGCGTGGCGCCGAACATGAGGTCGATGGAGTTCGGCTTCCTGTATCCGCTGTCGGTGGGCGCGCCGATGACATCGATGGCGATCACGATGTCGGCGTCCTTCTCAACCAAGTCGAACGGCACCGGGTTGTAGATGCCGCCGTCTATCAGCAGGCGGCCGCCGCGCTTGACCGGGCCGAACACCGCCGGGATCGCGGCTGAGGCGGCCAGCGCGGAATTGAGATCGCCCGAACTGAAAACCCTGAGCTGGTGCCCGAAATAGTCGGTCGCCGTCACTCTCAGGGGGATTTTCAGCTCTTCGAATGTGGCCGGAATTTCCGGCGGCAGGAACGACCTGAGAATGCGTTCGATGTTGAACTGGCTGACGCGCAGGCCGCCTTCCATCATTTCCGCGAAAGTCATGGGCCGGGCCCGCCACATGCGGGTTGCCACCTCTGCCCGGCGCCCGAGGATGGAACGGGCGTAATCGTGCACTTGCCGGCCTGTCATGCCGGCAGCCATGCCGGCTCCCATGATCGCGCCGATCGAGGAGCCGGCAATTGCAACGGGGCGGATGCCCAACTCGTCCAGCGCCTCGATGACGTGGATGTGGGCAAGGCCGCGAGCTCCGCCGCCACCGAAGGCGACGGCGAAGGTTGGGCTCATCCATTGCCTCCTGCGGCTGCGGCAGTGGCAGCATCGGAGGGGCCGACGATCAGCTCGGCCGGAGCAACGTCCAAGAGCTTGCGCGCCACCGACTTCGTATCCTCAAGCGTCACCGCATTGATGAGGCCAGCGCGACGCTGCATGTAGTCGATGCCGAGGCCCTCGACCTGAAGCTCCACCAGCGTGCTGGCAACAGCGCTCGAGGAGTCGAGGTTGTTGATGGGGTAGGCGCCGATCAGGTACTTCTTGGCCGCCGTCAACTCGGCCTCCGTCGGTCCTTCATTGGCCATCTTGCTCACCACGTCGCGGATGACGCCCAACGTCTCGTTCGCCTTATCGGCGCGAGTAGAGGTGCCGATTATCAGCGCCGAAGAGTGGTTGCTGTTCACCAGCGACGAACTCACGCCATAGGTCAGCCCGCGCTTTTCCCGCACCTCGTCGAAGAGCCGCGAGGAGAAGGTGCCGCCGCCCAGGATGTGGTTCATCAGCACGGCCGCGAAAAACTCGGGCTTGTCGCGCTCCATACCGGGATAGGTAAGCTGGATGCTGGTCTGCGGCAATGGGTATTCGACGCGAACCTGCTGCCCCAGCTTGGGCGCGATGTCGGGCACCGGGGTGAGCGAGGGCTTCTCCGGCAGGCTGCCGAACAGCTTGTCCAGTTCGACTTTCAGGGCATCGGCATCGATGGCGCCGACAACCGCGACCTTCAGGTTCTGCCGGGCGAAGATGGCCTTATGCAGAGCGCGCAGGTCGTCCTGGGTGATCGTCGCCAGGGTCTTGTCGGTGCCTTCCGCACGCCTCGCATACGGATGATCGCCATAGAGCGCCGTCGCCCACTTGAACTGGGCCTCCGTGTTGGGATCGCGGGCGCCGGCAAGGATGCCGGAAACCATCTGCGCGCGAATGCGATCCAGCGGTTCCTTGTCGAAGCGCGGCGCGTTGATGGCCATGCGCAGCAGGTCGAAGGAGTTGTCCTTCTGCTCGGCCAGCATGCGCATGGAGCCATAGATCGCGTCGCGATTGGCGCTGAAGCCCATATCGGCACCAAGGTCGTCGAGGCGCGCCTGGAAGGCCTCCCTGTCGAGATCGCCCGCACCTTCGTCGAACATCCCGGTCATGAGAGTGGTCAGGCCTTCCTTGCCCTTCGGGTCTTGCGTGGCGCCGCCCTCGAAAGCGAAACGGATCGAGACGATCGGCACCGAGTAATCCTCGACCAGCCAGGCGCTGACGCCGCTATCGGACTTCACTTCCTGGATGTTCATGTCGGCGCGCGCCGGCGCCAGCAGCAACATCAGCGAGGTCGCAACGGTGGCCACGAAGCCAACCGCAGGCGAACGCAGGTCCATCTTCAGTGTCATTCAACTATTCCAGTTCAATTTGCGGGGGCGGCGGTGTTTACCGTCGGAGCATCGGCCGGAGTTCTGCCTTCAGGCTGTGCGCCGACCGGTTCAGGCCCGGCAGCAGGCGCGTCCGCGCCGACAGGAGGCGCATCCGCCGTGGCGGGCTCGGCCTCTTCGCCGGAAGGCAGAAGATAGCTCGTCACCCCGATTTCGGGCCTCAGATACCTGGCCGCGACGGCCTGCACCTGCTCAGCCGTGACTGCACGGACCCTCTCGGGCCACTCCTGCACGTCCTTGACCGTCTTTCCCGTTGCAAGTGCTGCGCCGTAGATATTGGCCATGTTGGACTGCTTGTCGCGAGCAAAGATCATGCCACGCACATAGCGGTCCTTGGCCTTCTGCAGCTCCTGCTCGCTCACCCCCTCCTTGACGATGCGGGCAAGCTCGCCGTCGACCGCGGCTTCCACGGCTTGCAGGCCGCTCTCGTCGCGCGGCGAGCCGTAGAGCGTGAAGGACGTGTCGTCGAGCGAAGAGCCGTCGAAGAAAGCGCCAGCGTCAGAAGCGATGCCGCTCTTGACGATCAGCTGCTGGTAGAGACGGCTGCGCTGGCCGCCACCCAGGATCTCGGACAGAAGATCGAGCGCTTCTGCTTCACCGGGCTTGGCAGTGTTATAGGACGGAACCACCCAGGCCCTGGAAAAGCTCGGGACGGCGACACGCGGGTCGGTCAGCGTCACGGTGCGCTTGGTGTGCGGGGTCGGCTCGGTCGGGCGGATGCGCGGCGGCAGGTCCGGCCCGCGCGCCACCTTGCCGTAGGTCTTTTCGGCAAGCTCGCGCACCTTCTGCGGCTCGACATCGCCAGCCACCACCAGCACCGCATTGTTGGGCGCGTAGTAACGGTTGTAGAACTCGATCGCCTCGGGGCGGTTCAGCTGTTCCATCTCGTGCATCCAGCCGATGACCGGGATGCGGTAAGGATGGTTCTGGAACAGCGTGGCCTGAACCTCCTCACCGAGCAGAGCCTCGGGGCTGCCCTCGATGCGCGAGCGGCGCTCCTCGAGGATGACGTCGCGCTCGGGCCCGATCACATCGTCGGTGAGGATCAGGTTGCGCATGCGGTCGGACTCGAAACTCATCATGGTTTCGAGCGCGTCCGGCGACACGGTCTGGTGGTAGGCCGTGTAGTCGTACGAGGTGAAGGCGTTTTCGCTGCCCCCGATCTCCGCGATCTTGGCCCCGAATTCGCCCGCCTTGTGGTTGGTCGTGCCCTTGAACATCAGGTGTTCGAAGAAATGTGCGATACCGGACTTGCCGGCCGGTTCGTCGGCGCTACCTATCTTGTACCAGACCATGTGGGTCACGACGGGTGCGCGGTGGTCTGGAATGACGACGACTTCCATGCCGTTGTCGAGCGTAAAGTTGGCGACGTCGGTGGCGTTCTGGCGCGTGGGTTCGGCCACGGCCGGAAGTGCAACTGCGGTGGCGACCAGCAGCGCAAGCGACGCGGCCCATGCCCGGCTGCGCGGCCTAAACCGCCCGGTTTCAAAAAACATCAACTGGGGCTCCTTGGCTTCTCGTTATTTTCGGCTTCTCGTTATTTTCACGAGCTTGCCGAGATATAGGTGCAAGCACCCTATCCCGAAAAGTTAACAGATTGTCATCTGTCGTGAGAAAGAGGCCGATTCTAGACCAGAATCGGAAAAAACAGAGGCTGGTGAAAAAAGTTGAGCTTTGGGAGCGAGAAATTTCACATTTCTGCCCCTGAGCAGGCTTCAGGCCCGCTCGATCAGGCGAATGATCGTTTCGCCGTAGCTGCGTTCGTCGACGGTCGAGAAGCCGGGGCCTGGGTCGAAGGCGGCCGCTGCGCTCTCCTCCACGACGCATAGTGCATCCGCCGCAAGCCAGCCGCCCGCAAGGGCGGAATGCAGCGCAGCCTCGCCGAGGCCCTTGCCATAAGGCGGGTCGGCAAAGACCAGGTCGAAGGGCTGGACGGTGCCAGCCGCTCCCAACTTGCCGGCATCTCGCCGGAAGATCTTGGTGCGGCCGGTGAGGCCGAACGCCTCCACATTGGCGCGGATCAGCCCGCGCCCTTCCGCCGATTCCTCCACGAACATGCAGAATGAGGCGCCGCGCGACAAAGCCTCCAGCCCGAGCGCGCCGGTGCCGGCGAACAGGTCGAGCACGCGCCCGCCCTGCAGCCGGTCGCCATAGCGATGGACCAGAACGTTGAACAGCGCCTCTCGGGTACGGTCGGTGGTCGGGCGGATCGCGTTGCTGCGCGGCGTGGCCAACGGCCGGCCGCGAAACTCACCGCCGACGACCCGCATCGCCCTTGCCCTTGCGCGGCCCCGACGGACGGTCGCCGCCGCCGCGTGGTCCCCTGCCCTCGTCGCCTTCGCGGCGTGGTTTGCCGAAGCCCGACTTGCCACCGCCCTCCTTGTCGAAGTACGGCTTGCCGTGGTGCGGCTTGCCCGGTTTGCGGGCCGGCCCTTCGGCCGTTTCGGCGCTCGACTTGCCCTTGCCGATGGGGCGCGCGCCCGGCGCCATCCACACATTGGCCTTCCGCGCGCCCGGCGTCTCGAACGGCCGGCTTGCACGATCGCCACCCGGCTTTTCGCCGTGCTTGGACTTGAAACGCGGCTTGTCGCCATGGTCCGGCTTGAACGCGCGTTCCGGCTTCGTCTGCAGCCGATCGCGCATGTCTTCGCGGTGGCGCTGTTCGTCGCGCCTGCGATTACGCTTGATGAGGCCGCCTTCGCCCACCTCGAGCGACCGCGGCTCACGTGGCGCCCGGGCCGGCGCGCCTGCATCGGCATCCCTTCCGAAATCACGGCTCACCGGCTTGTTGGAGAAGGGCTTGAGGATATCGGCGTCGAAATTCGCGCCTGCTTCCTCGATCAGCCTTTCGCCGAGCTGCTCGCGCAGCAGGCGCCCTTTCAGCTCCTGGATGTGGCCCTCCGGCAGCTCTCCGAGCTGGAACGGCCCGAAGGAGATGCGGATCAGCCGCGTGACCTCAAGGCCGAGCGCGCCGAGGATGTTCTTGACCTCGCGGTTCTTGCCCTCGCGCAGGCCGACAGTGAGCCAGGCATTGGTGCCCTGCGTGCGCTCGAGCGAAGCCTCGACCGCGCCGTAGAAGACGCCGTCCACGGCAATGCCTTCCTTCAGCGCCTCAAGCTGCTTTTCGTCGACCTTGCCGTGCACGCGCGCGCGATAGCGCCTGAGCCAGCCGGTGGTCGGCAGCTCCAGCACGCGCGCCAGGCCGCCATCATTGGTCAGCAGCAGCAACCCCTCGGTGTTGATGTCGAGGCGGCCGACCGTCATCAGGCGTGGCAGGTCGGCGGGCAGAATGTCGAAAACCGTCTTGCGGCCCTCGGGGTCGCGGTTGGTGGTCACCACTCCGGCGGGCTTGTGGAACAGGAACAGCCGCGTCCGCTCGGCCGGCGGGATGACCTCGCCGTCCAGCTCGATCCGGTCTTGCGGCATGACATTGAGGGCAGGCGAGGTCAGAACCTGGCCGTTTACCCGCACGCGCCCTGCCGCGATCAGTTCCTCGGCATCGCGACGCGAGGCGATGCCCACGCGCGCCAGCCGCTTGGCGATGCGTTCGCCCGGCGCTTCTTCCGCCGCGCCGCGGGCGCGATCGAACGGCTTGTGGCCGGCACCCGCCGGCTTGGGCCTCGGTTTTCCGCCTTCAAGTCTCGGACGTCCCTCGAAGCCGCCTTCGCGCGGGGCGCGCGGACGGTCGAACTGCCGCGCCGGCCGTTCGCCACGCTCTGCCTCGTTGCGATTCTCACGCGAAAAACCCTCGCCCCTTTCAGCTGTCCGCTCGAAGCGACCGGGCCGTGGCCCCTCGCGCTTCTCGAAGGGCCGCCCTTCGGGACGCGGCCGTTTCTGAAAACCGGAACCACCTTCCTCGCGCGGCCTGTCGTCGCGCCGGAACTCACGCCTCGGCCGCTCGGCATCGCCTTCGCGCGGCCGGTCGTCACGGCGAAAATCGCGCTTGGGGCGCTCGCCACCGCCAAAGGCATCATCGCGCCGCTTGGCGAATGGGCGGTCGGCGCCATCGCGCTCGCGCTTTACGAAAGGCTTGGACCCTTCCTCGCGCGGCCTGTCGTCGCGCCGGAACTCGCGCCTCGGCCGCTCGGCATCGCCCTCGCGCGGCCGGTCGTCACGGCGAAAATCGCGCTTGGGGCGATCGCCACCGGCAAAGGCGTCGTCACGCCGCTTGGCGAAGGGACGGTCGGCGCCATCGCGCTCGCGCTTCATGAAAGGCTTGGAACCTTCCGCGCGCGGCTTGCCGCCGAAGCCCTGCTTACCAGCGAATCCGGGTTTTCCGTCCTTGCGCGGCGCGCCATCGCGCCCTCGCGGACCACCCGGCTTGGGCCCGCCCTTGCGCGGGAATTTCTTTCGATCGTCGTCCATGTGGAATTTGCCTTTCAAGGGCGGTAGATAACAGGAACACTTCACAGTTGCGAGGGGAATAAGGCTTGAAACGCCCTGATTTCATGGCGCTGGCACTTGCCGAGGCAAGGGCAGCAGCAGCACGCGGCGAAGTACCGGTGGGCGCGGTTCTGGCCGACGGCAATGCAGTCGTCGCCAGCGCCGGCAACCGCACCCGCGAGTTCAACGACCCGACTGCGCATGCCGAGATGCTGGCGATCCGCGAAGCCTCGCAGAAGCTATCGGCGGAACGCCTCACCGAACTTGATCTCTATGTGACACTCGAGCCCTGCACCATGTGCGCCGGCGCCATATCCTTCGCCCGCATCCGCCGCCTTTATTTTGGCGCGGCGGACGAAAAGGGCGGCGCCGTGGTCAGTGGCGTACGCTTTTTTTCCTCTCCGACGTGTCACCATGTGCCGGAAGTCTATTCCGGCATCGCCGAATGCGACGCCGCATCGCTGCTCAAGAATTTCTTCCAGTCGCGCCGCGAGGTTTGAGCGCTAAAACGCCCTCAGGCTTACCAGGGCAGAATGTTGCGCCAGCTGCCCTTGTTGGCTGCGGCCTTCAGGCGCCGCTCCTTCTTGTACTCGTCCTCGCCGATGTCCTCGGTCGGCGCGGTTTCGGCCGGCTTCCGATAGTCCAGCGGCGGCTCACTCAGATACTTGCGCGACGTGGGGCTGCCTTGACGGTTTTCGGCCAAGCGCTTGTTGAACGCCTCGCGCTTGCTCTTTTCATCTTCGGCTTTGCCGATGCCCGACTCGAAGCTGCGCTGCGAGGCGCCGAGCGGCAAGGAGGGCGCGGAAGAAGGCGCGTTGACGTCGCCCTGGATTTCCGGACGCCAGCCGGGATTGTCACGGTTCTGCGTCGCTTCCGCGCGCAGCCGGGCCCGCTGCTGCTCCGGCGACTCCGGCCAGGCGCTGTTTTCCGCCGTCACGATGCTGTTTTGCGGCGCCGGCAGGCTCAGCTTTTCGCCCGCCTTCGGCCGCACCAGTTCAGGGCGCGGCTTGTAATCTATGACAGCGCGCTTCTTCGGCGCGACGGAAAGAATACCCGTCACATCGCCGACAAGCTGCTCGCCGGCCGTCTTGTCCGTACCGTAGGTGGGAGAGCCGACGCAGCCGGCAACTGCCAGTCCGGAAACCAGCAACGCCAAAACAGACAGGCGCGCGTGCGTCTTTTCAGTCATGCCGGAAAATTTCACTGCAGTCCGCCTCTCGCTCTCGCCGGTTTCCGGGCGGGCGCCCGGACGTTCCCCATCGACCCTCTTCCGACGGGAATCCGGCGACAATTTGTCGACCGGTGTCCCGCGCTTTTAGCGCAAGCGGAAAGGAAGGGCAACGACCGTGCCGCCGCCCTTCCCGCACCTTCAAATGCGTCCGAGCGCGTCCAGTTCGCGCAGCGCCGCCGCATCCCGCGCGGAAACATCGGGGAAGCGCGAGTCGGCGCCGATGTCTGCGGTGTAGCGCCAGGAGCGCGCGCATTTGCGCAGACCCCTGCCCTCCGCCTTCTCCACTACCACGGCCACGCCCGGCACCTCGCGCAGCGTGAAGGCGTCCGCCGGCGCTTCGCCGCGCGTGACGACGAGGTCGCTGGTGATGCTGATCTCGGCCATGTCGACGTCGGCGAGAGCTGCCTCCAGAGCGACATCGGCGATGTAGACAACCGGGACGGCCTCGAGCGAAGAGCCGATGGTCTTCTTGGCACGTTCGAGCTCCAGCGCGCCGGTAACGACACTGCGCACCTGGCGGATCTTGCGCCACTTCTCGGCCAGCGCCTCGTTCTTCCAGTCGGCCGGCACATCGCGGAACTGCTCCAGATGTACCGATTCAGCCGAGGGATAGCGGTCAAGCCAGGCTTCCTCGGTGGTGAAGGGCAGCATCGGCGCAAGCCACGTCACCAGATGGTCGAACAGATGGCGCACCACCTGCATGGCAGCCTTGCGGCGCAGGCTCGACGGCGCATCGCAGTAGAGCGCGTCCTTGCGGATGTCGAAATAGAAGGCCGACAGTTCCACCACCATGAAGTCGAGCAGCGCACGCGTGATGCGCTTGAACTCGAAGGCGTCGTAGCCGGTGCGCACGATCTCGTCGAGCTCGGCGAGACGGTGCAGCATCAGCTGCTCGAGTTCGGGCATCTCGGCTACCGGCACCACGTCGCCCTCGTCATGGGCGAGCGTGCCGAGCATCCAGCGGATGGTGTTCCGGAGCTTGCGGTAGGCGTCGATATTGGTCTGCAGCACGTTCTTGCCGAGGCGCTGGTCTTCCCAATAA
>JAEWHN010000014.1 GCA_023387775.1 Pseudomonadota bacterium | reverse complement strand
GCCGGTCGAGCCCCTCGCCGAGCGCGGCGATGGCGACCGCGTCCTGGCGGTCCTCCTCGGCCTTGCGCGCGGCGGCTGCCGCCCGCTCTTCCTCAGCGCGCTTGCGGCTCGCCGCGGCCTCGGCCTCCAGCCTGAGCTTCTCGATCGCCGCCGCCTTGAACGTCTCGACCGCCGCCGCCATCTGGCCGACCTCGTCGCGCCGCCCCACCGCCGGCACTGCCACGCCGTGGTCGCCGGCCGCCAGCGCCCGCATCGCCGCCGTCATCAAGCTCACCGGCCGCGCGATCTGTCGCGACAGCCACCACGCGATCAGCACCAGGAAGCCCACCGTCAGACCCGCACCGCCAAGCTGCAGGCGTTCGGCGAAAATGACGGCCTCGTCCTTGAGCCGGCGCACTTCCTGCAGCCAGTCGGAGATCTGGGCCTGCACGTCCGCAACCGCGGAGCGCGCGGCGGTCTCGGTGTCGATGGTGTGCTCCGACACCGCAAGATCACGTGCGCGCTGCAGCATGTTGGGATCAGTCGCCAGCTTGACGATCGGATCGCCCACGTCGAGGCGCCACTTCCGGGTGGAGGTATGGAATTTCCCTATTGCCGCCAGCAGACTTTCGTTGCCTTCCGCCTCGGTCTTGGCGTTGACGACATGCTCCTCAAGCAGCTTCGTGGCGTCGCCGTAGCGGGTCCGCACATCGTTGTTCGGCGACAGCGCGTACAGACGCGCGAGGTTCAGCCTGTCGAGATGAAGCGCCTCGGCCTTGCTGAGCTCGGTCAGCAGGCGGTTTGCGGTTTCATATTCCCCGCTGGCGGTTTCGATCGTGTCGAGCGACCGCATCACGAGCAGGGCCACGACGATGCTGACGACGAAGATGGCCGAGAAGGCCAGCGCCAGCTTGCGAACGATGTTGAGATTGGCAAGCGAGAAGCTCCATCGCCGCCGCCCCGACTTTCCGGCCCGGCGGGGAAGTTCTGTGTCGAATGCGATGGAACTCATTGGGTATTTCCTTGCCGTGGACGTGACAAAACTCAATTGCTTTCCTGCTTGCCGGCGCAGTCTTAAAGCCGACCGCTCAGCACAGAGGCCGAGACCCTGAAGCGCTTAGGCGCGAGGTGGTTGACGAATTGCGACATGCGCCGGAAGATTCGCGGAGTTGCGCGCTCTCCAGAAGATTTCGGCAAATATGGTTTTCCATTCCTTGCGGCGAATTGCTTTGCCCTGCTTCAGGATCAGCCCGCATGGTTCTGAATGATGCCAGGATGCATCCGACGATGACTGCCATGCGAATTCCCCCTTTGCGGCCGCCAAACTCCCCTTTGGGCGACCTGCCCATGCAGCATTGTTCCATGCGCGGGAGGTTTTTTTGCTGCCTCGCGCGCCGCCGCCGTTTTCCGGGCCGTTCATCTGCCCCGCCTCGCCATCTGTACGATAGCGTGCAAACGGGAGCGTACATATCCACAGGTTAACTGGAGTTTAAGGCCGATCGGGCGGCCGGGAGCGCGAGTTGCGAAGCCAGCATCGCCGCCGATGTATCGGCTTAGCGGCAGCCTAATAGGCCCGTATTTTCATGGCGCTAGCACACCAAGGCTGCGAGTGCCAAAATTTTTGCGCCATCCTCTTGAAACCCCAAAACCCCGGAACTAGCTCGATATCGCGCGATGCCGGAGAGGGTCGCGCGCCCCGCTCCGCCGCCACTCACGGATCGGAGCGCAGGAGCTTTCGAAACTGTTTGTCCTTGAGGAGAACGACATGAAGTTCCGTCCATTGCATGACCGCATCCTGGTCCGCCGCATCGAGGCCGAAGAGAAGACCGCCGGCGGCATCATCATTCCCGACACAGCCAAGGAAAAGCCGCAGGAGGGCGAGGTCATCGCCGTCGGTTCCGGTGCGCGTGCAGAGAGCGGCCAGGTTCTGCCGCTCGATGTGAAGGCCGGCGACCGGATCCTCTTCGGAAAATGGTCCGGCACCGAGATAAAGCTCGATTGCGAAGACCTTCTCATCATGAAGGAAAGCGACGTGATGGGCGTGATCGAATCCGCCTCAACGGCCAAGAAGGCCGCCTGACGGCTTCTTGCGCCACCAGTCAACGAAACTGCCTATCGAAGGAGTGATCCAATGGCTGCCAAGGAAGTGAAGTTCCATTCCGAAGCCCGCGAGAAGATGCTGCGCGGCGTCGACATCCTGGCCAATGCGGTAAAGGTGACGCTTGGCCCCAAGGGCCGCAACGTCGTCATCGACAAGTCTTTCGGCGCGCCGCGCATCACCAAGGACGGCGTGAGCGTCGCCAAGGAAATAGAGCTCGAGGACAAGTTCGAGAACATGGGCGCCCAGATGGTGCGCGAAGTCGCCTCCAAGACCAGCGACCTGGCCGGCGACGGCACCACGACCGCGACCGTTCTCGCCCAGGCAATCGTCAAGGAAGGCGCCAAGGCCGTGGCCTCGGGCATGAACCCGATGGACCTGAAGCGCGGCATCGACAAGGCGGTCGAGGCCGTGGTGGCCGAACTGAAGGCCAATGCCCGCAAGGTGACCAACAATGACGAGATCGCCCAGGTCGGCACTATCTCGGCAAATGGCGATGCCGAGATCGGCCGCTTCCTGGCCGAAGCGATGCAGAAGGTCGGCAATGAGGGCGTGATCACCGTCGAGGAAGCCAAGACCGCCGACACCGAACTCGAGGTGGTCGAGGGCATGCAGTTCGACCGTGGCTATCTCTCGCCCTACTTCATCACCAACCAGGACAAGATGCGCGTCGAGCTGGATGAGCCTTATGTGCTGATCCAGGAGAAGAAGCTTTCCAACCTGCAAGCCATGCTCCCGGTGCTGGAAGCGGTGGTGCAGTCTGGCAAGCCGCTGCTCATCATCGCCGAGGACGTCGAGGGCGAGGCGCTGGCCACGCTGGTGGTCAACAAGCTGCGCGGCGGCCTGAAGGTCGCGGCCGTGAAGGCGCCCGGCTTCGGCGACCGCCGCAAGGCCATGCTGGAGGACATCGCCATCCTTACCGGCGGCACGGCGATCAGCGAGGATCTGGGCATCAAGCTCGAGAACGTCACGCTCAACATGCTCGGCCGCGCCAAGAAGGTGGTGATCGAGAAGGAGAACACCACCATCGTCGATGGTGCAGGCTCCAAGAGCGAGATCCAGGCCCGTGTCACGCAGATCAAGGCCCAGATCGAGGAAACCACCTCGGACTATGACCGCGAAAAGCTGCAGGAGCGCCTGGCCAAGCTGGGTGGCGGTGTCGCCGTGATCCGCGTGGGCGGCGCGACCGAGATCGAGGTCAAGGAAAAGAAGGACCGCGTGGACGACGCGCTGCACGCCACCCGCGCGGCGGTGGAGGAAGGCGTGCTGCCGGGCGGTGGCGTGGCGCTGCTGCGGGCCGCAAGGGCGCTGGATGGCGTGAACGTCGAAAACCCCGACCAGAAGCACGGTGTCCATATCGTGCGCCGCGCCATCGAGGCTCCGGTGCGCCAGATCGCGGAAAATGCCGGGGCCGAAGGCTCCATCATTGTCGGCAAGCTGCGCGAGAAGGACGAGTTCGGCTATGGCTGGAACGCCCAGACCGACGAGTTCGGCGACCTCTACGCGCAGGGCGTGATCGACCCGGTGAAGGTCGTACGCACCGCATTGCAGGACGCGGCCTCAGTTGCCGGCCTGCTGGTCACCACCGAGGCCATGATCGCCGAAAAGCCGAAGAAGGAGGCCGCGCCCGCGATGCCCGCCGGAGGCGGCATGGACTTCTGACGCATGAACCGGGTGCCCGCCTCCGGGCGGGCGCTACCGAGCGTGAGAACTGCAAAAGCTGCACCCTCATCCGGTGCGGCATACTTCTAGGTGCTTTCATGACGAATACGGAAACTTTCGCGGGGATCGCACCGCCGCGCCACCCGCCAACCCAATTTGCATATGAAACCGAATGCAAGCAGGTGCTGGAGCCGGTGCTTCTGCAACTGCTCGACAAGGCAGAGGCCGCCGGATGGGACAGGCGCAAGGCGGCCTATGCGTTGATGTTCCTGGCGGCGAAGAACGTGTAGGCCGTTTCACAGGATCACGGGGCCATAGGCCCCATCGTCTTTCCGGCGCGACGGGTGGCCGCCGCCCTCGCGCCGCTTTTCTTGACCGGGATGGCCGCCTTACATTGGCCGATGCTTCCAGATTGAACAAAACGACTACGGCGCGGCTTGAACTACTCGCGCTGGAGCAGTGCAGAGCCATCCCACCGCCGCCTTCCGAAGAATACCTGGCGGATTCCGCTGGACGCCTATTTCAAACCGTGCCTTGCCTTGTTAGACAGCCTTGCTCAATTTCGAGCAGGAAAAAGCATCATGAAGTTTAGATTGCATACCATTTCTGCTGCAGCGTTCGCGGCCTGCTTGGCTTCCGCGTGCGTGGCGCAGGCGGAAGATCTTGTTTTCACGCTGACCAACGGCACCAACTCTGTTTTGACCCAGTTCCACACCTCGCCCACGGGCGTGAACGATTGGGAGGATGATGTCCTCGGCCAGGAGGTTCTGAACCCGGGTGAAAGCGCCACGGTGACGATCGCCGATGGCCGCACCGTCTGCGCATACGACATGAAGTTCGAATTCTCGGAAGATTCCGAGCTCGACACCACGACCGATACGCAGGACCTGTGCGAACTCGGTTCCTACACAATCAACGAATAGTTTCGAATTCGGCCCCTGCCCTTCTGGCTGGGGCCTTCCCCGCAGTCCACGAGCCATCTCCTCACCCGCGGCATCTTGAGCGCGGCAGGCCCATCCTCCGCGGTGCGTCCGGTGATCTTCCGAGCCATGCAAAGCTCGAAGGGATTTTCTAGACAACTCTCCCTCTCTGGAAAGTGACTTCAAATTTACTGGTCGAGCAGCAGCCCCAGGCACATCTTTAGGCGAAGTTGGCGGAGGCTTAGCGCAAACGGAATACTCTGAACGGAGATTACGACGATGCGTATTTTGCTCGCTTCAATATCTTTGGGCGTATTAGCCATGATATCTGGATGTACAACCGGTTCCAATGTGTATGGGATAACCGCGCCCGGTTACTATGGGCCGCTAGTCGGCGGTGGAAATAACCTTCTCAATCCTCGCAACAATGTCGTTGGCTTCCGACATGAACGCAACCGCCACAATCATGGCCATCATAACCACGGTCAAAACAATCACGGCCATCATGGCAGCCATGGCATGGGTGGCAACGGCGGTCACGGTATGGGCGGCCACGCCGGCGGCTATGGTAGCGGCGGAGGCGGCGGCTATGGTGGCGGTGGCCACGGCGGCGGTGCTGGCGGCCATAGCGGTGGCCACGGTGGCGGCGGCGGCCACTAATCACCGATCCACATTTGCGATCATGTCCGGCCGTGCCTATGGGCCGGCCGGCGTGATTGCCTTCTCTTTAGTGTAGAACCAGCAAGTCGCTCGACGAGAAGCTGATCTCGGCCTTTTCGCCCACCACCGGCGGTGGGCTGGCGGGGCTGTTGAACGTGTCGAGCGACACGGCATTCTTGCCCAGGCCCACGCGCACGCGGATGACCGAACCGAGGAAGCTGACGTCGGCGATGTGCCCGCCCAGGCTGGTGTCGCGCCCTTCCTGCTTGCCAAGAACGATCGCTTCCGGCCGCAGCGCCAGCGACAGCACGTCGCCCGCCTTGGCGCCGTTGATCGCACCCTTGTCGAGCGAGATGTCGCGATCGTTGATCCTGACGGTGGCGCTGGCCGGGTCGATAACGGTACCGTCAAGAACGTTGAGCGTGCCGACGAAGTTGGCGACGAAGCGCGTCGCCGGCCGGTTGTAAATCTCGAACGGCGTGCCGACCTGCTCCACCTTGCCGTCATGCATGACCACGATGCGGTCGGACATCGACAGCGCCTCTTCCTGGTCGTGGGTCACGAAGATGGTGGTGATGTCGAGCTTCTTCTGGATCGCGCGGATTTCCTCGCGCAGCGAGATGCGCACCTTGGCGTCGAGCGCCGACAGGGGCTCGTCGAGCAGCAGCAGTTTCGGCTTGGGCGCCAGCGCGCGGGCGAGCGCCACGCGCTGCTGCTGGCCGCCGGAGAGCTGGTAGGGATAGCGGCTGCCATAGTCGGGCAGCTTGATGATGCCGAGCATCTCCTCCACGCGCTGCTCGATCTCGGCCCTGGGCACGCCAGCAACCTTGAGCCCGAAGGCGATGTTCTGCGCCACCGTCAGGTTGGGGAACAGCGCGTAAGCCTGGAACACCATGCCGATATTGCGCTGGTTGGGCTTCAGATTGGTGACATCCTTGCCGCCGATCATGATGCGGCCGGCGGTCGGCTCTTCGAAGCCGGCCACCGTGCGCAGCATGGTGGTCTTGCCGCAACCCGACGGTCCAAGAAAGGAAACGAACTCGCCGCGCGAGACGTCGAGGTTGAAGTCCTTGACCACGGTGGTCTGGCCGAACGACTTGCGAACTCCCTGGATGCTGAGAAATGTTTCGGACATCGCGTCGTTTCTTTCGTTCAATTCGGGTTGTTGGCCGATTTCGGCGCGAAGCGGGACAATACCTGGATCACCGACATGCAGCCCCAGGTGATGGCGAAGGCGATCACCGCCAGCGCCGCAGGCTCATAGGCGCGGTTGGCGCCGATATTCTGCAGGTACGGACCGAAGGCCGGCCTGTTGAGCAGGCTCGCCATTGTGAATTCGCCGATCACGATGGCAAAGGTAAGGAAGGCGCCCGATAGCACCGCGATCAGAACGTTAGGCAGGATGATGCGGGCGATGATCGTGGTCCAGCCCGCGCCATGCACCTGCGCGGCTTCGGTGAGCGTGCGCACATCGATGGTGCGCAGCCCGGTATCGACGGCGCGGTACATGTATGGCAGCGCAAGCGTGGCATAGCCGATCATCAACAGGAAGTCGGTGCCGCGCGTGGTCGCCAGGAACGGCAAGGGCGAATTCGAGCCATACATGCGGATGTAGCCGAACACGATGACGATCGCCGGGATGATCAGCGGCAAAAGCGTGATGAATTCCACGACGGGCCTGATCCACGGCATGCGCAGCCGGATCCAGTAGGCGGTCGGCACCACCAAGAGCACGCCGATGACGATCGTCAGGCAGGCGATCACCGTCGAATACAGGAAGGTTTCCTGGAAACGCACGTCGCCAAGCACCACCCGGTAGGCGTCGAAGGAATATTCGCCGCGGCGCATGCGCAGCGAGAACTCCAGCGTCGCGATCAGCGGGATGAAGAAATAGGCTGCCCCGAGCGCGAAGGTGAGCCATGCCCAGAAACGGCCGGCCTTCATTTGAGCCACCTCTCGCTGCGGACGCGGAACCAGATGTAGAAGATGTTGGCGAGCCCGGTGACGAAGATCATCCCGAAGGCCAGCGCATAGCCGAGATGCGGATTGTGCAGCACGTCGCCGCGGATCTGCGCATAGAGCAGGATGGGCACGATGTTGAGCGACGAGCCGGTCAGCGCATAGGCGGTGGCGATGGCGCCGAAGGCATTGGCGAACAGCAGGATGACGGTGCCGAGGAAGCTCGGCCACAGCACGGGGATAACCACCATGCGCCAGTACTGGAACTGGGTGGCGCCAAGCGTTGCGGCGGCTTCGCCCCATTCCTTCTTCAGCCCGTCGATGGCCGGCGTGATGATGACGACCATCAGCGGGATCTGGAAGAACAGATAGGTCAGCGTCAGGCCGGCGAAGGACAGGATGTTGAAGCCGAGCGCATAGATGTTGATGTCGAACCAGGTGCGCAACAGCACGGTGACGAGGCCGAGCCGGCCGAGCGTGGCAAGAAAAGCGAAAGCCAGCGGCACGCCGGCGAAATTGGAGGCGACGCCCGAGAACGTCATCGTGGTCGAGCGCACCCACTTCGGCAGGCCGCCACGGACGATGGCCACGGCAATGGCAAGACCGGCGAGAGCGCCGAGCACGGCCGAGGCCAGGCTGATGCGGATCGAGATCCAGTAGGCGGCCAGGATCGAGGGCTGGAACAGCGCAGCCAGATTGGCAAGGGTAAATTCGCCCTGATCGTTCTGGAAGGCGCCAACCACCAGATAGAAGGTCGGCAGGATCAGGAACATCAGTGCGAAAATGAAAAAGGGCGCGACGCCCAGCCAGTGCAACGGAAGCCGCATGCCTTCCGCACGCGCCGGCGGCACGGCCTGCCGGGCAGCAGCTGGATCGGGGTAGGTGGTTTCGCTCATGCGGCCGAAATCCGGAATGGTTCCGGGCGGCCTTTCGACCGCCCGGAATTGAGTTTCTTACTGGACGTTGGCGCCGACCACCGAATCCCAGTTCTTGGTGATTGCTTCCTTCGCCTTGGCCTGGTCGTCAAGCGTCGGGAACACCGCAGCTTCGTAGGCAGCGGCCGGCGGCAGCTTGTCAAGCAGTTCCTGCGGGATCTTGCCGTTCTTGGCAAGGTCGTTGAAGCGGATCGGGTGGCAGTAGCCCTTCAGCCAGCCGAGCTGACCTTCGTCGGAATAGAGATATTCCATCCACAGCTTGGCGGCGTTCGGATGCGGCGCATAGGCGCTGATCGCCTGCACGTAGACGCCGGCAACGACGCCCGACTTCGGAACGATGACCTCGACCGGCGGGTTGTTGTTCAGGTTGTCGCGGCCGGAAAGCGCGTTGTAGTCCCAGTTGATCAGGATCGGCGTCTGACCCTGGGCCAGCGTGGCGGGCTTGCCGATGACCGGCACGAAGTTGCCCTTGGCGTTCAGCTCCTTGAAGAAGGCGAGACCCTTCTCGGCGGCCGAAGCAGCATCAGTGCCGCCGGCGCCGAGACCGGCCGCGTAGACGCCCTGGATGGCCTGGTTCGAGGCGCGCGGATCGCCCGCGAGGGCAATCGAGTTGGCATACTCGTCCTTCAGCAGGTCAGCCCAGTCTTCCGGCACGTTCTCAACCAGGTCCTTGTTCACCATGAAGGACAGCACGCCGTAATAGTCACCGTACCAGTAGCCGTCGGCGTCCTTGGCGCTGTCCGGGATCGAATCCCAGGTCGAGACCTTGTAGGGCTGGATCAGGCCGTCGGCCTTGGCCTGCGGACCGTAGGAGAGACCGACGTCGATGACGTCAGGAGCCTGCGGGCCCTTGTTGTCCTTGTTGGCCTTGATGGCCTCGACCTCGTCGCTCGAACCGGCGTCGGGGTTGAGCTCGTTGACGGTGATTTCAGGATACTTCGCCTTGAAGCCGGCGATCACTTCGCCGTAGCCGCACCAGTCATGCGGCAGCGCGATGGTGGTGAGCTGTCCCTCTTCCTTGGCGGCCTTGACCAACTCGTCCATCGACTGCGCCGAGCCGACGGCCGTGGTCACCATGAGGGCCGCGGCGGTGAGGGAAAGAATTTTCCCCGTGAACTTGAACATGTCTCTCTCCGTTGAACTGACGCCCTGAGACGCCTGCGATGCGGTTATCTGCGGTCAATGACAGTTTTGTGAAACCTGCACCCGGTCTCCTCCCCCGAGTAGCAAAATCTAACTACTTTTCCACGGGGCTGGCAATCGTGCCATTTGTTTTTCCGGCTAATGATTTTTCGATTGCCAGCCCCCTCCCCCTCTAAACCTTGAGAGTTCCTTCGATGGCCTTGTCCAGCAGCATCAGCGCGGCCTCCTTGGTGAGCTTCACCGGGTTGCCGCCGGCCGTCGGGTCCACCACCGCCATGTCGGCAATCAGGTCCTTGCGCGCCTTGTCCATGTCGAGGCCCTTGATCAGCTCGGGCAGGGTGTGCGGCACGTTCAGTTCCTCGCGGAGCTTCAGCACTGCCCTTGCGAAGCCGTCGAAGCCGCCCTCCATGCCCAGGTAGCCGGTCAGCCGCACAATGCGGTCCTCGATCGCGTCGCGATTGAAGGCCAGCACATAGGGCATGAACACGGCATTGGTCATGCCGTGGTGGGTGTCATAGAGCGCGCCGATCGGGTGCGACATGGAATGGATCGCGCCCAGCCCCTTCTGGAAGGCGGTGGCGCCCATGGCGGCAGCGCTCATCATGTGCGCACGCGCGGTCAGGTCCTTGCCGTCGGCGAAGGCCTTCGGCAGGTTCTCGAACACCAGCCGGATGCCTTCCACGGCAATGCCATCGGCCATCGGGTGGTACCCCGGCGCGCAATAGGCTTCCAGGCAGTGCGCCAGCGCGTCCATGCCGGTGCCGGCGGTGATGAAGGGCGGCATGCCGGTGGTCAGTTCCGGATCGGCGATTACGATGGCCGGCAGCATCTTGGGATGGAAGATCACCTTCTTGGTGTGCGTCGCCTCATGCGTGACCACGCCGGCGCGGCCCACTTCCGAGCCGGTGCCGGCCGTCGTCGGCACCGCGATGATCGGGGCGATGGCGTCGGCGTCGGCGCGGGTCCACCAGTCGCCGATGTCCTCAAAATCCCACACCGGCCGGGTCTGGCCGGCCTGGAAGGCAATCAGCTTGCCCAGGTCCAGCGCCGAGCCGCCGCCGAAGGCGATGACGCCGTCATGCTTGCCTTCCTTGAACACCACGATGCCGGCGGTGAGGTTGGATTCCACCGGGTTGGGCTTCACGTCGGAGAAGACGCCGTAGGGGATCTTGGCGTCATCGAGGATCTTCAGCGTGGACGCCACAACCGGCAGCCTGGCCAGCCCCGGGTCGGTGACGAACAGCGGACGCTTGATGCCGGTCGCCGCAAGCACCTCGGGCAGCTCCGAGATGCGGCCGGCGCCGAAGCGGACGGTGGTGGGATAATTCCATTTGGAAACGAGATTGGTCATTTTTGCTTTCCGAAAGTTAGAAGCACCGCCACTCCGTCTTGGCTTCGCCGGTCCACCTCTCCCCCATCGACCGGGGGGAGAGGTGTCGAGCGCAGCGAGACGGAGTGGAGGTCAAAACATGTTTCGTGCTGCGAACTAAATCTGCTCGCGCAGGTGATACGACTTCGGCCGCGTCAGGTTGTCGTAGCCGATGGCCGACAGCGCCGCGCCCTTGCCGGTGTCCTTCACGCCCGTCCACACCAGCGCCGGGTCGAGATAGTCGCAGCGGTTCATGAACACCGTGCCGGTCTCGACGCGGTCGCCGATCGAGACGGCGTGCTCGATGTCGCTGGTCCAGACTGATGCGGTCAGGCCGTAGGGGCTGTCGTTCATCAACGCGATGGCATCCTCGTCGCCGCGCACCTTCATGATGCCGACGATGGGTCCGAAGCTCTCCTCGCGCATCACGCTCATCTGGTGGTCGACATTGGTCATCACCTCCGGCGCCAGATAGGGCGAACCGGCGACGTCCTGGTCGACCTTCATGTTGATATGCGCGGTCGCACCCTTGCGCAAAGCTTCCGCCTTCTGTTCGCGGATGAAGTCCGCAAAGCGCGACTGCGCCATGGGGCCCATGGTGGTGGCCTGGTCGAGCGGGTTGCCCACCACATATTCCCTGGTCAGCGCAACGAAGCCGTCTACGAAGTCGTCATAAACCTTCTCGTGCACATAGATGCGCTCGATGCCGCAGCAGCACTGGCCGGAATTGTAGAAGGCGCCGTCCACCAGATTGGCGATGGCATGGTCGAGCTTGGCGTCGGGCAGCACATAGGCCGGGTCCTTGCCGCCGAGCTCGAGGCCCATGGTCATGAAGGTGCCGGCCGCAGCCTTCTCGATCGCCCTGCCGCCCGCCACCGAGCCGGTGAAGTTGACATGGTCGATCTTGCCCGAGCCGAGCAGCTTCTCGGTCTGGGCGTGGTTGAGCACGATGTTCTGGAACACGCCTTTGGGCAGACCGATCTTGTCGAAGGCCTGCTGGAAGCGCTCGCCCACCAGCAGCGTCTGCGCCGCGTGCTTGAGGATGACGGTCGAGCCCGCCATCAGCGCCGGCACGATGGTGTTGACCGCGGTGAGATAAGGATAGTTCCACGGCGCGATGACCATCACGACGCCCAGCGGCTCGCGCTTCACATAGCGGCGGAAGCCCTCCTTCGGGTCCGACGCCATGACCGGCTTGAGCGCCTGCTCGGCGATCTCGACCATGTAGTTGGTGCGATCCTTGACGCCGCCGAACTCGCCGCCGTAGCGGGTCGGACGGCCCATCTGCCAGGCGATCTCCGGCACGATCTCGTCGCTCATCGCCACCAGCGCCTCGAGGAAGGCGAGCATGTACTTGCCGCGCTCGGCAATGGAGGTCTGCGCCCAGGCGGCCTGTGCGGCGCGGGCCCGCTCGACCGCCGCGTTGATCGCCTGGTCGCTGGCGACGGGTCGCTCGGCATAGATCGAGCCGTCGATGGGAGATTTGAGCTTGACCGTCTCGGTCATGGTTTCAGTCCTTCTTCATGCGAAATGCAATTGGTCGTTCTGCGAGCGCGCGGGCCACCCGCCGGCCCGCGTCGGGCGCCGACATTAATACCGCTCGAAGCCCCTGTGCAGCTCCCAGTCGGTGATGCGGCGGTCATATTCCATCTGCTCCCACCGCGCGGTGTGCACATAATGCTCGATCGCATCTTCGCCCCAGGCCTCGCGCAGCATGGTCGATTTCTCCAGCGTTTCGACAGCACCGCGAAGGGTCTTCGGAATCTCCGGCAGCTCGGCCGCCTGGTAGGCATCGCCCACGAAGGGCTTCTCCAGTTCCAGCCTCTCGTCGATGCCGGCCAGGCCCGCCGCAATCAGCGCCGCGAAGGCGAGATAGGGGTTGAGATCGGCGCCGCCGATGCGGCACTCCATGCGCACGGCCTTGGTGCCCTGGCCGCACAGCCGGAAGCCCGCGGTGCGGTTGTCATCGCTCCACATGATCTTGGTCGGCGCGAAGGTGCCGGCCTGGAAGCGTTTGTATGAGTTGATGTAGGGGGCCAGGAAGTAGGTGTATTCCTTGGCGTATTTGAGCTGACCAGCCGACCATTGCCGGCCGAGTTCCGACAGGCCATGAGGCCCGTTCTTGTCGAGGAACAGCGGCGTCTTGCCGTCGGCGCTCCACAGCGAATTGTGGATGTGGCTGGAATTGCCGGCCAGGTCATAATTGTACTTGGCCATGAAGCAGACCGACTTGCCCATCTGGTCGGCGATCTCCTTGGCGCCGTTCTTCAGGATCACATGCCGGTCGGCGGTTTCCAGCGCCTCGCCATAGCGGAAGTTGATCTCTTCCTGGCCGGGGCCCCACTCGCCCTTGGAGTTCTCGATCGGAATGCCGGCCGCGTCCATCTCGTTGCGCAGTCGGCGCATATAGCCTTCTTCCTTGGTGGTGATGCCGATCAGGTAATCGCCGATGTAGGGAGAGGCGGTGTCGAGGCCACGCCAGTGCTTTTCGCGCGCGGTCTTGTAGGTCTCGTCGAAGAGGTAGAATTCCAGCTCGGAGGCGAAATAGGCCAGGAAGCCGCGCTGCTCCAGCCGGCGCAGCTGCTTGCGCAGTATGCCGCGCGGCGAATGCGGCAGGTCTTCATGCCCGTGATGGGACTGCACGTCGCTAATCACCAGCGCCGTCTTCTCCAGCCAGGGGACGCGGCGAAGCGTCGCCATGTCGGGCTTCATGACGAAGTCGCCATAGCCCTTCGACCAGCTCGCCGCCTTGTAGCCGGGCACCGGCTCCATGTCGATGTCGTCGGCCAGCAGATAGTTGCAGGCGTGCGTCTCCTCATGGCCCGACTGCACGAAAAAGCTGGCCAGAAACCGCTTGCCGATCAGCCTTCCCTGCATGTCGACGGCGCATACCAGCACCGTGTCGATCTCCCCGTCGGCAACCGCTTTCTTCAACTGATCGAATGTAAGATTTCCGGCCATTTTCCACTCCGCCGCAGTCGGCGTATCGCTGTTTCAACAGGTGAGCCCGGCCGTCACACGGCCGGGCTGTTCGACTTCCAAGACTGGCTCGGCTCAGCCGTAGCGATAGGGTGCGCCTGCGCCGCGCATGGTCTCCTGGTATTTCTTGAGGATCTCGACCACCTTGGCGTTGCGCGGGCTCTTGGCCGCGACCTCGTCCCAGAAGGCCTGCGCCATGTCCTCGACTTCCTTCCACTCGTTTTCTGGAATGGTCGTCAGTTCGAGCTTGCCGCCCGTGGTGCGGTAGTGGGCTTCGCCCCACCAGTACCAGTGCTGGCGGTAGTAGTGCGAGGAATCCATCGCCAGGCGGAACAGTTCCTTGAGGTGCTCGGGAACCGCGTTCCACTTCTCGGTGTTGGCGAAGAACGACCCCGACCAGGCACCCGAGATGTTGTTGGTGAGGTAGTACTTGGTCACGTTGGCCCAGCCGACCGTGTAGGTCTCGGTCGCGCCGCACCAGGCGATGCCGTCGAGCTCGCCGGTCTGCAGCGCCACCTCGATGTCTTCCCACGGCAGCGTGACGGGCACGACGCCGAGACGCGAGATGAACTGCCCGCCCGTCGGGAAGGTGAAGACGCGCAGGCCCTTCAGGTCGGCCACCGAGCGGATCGGCTTGGTGGTGGCGAAGTTGCAAGGGTCCCATGCACCGGCGCTGAGCCAGGTCACGCCCGGGATTTCGCCATAGGCCTCTTCCCAGATCTCCTTCAGTCCGTACCAGTTCCACAGCACCGGCACGTCGAGGCTGTAGCGCGAGGCGAAGGGGAAATAGGCGCCAAACACGGCGACATCCACCGGCGAAGCCATGGAATCGTCGTCGCTCTGGGCGGCGTCGATCGTGCCGGCCTGCACGGCGCGGAACAGCTCGCCCTGCGGCACCAGCTGGTCGGAGGTGTAGAGCTCGATCACCATTTCGCCGTTGGCCGCCTTGTTGAAGGCGTCGATGGCCGGCTTGCACACATGCTCGGCCAGGGCCGGGCCGGCATAGGTCTGCAGACGCCACTTGATCGGGGCCTGCGCCTTGACGTAGGGCGCTGCGAGAGTGGTCGCGCCCACCGCGCCGGCGCCGGTCAAGATCGACTTGCGCAGGAAATCGCGCTTGCTGATAGACTTGTTCTCTGACATTTCATTCCTCCCGTTAACAGATACAGTAAAATCTCATCCACGAGGCGGGGTTGAGCGAATTTGTACTCCGCAGTTCCCCGTTCTTACTCTGGAAACTTCAAAGGATGCTCTCCCGGCCTTCATCTCATCTCTTCCCCATGTAGACGTCAGGCAGCCACATCGCGATGTCTGGGAAGATCATGATGATGATCATGGTCAGCACCATCATGAAGAAGAACGGGATGATCGAGCGATAGATATCGACGATGGTGATTTCCGGCGGCGCCATCGCCCGCATCAGGAACAGGTTGTAGCCGAAGGGCGGCACGATGTAGGCGATCTGGCAGGTGATGGTGTACAGGATGCCGAACCAGATCAGGTCGAAACCGAGCGCCTTGACGAGCGGGATGTAGAGCGGCGCGACGATGACCAGCATGGCCGTGTCGTCGAGGAACATCCCCAGGATGATGAAGGAAAACAGCATCATCGCCAGCACGCCCCAGGGGCTCAGGTCCCAGGTGTGCAGCAACAGGTTTTCGATTGCCTTGATCGCGCCCAGGCCGTCATAGACGGCGCTGAAACACAGCGCGCCCAGGATGATCCAGAGGAACATGGCGGAAACGGAAAGCGTGTTGCGGGTCGTGTCTTCCAGCACGCGGCGATTGAGCCTGCCGGTGAACCATGCGGCCAGCAGTGCCAGCAACGCGCCGACCATCGAGGTCTCGACCAGGCTTGTGGTGCCGGTGAGGAACAGGCCCATGATGGCTGCGAACAGACCGAAGGGCAGCAGGCCGGCGCGCAGCAGCACGAGCTTTTCGCGCGTCGTGATCTGTTCGCGTTCCGCGGCAGGCAAGGCCGGGCCCATTTCGGGCTGGAAGCGGCAGCGAAGATAGATGTAGGCCGTAAAGATCACCGCCATCAGGATGAAGGGGCCGATGCCGGCGAGCCACAATTGCAGCACCGGCTGGCGCGCGATCATGGCATAGAGGATCAGCACGACGCTGGGCGGCCCCATGATGCCGAGCGACGATCCGCCCTGGATGACGCCGGTGATCATCACCTTGTCATAGCCGCGCCGCAGCAATTCCGGCAGCGCCACCGTGGCGCCGATGGCCATGCCGGCAACCGACAGGCCGTTGACCATGGAGATGACGATCATCAGGCCCATCGTGCCGAGCGCGAGGCCGCCGCGCACCTGCCCGAACCAGACGTGGAACATGCG
The DNA here is from genome assembly GCA_023387775.1 of Pseudomonadota bacterium. GTDB lineage: Bacteria > Pseudomonadota > Alphaproteobacteria > Rhizobiales > Rhizobiaceae > Pseudaminobacter. The sequence continues at coordinate 7,606 of JAEWHN010000014.1, read as the reverse complement.
GTAGAGATTGTTGGCGATGCCCGACTCCGAGAGCATGTAGCCCATGAAGACGAAGAACGGCACGGTGATCAGCGGATACCAGTTGAGCACCTGGAACGCCGCGTTGAACGGCATTTCGGCAGCGCCGTCGCCCCACATCCAGAGTGCGGCCGCCGCGCCGACCGCACCGATCACGCCGAACACACGCTGGCCGGTGGCCATCAGGATCAGCATCGACGCGAACATGAAGATGGTGATGAATTCGGAACTCATGCCAGCGACTTCCCACGTGCTTCGGCCACGTCCTTGAAGAAGGTGGCGATGGTTTGCAGCAGCATCAGAAAGATGCCGAACGTCATCAGGGCCTTGATAGGCCACAGCAGCGGCGCCCAGGCGGTGTAGTTCTTCTGGCTGTAGGTGATGGAATATTCGGTCGAGGAAACCCCGGCCCGGAACAGGACCACGAGGTAGAAGATCACGGCCAGCACGGTGAAGGCGTCCATGATGGCGCGCCGGCGCGGCGACATCATGCCGTAGAACAGATCCATGCGGACATGCGCGTCGAGCTGCAGGGAATAGGCTCCGCCCAACAGGTAGTAGGCCGAGAGCATGAACTGCGACATCTCCATGATCCAGTTGACCGGATAGCCGAAGATCACGCGCATGATGGTCGAGTAGAGCAGGATCGCACCCATCGGGAAGATGAGATACATGGCGAAGCGCCCGACCCCGTGGCTCACGGCATCGACATACCGCACGTAAAGTTTCACCGCCTGGACCAGCCGGCTCTTCCTGGCCGGCTCTCTTTCCGTCGCTACGCTCATCATGCGGACCTTGTCATGTTGGCGAAATTCGGCTGGCCCGGATTGACGCCGGCCAGGATGGCCGACAGAAGCTCGGCCCACTTGCGCTGGCCGCTCTCGTCGCCGATCTCGTCGTTGCGGATCTCGATCATCGCGCAGGCAAGCCCGCGCGCGCGGCCGTGCCGCTCCAGGGTGAAATAGACCCGGTCGGCCGGCGAATAGGGCTCGTTGACGCCCACCTCCAGGCCGACCACGCCGCGCAGCGCGCCGATCATCGGGCCGGCCAGCCTGTCGTCCTCGTCATGGATGATGCCGATGTGCCAGGGGCGGTCCACACCCTTGTAGACCGGCGTGAAGGAATGGACCGAGACGAGCCGCGTCTCCCGCCCCTCGGCCAGCCTTTCGGCAACCACATCGGCGATCGCATCGTGAAACGGCCGCCAGGACAGGGCGATGCGCTCCTGCCGGTCGGCCTCGGAAAGATCGGCATTGCCCGGCACCGCCGTCGTCTCGCTCACCGGCGAGATCAGGTCCGGCGCATCCAGCGGCCGGTTGCAGTCGATGACGAGGCGCGAAACGCAGGATTCCACCAGCGTCGCGTCCAGCGCGTCGGCCATGCGGCGGATCACGGGCAGCGCGCCGGGGTCCCAGGCGATGTGACGCGTCAGCTCGGTTTCGTCGAGGCCGAGCGTGCCGAATTGGGCCGGAATGAAATTCGACGCATGATCGCAGACCAGCAGATAGGGGCTGGCGCCCTCCCGCCGGCTGACCCGGACGGAAGCGGATGCTTCATGCACTGCGGACGGCGCAGTTCCCATTGCTTTTAGTCCCCCAAGACGCCGTATCGTATGGTACGGATTTTATTTCTTTGCGTCTTTGTGGATGATTTCATACATATTCCCGGACTTTGTCAAATGGGTTTGTGCAGCGGCTGCACCAACGGAGCGCGAGCGGGTGAAAACCCTCCGATCCGGGCCAGAGGGGGCGAAATGGCATCGAGCATCGCTGAACTGATTTCCGAGCGCATGGACACCATGCCGGCCGGCGAGCGCCGGGCGGCACAGACACTGGTCGCCAACTATCCGCTGATCGGCCTGAAGACGGTCGCGGATTTCTCGCAGCATGCGGGCGTCAGCTCCCCCACCATCCTGCGCTTCGTGGCGCGGCTTGGCTTTCACAACTATCCGGAATTCCAGGCAGCGCTGCAGGACGAGCTGGCCGCGCAGCTTCAGTCGCCGCTGTCGCGCACGGTGCTGGAGCCGGCGCCCGATCGCGGCAAGACTTCGCCGGTGCTGGAAGCCACGCTGAACAACATCCGCGAAACCTTCCGCCACGTGACGGAAAGGCAGATGGGCGAAATCGTGGTCCGGCTGGCCAACCCGCGCGCCAAGATCTTCCTGATCGGCGGCCGTTTCACCGACCCCGTGGCGCAATACATGACCGCCCACCTCACAATCGTGCGGCCCAACGTTTTTCACCTCACCGGCCAGGAAAGCACCTGGCGCGACCGCCTGATCGACATGGGCAAGCGCGACGTGCTCTTGATCTTCGACATCCGCCGCTATCAGGACAGCCTGATCCGGCTGGCCGAGAAGGCGCATGCGCGCGGCGTCGAGATCGTTCTCGTCACCGACCAGTGGCTGTCGCCGATCGCCCGCTTCGCCCGCTACGTCATTGCCGGGCGAACCGCGGTGCCCTCTTCCTGGGATTCGTCGGCAGCACTTTTCGTCTTTGCCGAGGCGCTGATCGGAGAGCTGACGCGCGCGCTGGAAGCCGAGAGCGCCCGGCGCATCCGCGAAATGGAAGAGCTGCGCTGAGCGGAGGCAAATCCGCGCAACACCGGGTTTTTCCGTGCCTTTGCGGCGATCCGCCGCCAAAAATTACCGATATTTAAGGTGCGCTGCGGCAAGCGACCCTTCATAAAGGCGCGGTACTGACTTTGCGCTGCTTTGCGTCTAAAATCCTCGCCGTCACGCCTTCCGAGAAGGTGCGAGCGGCGCCAAAGACATTGTTGTGTGGGACCCCTGGAGTGCCGATGGCTGCCTGGAAACAAATTGCTTTTGCCCTTGTTCTCCTTCTCGTTGCCGCGGCGGCCTGGGTGCGTTTCTTTCCGGGCGCGCCGGAAATCCTGGCGCGCTGGGGCATAGACTGGGCGGACGCAGCAGCATCGCGCACCGAGGCCACGACCGCCGCAGCCGGCGGCGGGCGCGGACCCGCCCGCGGCGGCCCGCAGACGGCGGTGGTAAGCGCGACGGTGGCTTCGGCCACCATCAACGACAGGCTTCAGGCTATCGGCACCGGCCGCGCCAACGCCTCGGTGGCGGTCACGCCCTACGAGGCCGGTCGCATGACGGAGGTGGCCGTCGCCTCGGGTGCGCTGGTCGAGGCCGGCACGGTCCTCGCGCGGCTCGATTCCCAGGCCGAGGAAATCGCGGTGGAGCGCACCAGGCTGGCGGTTTCAGACGCCAAGGCCAAGCTCGAGCGCACGCGGGCGCTGCGCAACTCCAATACTGCGAGCCTGGTGCAGGTCACCGATGCCGAAGTCGCGCTGCACAATGCCGAGCTCGCCCAGCGCGACGCCGAGCTCAAGCTCGAGCGCCGCTCCATCGTCGCTCCCATTTCGGGCTTCATCGGCATCCTGCCGATCGAGGCCGGAAATTACGTGACGCAACAGACCACCGTCGCCACCATCGACGACCGCTCTGCCATCGTCGTCGATTTCTGGGTGCCGGAACGATTTGCCGGCGCAGTCTCCGTCGGCCAGAAGCTTGAAGCCACGCCCATATCGAACCCGGGTCGGTCCTTTGCTGGCACGGTCAGCGCCGTCGACAGCCGCCTTGACGAGAAAAGCCGCACGCTGCGCGTTCAAGCCCGCATCGACAATTCCGATGACGCCCTGCGCGCCGGCATGTCGTTCCAGGTCGCCATGGGCTTTGCCGGCGACACGTACCCCTCGGTCGATCCGCTGGCCATCCAGTGGGGCACCGATGGTGCCTTCGTCTGGGCGGTCCGCAACGGCAAGGCCCGGCGCACGCCGGTGCGCGTCGTCCAACGCAATTCCGAGACCGTGCTGGTGGAAGCCGACTTGAAGCCGGGCGACGAGGTGGTGACTGAAGGCATCCATGTGGTGCGTGAAGGCGCCGAACTGCTCATCGCCCGCGCGCCGGCTTCCGCACCTGCCGACACATCCGCCGCCGGCAGCGGCTCGTGAACCGGAGAGGGGCATGACGGAATTGCACAAGGGGGGCGAGGAAAAAGGCTCGACAGCGCTGTTCGTGCGCCGCCCGGTCCTCGCCTTCGTCCTCAACGTACTCATCATCGTCGCCGGTATCGCCGCCTTCTTCGGCGTCGAGGTGCGCGAGCTGCCGGACGTCGACCGGCCGGTCATCACCATCACCACCAACTATTCAGGTGCGGCGGCCGAGACCATCGACCGCGAGCTGACTGCCGTGCTCGAAGGCGCGGTCTCGCGCGTCAGCGGCGTCAAGTCGATCTCGTCCAGCTCGTCCTACGGCCGCAGCCGCGTCACCGTCGAGTTCGGCGACGGCGTCAATCTCGACGTCGCCGCCTCCGACATGCGCGATGCCGTCGGGCGGGTCGCCAACCAGCTGCCGGACGACGCCGACACCCCGCGCATCGTCAAGGCCGACGCCAATGCCGACGCGGTGATGCGTCTGGCGGTCACCTCCGACACCATGTCGGTGGAGGACATGACGATCCTGGTGGAAGACCAGATCGTCGATACGCTCTCCGCGGTGCCGGGCGTGGCCGATGTGCAGGTCTACGGCGACCGCGAGAAGATCTTCCGCATCGACGTCAACCAGACCAGGCTCGCCAGCGTCGGCCTGACCATTGCCGACATCCGCAACGCGCTGGGCTCGATCGCGCTCGACACGCCCTCGGGCGCTTTGAGCACCAACGCCCAGAGCATCATCGTGCGCACGACCGCCTCGGTGACAACGCCGGAAGCTTTCGAAAATCTGGTGCTCGGCGAAAACACGCGGCTTGGCGATGTCGCCACCGTCACGCTCGGGCCCGATATCGGCGTCTCCTCGCTGCGCTCCGACGGCAAGACCGGCATCGGCATCGGCATCATCCGCCAGGCGCAGTCCAACACGCTCGACATTTCCGATGGCGTGCGCGCGGCGGCCGAGAAGATCCAGCAGACCTTGCCGCAGGGCATGTCCATCCGCGTCACCAGCGACGATGCCAGCTTCGTCAAGGGCGCGGTGCACGAGGTGCAGATCGCGCTGATCCTTTCAGTCTCGATCGTCCTGCTTATCATCTACCTGTTCCTGCTCGACTGGCGCGCCACGCTCATTCCGGGCCTGGCCATGCCGGTGGCGCTGATCGGCACCATCGCGGCGATCTATCTTGCCGGCTTCTCAATCAACATCCTCACCCTGCTGGCGCTGGTGCTGGCCACCGGCCTCGTCGTCGACGACGCCATCGTGGTGCTGGAAAACATCGTGCGCCGCCGCAACGAAGGCATAGGCCCGCGGGCCGCAGCCGTGCTCGGCACGCAGGAAGTGTTCTTCGCGGTGGTCGCCACCACGGCGACGCTGGCGGCGGTGTTCATCCCGCTCTCCTTCCTGCCCGGCCAGACCGGCGGTCTGTTCCGCGAGTTCGGTTTCGTGCTCGCCATCTCCGTGTCGCTGTCTGCCGTGGTCGCGTTGTCGCTGTGTCCCATGCTTGCCTCGCGCATGCTTGCCGGCCACTCGGGCGAACATGCCCACAGCGGCGTTGCCGGCCGGGTCGGCATCGTGCTTGCGGGCCTCTACCGCCGCTGCCTCGCCGCCTGCCTCAATGCGCCGGCGCTGGTGGTGATCGCTTCCATACTCTTCGCCGGCGCCGCCTACGGCGCCTTCGGCCTCATCCGCCAGGAGCTGACGCCGCCGGAAGACCGCTCCATGATCATGCTGCGCATCTCCGCGCCGCAGGGTGTCAGCCTCGACTACACCACACGGAAGGTCAGCCGCATCGAGCAGTTGCTGCAGCCGCTGCGCGATTCAGGCGAGATCGAGAGCACCTTCGCCAGCGCCGGCCAGGGCGGCTCGTTCAACAGCGGCTTCATGGTCATTTCGCTGGCGCCGTGGGAGAAGCGCGAGCGCACGCAGCAGCAGATCGCAACGCAGATGAACGGCCTGCTCACCCAGGTGCCCGGCGTGCGCGCCTTCCCCATCGCGCCCAACAGCCTGGGCATTCGTGGTGCCGGCAGCGGCCTGCAATTCGCGATCGTCGGCAACAGCTATGCCGACCTCGGCGCGGCGGCGGGAAAGATCATCGCCGAGATGGAAAAGGAGCCCGGCTTCCAGCAGCCGCGCCTGACGACCGACGCCACCCAGCCGCAACTTTCCGTCGAGCTCGACCGCGAGCGCGCCTCCGACCTCGGCATCGACATCAGCGGTCTCTCCGAAGCTATCCAGGCCGTGCTCGACGGCCGCCAGATCGGCAAGGTGTTCATCGACGATCGCAGCTTCGACGTGAAGCTCGTCTCGACCACCAATCCGATCAACGATCCGACCGACCTGGAAAACATCTTCGTCAGGACGGGCGACGGCCGCTACGTGCCTATGGCCACCATCGCCAGGCTCACCGAGCGCGCCGTGCCGCCATCCTTGTCGCGCGAGCAGCAGATGCGTTCGGTGGCGATCACCACAAGCCTGGCGCCCGACTTCGCGCTTGGCGATGCGCTGAAGCGCGCCCAGCAGATCGCCGCGCCGCTGCTGCCGCCCGGCAGCCGGCTCGTGCCGCTGGCGGAAGCCGCCACGCTCGGCGAAAGCACGAGCGGCATGACGATCGTGTTCGGCTTTGCGCTGGTCATCATCCTCTTGGTGCTGGCGGCGCAGTTCGAAAGCTTCGTCAGCGCCGTCATCATCATGGCCACCGTCCCGCTCGGCCTCGCCTGTGCGGTGTTTGCCCTGCTGCTGACCGGCACTAGCCTCAACGCCTACAGCCAGATCGGCCTCGTCATGCTCGTCGGCATCATGGCCAAGAACGGCATCCTCATCGTGGAGTTCGCCAACCAGTTGCGCGACCGCGGCATGAGCGTGCGCGAGGCGATCGAGGAAGCCGCCAACATCCGCCTGCGCCCGGTGATGATGACCATGATCTGCACCGTCCTCGGCGGCCTGCCGCTGGTGCTGGCCTCAGGCGCCGGCGCGGAAGCGCGCATTGCGCTCGGCTGGGTCATCGTCGGCGGCCTCGGCCTCGCCACGGCCTCGACGCTGTTCCTCACCCCGGTCGCCTATCTGCTTCTCGGCCGCTTCGTCACCCCGAAGGTCGAGGAAGAGGCACGCCTGAAGCGCGAACTTCAGGAAGCTGCCTACGCCAATACCGAGCCGGCGGAGTAGCCGCCGCCCCTCCCTCCCCTCGAGGGGAGGGAAGCTCCTTAAGGCCGGATAAAAACCTTGCCGTTCGGCTTGGCAAGTTCCGCCGGCACGCGCGACATCGCCTCGGCAAGCGGCACCACCGCCGTCACGTCAGTCGACCAGCGCCCGTCGGCGAAGCGCTTCTGGGCTTCCATCGCCGCCTGCATCTTGCGCTCAGGCGGCGTGTGCCGCATCCATTCGGTCAGCCAGAACCCCTCGATGCGCTTTTGCATGAAGATGAGCTGGCCGGGCTGCGGAATGGCCGTGGCCGACGGGTCCATCCTGCCATAAACGATCCAGCACGCCCGCTTCGGCATGGCGTCGAAGATCGCGCCCGCCAGCGGCCCGGTCACGGCGTCGAGGAAGATGCGCGGCTGCTCCTCCTTCATCACCGCCCCCAGCGTCGCGACGAAATCCGCCGCCGTGGCGTTGAGCACATGCGCCGCCCCGGCT
>JAEWHN010000293.1 GCA_023387775.1 Pseudomonadota bacterium | reverse complement strand
GATGGGCCGCACCTTCCTCGACATCGACATGGCGCGCGCGGCAGACCTGCTCGGCATGGAAAAGCGCCAGGCGGAAATGTTCCGCGATCTCGGCCGCGGCCATTTCGTGGCGCTCGGCCCCTCAATCGCGCGCCGGCCGCTGCCGGTGACCATCGGCCCGGTCGAGACCGCGGCGCGCTCCACCAGCCCCAGGCTGATGCCGCTGCCCGAGACCGCGCCGGAAGAAGCCAGCGAGCTGATCTTCACGCCCGGCCCGGAGGAACGGCGCCCGGTGGTCAAGCGCCCGGCCGCGCCGCCGCCGCCAACTCCCACGGCCGACATCCTCGCCCAGCTTTCGCAGCCCAAGCCGGCGCCGGAGGCTCCCGCCGAGCCGGTCTTCGCCGTCATCGACGAGGCCGACCGCGATGAACGCATCGAGCTGGTGCTGAAGGAGATATTGGAAGACGCGGACTCCTCCTTCCGCACCGACGCCATCCTCTATCAGGATTTTCTCGTCCGCTGCCGCATCCGCCGCGTGCCGGGCGAGCCCTTGTCGCTGCCCGCTTTCCGCCGCAGGCTTGCGGTGGCGCGCGCCGGCGTCGACAACACCACCGCCTCCAGCGACGGCTGGCAGCAGGCGCTGGAGCTTTCCGCCACCGTGCCGGATGACGTGCAGGGCGTGTTCCTCGTCGTCGCACAGGCCGCCGTCACCGGCGCGCCCTGCCCCTCGGATGCAGCGCTCGCACGCGCCTATGGCACCCACTCTGCCCGGCGGGCGCGGCGCGTGCTTACCTATTTCGAGGAACGTGGATTGTTGGTGGTGCGGACGGATTTTCGCGGCAACCGGGTCGTTGCCTTCCCCGATCTCGACTGCGAGACAGCGCCGGGCGACCCCAACCTGCCGGACGAGGTGGAAGACGCGCAATTCGCTGCCGAATAGCAGCCAGTCAGTTCAACTGCGGTCAGGCCCGGCTTTCGTTTTCCCGCAACCTGTGCAACGCTTCCTGCTCGGCTACCGATAGAAGCGCGCCCAGATCGTTCAGCACATAGTCGCTGTCCACCGCGGCGATGGTGCGGCGCAGCAGCCTCAGCGTGTCGCAGGCCTGACGTAAAGTCTCCCGTATTTCGTTGTGTTCTTCCACGGTCGCGCTCGCCCATCTTGGCGCATTTCGGCTACAACAGTTCAGTCTGGTGAAAGTTCCAAGCCTACGCCCATTTGCCGAGCCGCCTCCTGCATAACGATGGGTTGAAGCCGATTGCACCGCGGCTTCAAAAAAAAGTTTTCGAAGCGGCGGAACCTTTCTCCTGCCAAATCCTTTACCCTGCACGACAGGTAGAGCCCCCCTTCAGCCTGCCGTGCCCTTACTCAAAAAGCCGTCTCAACCTTGAGACGGCTTTTTTTTTGAGCACATATATGCGTTAATCTTCCGGAAAGCTTGCTGAAGGCTTGATGAAGCGGGGCGATATCCTGGCGGCGGGCAAATGGGCCTTTCGATAGGGTGCACGCAGATGCTGCTTGCTCGCATGACACTGGTGCTGTTGCTGTCGGCCGCCTTTGCCGGTGCCTTTGCCGGGGTCGTCCGCTATGCCGCCCATTCGAATTTTCGTGGCGACGCATGCCGGGTGATCGACAACAGGGCCTGCTACGGCCCCTATTCACCCTGACCCCCGCACGCGCCTTCGGTCAGGGCGTCACTCGCACACCACCTTCACGCGGCCCGAGGGCTGGGTAACATCGTGGCAGAACAGCGAGGCGGCCGGGGCCGCCGCCGGCTCGGCCTGTGCCATCGCGGTCTGCGCAGCCGCCTGGCGCTTGGCCGGGGTCGTCTTCTTGCGCGGCGCCTTTCGCGCGCGCTCCGAGGCGGGAATGGGCGGCACCGGCGGGAAGGCCGCCACGGCCAGCGGCTCGCTGCTCAGCAGGCCCGGCGCCGAACCCAGCGGCCGGAACTCGATCGAACCGTCGGAGGTGCGCATGCAGCCCCCCGCCGCGAGCAGACCGCCGCATGCAAACGCAGCCAACATCGGCCGAATGCGATCAACCATCATGACGTCCCCTCACGGTCAGACCGGCGGCCTGATGCGCCACGTGCCAGCCCCTTTCAAGTCAACGGAACATCCGCAGAAATTCAAGGTGGCTGGCAGGCGTTTCTGGCACTTGGCCCAACAATCTCGGCATATGTTGTCGCGCAGCAACGCAAAGCTCGCAATCCCCTCGCGGCCACCAGCCGGCACGCCCCCGCCCGCCTCGCCATTATGCGGTCCACAGAAACTTTCGACGTGGTTCGCCACACCTGGCCGGCAGCGCCGGCGGCGACCGGCTGCGCCCGCGCCGGCCGGATCGCTCCGCCTTCCCGGCCCGGCGCGGAAGCCTCCGGCGTGCCGGACGCGGGGGCGCAGCGATTGGTCGCGCGTTCTCCACCGATTGCCAATCTTGCATCCGGCGGAAGCCACGATACAGTTTCGCCATTGCAGCTAGGAGAGAATTGCCCATGGCCGGTTTCAAGACGCTCGATGACCTTGGCGAGGTCAAGGGCAAGCGTGTCCTCGTGCGCGTGGACCTCAACGTCCCCGTCGCCGACGGCAAGGTCAGCGACGCCACCCGCATCGAGCGTGTCGCGCCGACCATCACGGAACTTTCCGGCCGCGGCGCCCGCGTCATCCTGCTCGCCCATTTCGGCCGGCCCAAGGAAGGCCCCGACGCGGCCCTGTCGCTGGCACCCATCGCCGAGGCCACAGCGCAGGTGCTTGGCCGTCCCGTCGCCTTCGCTTCCGACTGCATCGGCGATGCCGCCACCAAGGCGGTCGCCGCCATGAATGACGGCGACGTGCTGCTGCTTGAAAACACCCGCTTCCACAAGGGCGAAGAGAAGAACGACCCCGAATTCACCAAGGCGCTTGCGGCCAATGGCGACATCTATGTCAACGACGCCTTCTCGGCCGCCCACCGCGCCCACGCCTCCACCGAGGGCCTGGCCCACCTGATGCCGGCCTATGCCGGCCGCACCATGCAGGCCGAGCTGGAAGCGCTTGAGAAGGGCCTCGGCAATCCGGTCCGCCCGGTCGTGGCCATCGTCGGCGGCGCGAAGGTGTCGACCAAGATCGACCTGCTGATGAACCTGGTGAAGAAGGTCGACGCGCTGGTCATCGGCGGCGGCATGGCCAACACCTTCCTGGCCGCGCGCGGCACCGATGTCGGCAAGTCGCTGTGCGAGCACGATCTTGCCGGCACCGCCAAGCAGATCATGATCGAGGCCGCGCAGTCGGGCTGCGCCATCATCCTGCCGTCCGACGGCGTGGTGGCGCGCGAGTTCAAGGCCAACGCCGCCAATGAGACGGTGGCGATCGACAAGGTTCCTGCCGACGCCATGATCCTCGACGTGGGCCCGAAAACCATCGAAACCGTCAACCAGTGGATCGACCGTGCCGCTACGCTGGTCTGGAACGGCCCGCTCGGCGCCTTTGAGATCGCGCCCTTCGACCGCGCCACCGTCTCGGCGGCGAAGCATGCGGCCGCCCGCAGCAAGGAGGGCAAGCTGGTCTCCGTCGCCGGTGGCGGCGACACGGTCGCAGCCCTCAACCATGCCGGCGTGGCCGACGACTTCACCTATGTCTCCACCGCCGGCGGCGCCTTCCTGGAATGGATGGAAGGCAAGCCGCTGCCCGGCGTGGATGTACTGAAGGCCTGAAGCTGTCTTGCCGGCCCGGCGGAAGACTATTCAGGTCTCCCGCCCGACGCGGTGGCTCTTGTCCGCAGAAAAATCCCGGTTTTCATGGCCCTTTTCGCCCCTTTCGAGGGGCGAAATGCTTTATCGGGGGACCGTCCAGCCTTTCAATCGATTCAAGCATTTGACCGCCATTCCGTTGTGCGGATACTTCTGTTATGCGCCCCTCGAACGACATAGGAGGGTTTCATGAGCGAACGTCTCGAAGACATCGCCGCCGCCATGGTGGCAAGCGGCAAGGGTATTCTGGCGGCCGACGAAAGCAGCGGCACGATCAAGAAGCGCTTCGACGCGATCGGCGTCGAATCCACTGCCGATACGCGCCGCGACTATCGCGAACTTCTGTTCCGCACCACCGACGCGATGAAGAGCCACATCTCCGGCGTCATCCTTTACGACGAGACCATCCGTCAGAAGGCCGCCGACGGCACGCCGCTGGTCGATCTCATCAAGGCCGCCGGCGCCATCCCGGGCATCAAGGTCGACACTGGCGCCAAGCCCTTGGCCGGCTTCCCGGGTGATACCATCACCGAGGGCCTCGACGGCCTGCGCGAGCGCCTGGCCGAGTACTACAAGCTCGGTGCCCGCTTCGCCAAATGGCGCGCGGTGATCGACATCGACACCGCCAAGGGTGTTCCCTCGGCCACCGCCATCGGCTCCAACATGCATGCGCTGGCCCGCTATGCGGCGCTATGCCAGGAAGCCGGCATCGTGCCGATCGTCGAGCCGGAAGTGCTGATGGACGGCGCCCATGACATCGACACCTGCTACGAGGTGACCAAGGCCGGCCTGATGAAGCTCTACGGCGAGCTCTACGCCGCCCGCGTCAAGCTGGAAGGCACGGTGCTGAAGCCGAACATGGTCATACCCGGCAAGAAGTCGGGCAAGCCGGCCTCGGCCGAAGAGATCGCGGAAAAGACCCTGCGCCTGTTCCGCGAGACCGTGCCGGTCGCCGTGCCGGGCATCGCCTTCCTGTCGGGCGGCCAGTCCGACGAGGAAGCGACCGCCAACCTCAACGCCATCAACGCCGCCGGCGCGCAGCCGTGGAAGCTCACCTTCTCCTATGGCCGCGCCCTCCAGGCCGCACCGCAGAAGGCATGGAGCGGCAAGGCCGAGAACGTCGCCGCCGCGCAGGCAGCGTTTGCCCACCGCGCCCACATGAACAGCCTGGCGACGCTGGGCGAATGGCAGCAGCAGCTGGAAAAGGCCGCCTGAGGCATTTTTCCAAGGCTCTTGCCCGACCATCGAAGCCCCGCCTCGCGCGGGGCTTTTTCTTTGGTCGGCAGGAGTCCAGCTGGCCTTGGCTAAGAACTTCTTGGATTGGGTGGGTAGCGGACTGTCTCCTTCTGACGCATCAGGTCGAAAAAGCAGACATTCGGTAATCGGCTAATTTGGCGCTATTGGCGGACAGGCCACCATTGGAACTGAGTCCCGTGAGGCAGAAATTGTGAGGGAAACTAATCCGTAGACCATTTTGCCATGCGCCCATCTGAGATCGTTGTGTCGTACCGCTCAATGAACTTCAACATTTTCTCTGTATCGGCATAAGTCTGCGCCCATTTTGCCGCACCGTCGGCGACGGCCAACATCAATAGATAGAGGTTGAACGGCTTGGGCATACGCGGGTCTAATCGTGGCATCAACGGGGTCCTTCCAATGTAAGGCGCTATGGAAGACACCTTTCCAGCGAGGACCTGTCGCGATGCGAGGTTGGTCATGTGGAGAATCGAGTTTCGAAATTCCCAGACCTCAACGGCGCTGATTCCGATTGACTTGAGGTCCACATATGTGTCCAGCCAGTCGGTGAAATTGCCGCGAACGTCGCCATGTTCCACAAAAGCGAGCGTATCGACGCACGACATAAGCAACTTTGCCGATGATACATGGTGACCTGCGTTGAAAAGTAACTTGATAGCTTTGAAATAGTCGTCGTTGAGCAGTTCGGCCAAGTAGAATTTATTTTCCCGCACGTATGTGACCAAATAGTCCGGGACTGGTCCGCGCCCTTCGATCTGTGTCACGGCATCGCCGCGAAACGGGCCGGTGGAAACCTGTTGACCTGCAGTCGGCACACCATCGACAACTGGCGTCACGCAATAAATTACCTCACGAGGCGCTCTATAGTGACAGAACGCCTCCTCGAAATAGTGAGTTACTTCGCTAAAGCGTTGCGCCGCAACCCACTCAGCGTGGGTGAAGGTCCGTTCGAAATCAAAACGCTTGGCGTTTGTGTCGTCGGTCTCAACGTTGGCTAGCAAGTGTTTTAGTTTAGCCTCGTCACTGCCCGTTAGACGGTGATGGCGAGCGCCATATTGCCGAGCTACTCCCTCATCAAAATAAACAAAAAGGTTGAAGGCGGGCCCCACAGACATCGTCGCTCTTTTTTCTGCTTGTCAAGTTATCGCATAATTTTGCCCGGCACTATTACTGGTTGCAACGTGGATCGATAATGTTTGCCCGCTGCATGAAAGCGAGCGAATACATTGACCATTTAAATCATTCTGCCGCGACCTGGTGGCGGATTTCAGGACACCGCCAGTACGATCCGGCTGGTTGGAACGTGGCATGCCGGTCTTGCCTTACGGCAGCGATCGGCAGCTTTAGGAATTCGTACTATGGCTCAAACAACCGAAATGGGGTCGTGAGCTGACTGCCCCGCTAAGTCTTCGGCTTCTCTCCCAAGTCGGTACCGCGCAAGCCGGGTTTCCACCTCTCCGGTCACGCTCTACCGTGCGCTGGCATGCGGCGGGCTTCAACCGGCCATGGCCGGAGAGTTGCGCGACCATCTGCTGCCCCCGGATTGTAGCCCGCTTCATTTCTACGTACCCTCGGCAGCTTCCAGGAGGTAGCGAGGAGGATATCCCCTATGGCGAGGCTCGTCTTTGCATTGAACCAGTCGCTGGACGGCTATGTCGACCACATGGCATTTGCGCCCGATCCTGCGGTTTTTCGGCATTTCATCGACGACGTGCGCGGCGTGGCCGGCACTGTGTACGGCCGCCGCATGTACGAGGTGATGCGGTATTGGGACGAAGACCATTCCGAGTGGGACGAGGCAGAACGTGACTATGCGGCGGCGTGGCGGAGCCAACCGAAGTGGGTCGTGTCGCGCTCGTTGAACGAGGTCGGCCCCAACGCCACTCTTGTCAAGGATGATGTGGAAGCGGCGATACGCGCGCTGAAAGCCCGGCTCGATGGGGTGATCGAAGTCTCCGGACCGGAACTGGCGGCAGGTCTGGCCGAAATGGGCCTTGTCGATGAGTACCGATTGTACCTCCATCCCGTTGTGCTCGGCGGCGGCAAGCCGTTCTTTGCCGGGCCGCGGCCCCCACTGCGCCTCGTGGCGAGCGATCGCATCGGCGAGGAGGTGATCAGGTTGACATATGTTCCGGCATAGTCACGGGAATTGGCACGCTCTATAACCGGCCCATGTCGCGCCTTGCCCCGCTCCTCACCTGGCTCGCCCTTCCCGCCTATGTCTGGCAGGGGCTCGGCGTGCGCCGCCGCATCTCGCGCATGCTGCCGGCACGCGGACCGGTGCTGCACGCCATCGAAGGCAGCGAGCCCGCCCTTTCGCTTCTGGTGCTGGGCGATTCCTCGGCCGCTTCCGTCGGCATCGACCATTCGCAGGAAGGGCTTGCCGCGCAGCTGGCATCGCTGATTTCGGCCCGCACCGGCCGCGCCGTGCGCTGGCGCGCGGCAGGCTTCAATTCGGCCACGGCCGGCGAGTTGCGCGACCATGTGCTGCCCAACCTCTCGGCCGAGCCGTGGACGCATATCGTGCTGTCCATCGGCACCAACGACACCAAGAATTTTCACACGCTGCGCCGCTTCAAGAAGGAGTTCGGCGGCCTGCTCTACGCGTTGCGCGCCAAGTGGCCGGAGGCGCGCGTGGTGTGGTCGCCGGTGGTGGAGTTCACCCGCGTTCCGGCGCTGCCGCCGCTGCTCGCCAAAATCCTCGAAATCCGCGCCGGTGCGCTCAATGCGCTCGGCACGCGGCTGTGCCACGAACGCGGCGCGGTGCCCGCCACGCGCCTGCCCATCCCCGACCCGCGGGCCGGCTTTTCCACCGACGGCTTTCATGCGTCCGCCGCCGGCTACCGCGCCTGGGCCGAGCATCTGGCGGAACTGGTGCTGGCTGAGAGCTAGGCAGGCAAATTGTCGGTTGGAGACGAAGGGGCACCGGCGAAAATCCCAGATCCCGCATCCCAGCAGCTTGATTCTTCAGCTGCTTCGGCGGCACGACCGTCGAGGCATGGGTCCCCGTAACCCCTCGCTTGCTCGCTACGCTCGCGCTCGGCGCACGAGGACGACGGAACCTTACCCCCCGCCGTCCTCGGGCCGGAGCATGAGCGAAGCGAGATGCGCAGGTTCCGGGGACCCATGCCTCGGACTATCAACCGGCAGACCGGTGCTCGGACAGGAAATTGCAGCGCCACCCGAACCGGCGACCGACAGACCGGGTCTTGTCCGCGTTCGTCAGTGGCCGTGGCTGAGCAGCACGGTCAGCGCGATCGCCCCCAGCGCCAGAAGCGCCAGCTTCCAGAAGTCGCGCCGCTGCCTCAAGCCCGGCAGGCCGAGCGGCTTGATGACCTGGATCAGCATGATGCCGATGATGACGAGCGACAGCGCTTTGGACATGGCGTGTTTGAGCAGCAACGCCGGGCTTTGTCAAAGCGCTGACGAGCAAAGGAGGTGCGTCATGGAATTCGACCCCCACTCCAGTTTGCTTCGCAAACCACCATTTCGGGCGAGCCGCGGGTCTCGCCCGTCCTGCGGACCCCCCGCTCGACGGGGTAGAGGAAGCGCCGTCCGCAAGGCTCGCACCCTTCCTCTCCCCTTTTGAGGGGGAGAGGTGCCGAGCGAAGCGAGGCGGAGTGGGGGTAAGTCATGCCGCATGCGATTGCCCCGCCCATCCAGTGGAGGAATTAGGCGCTTATTTCCATAGCCAGAGCCGCGCCGGCCGCTATGATTATCCCGGGAACAGGAATTCCGGCCAGCAACCAGCCGGACCGATACTTGGGAGGTGCCTTGATGTCTTCGCGCTATCACGAAGTCTATGAAAGCTGGAAACGCGACCCGGAAGGATTCTGGGCCGAGGCCGCGCGCGACATCGACTGGTTCAAGCCGTGGGACAAGGTTTTCGACCCAGAAGACGGCGTCTATGGCCGCTGGTTCCCCGGCGCCGAATGCAACACCTGCCACAATGCCGTCGACCGCCATGTCG
>JAEWHN010000292.1 GCA_023387775.1 Pseudomonadota bacterium | reverse complement strand
GGCGCGGAGATCGCAAAGACATCGCCCTCCTCCGGCTTGACGCCGTCGGCAAAGGAAAGCGTCGCCGTGCCGAACATGTGCACATGTAAGTCGCCCGGCTGGCGGAACAGGCCGTATTTGAAATGGTGGTGTTCGAGATTGGCGATGGTGTGCGACATGTTCGCCTCGCCGGAAAGAAAAGGCTTTTCCCAGATGGCCTCGCCGCCCCGCAGGATGCGCGACGTGCCGCGGATATCCTCGGGCAGGTCGCCGACGAGCAGCTCCGGGCCGAAGGCCGCCGGCCGCAGCTTGGAATGGGCGAGGAACAGATAGTTGATGCGCTCGGTCACATGGTCGGAAAATTCGTTGGCGAGCGAGAAACCAACGCGGCAGGGCGTGCCGTCAGGCGCGATCAGGTAGAAGGCGGCGATTTCGGGCTCCTCGCCACCGTCGAGCGCAAAGGACGGCGAGACAAGCGGATCGCCCGGCGCGACCGCGCAAGCGCCGGTGCCCTTGTAGAACCACTCCGGCTGCACGCCGACGCTACCCGCGGCCGGCTTGCCGCCTTCGAGCCCCATGCGGAACATCTTCATGCTGTCGGACAGCCCTTCGGCCGGCGCATGCATGGCGTCGCGCGCGGAGGCGGAGCCGGTATGGGTGAGCCCGGTGCCCGTCAGGAACATGCGCGACGGATCGGGATGGCGCAGCGGCACATCGAGCGCGCCCATTGCCGCCAGTTGGGCGAGGTCCAGCGTCTCCCCGCCTTGCGGAACAAGGCTCTGAAGCGGACGCCCCTGCGCGATTGCTTCCTTCGCGAGGTCGAAAATGGTGGCGCCGGGAACGAGCCTTGCCCTGGCGGCAGCGCCCTCGCGTACCGCAACGCCGCCATGCCTGATCTGACTGAGAAGCATTGCCTACCCCTGCTTGTTCTTGTTGTAGACGTCGAAGATGACGGCGAGCAGCAACACCAGGCCCTTGATGACCTGCTGGTAGTCGATGCCGATGCCCATGATCGACATGCCGTTGTTCATGATGCCCATGATCAGCGCGCCCACGACCACACCGACCACCTTGCCCGAACCGCCGGACATGGAGGCGCCGCCGATGAAGACTGCCGCGATCACGTCGAGCTCGAAGCCGACGCCGGCCTTCGGCGTCGCCGAATTGAGGCGGGCGGTGACGATCATGCCGGCGAGCGAAGCAAGGACGCCCATGTTGACGAAGGTAAGGAAGGCAAGCCGCTCGGTCTTGATGCCCGAGAGCCGCGCCGCCTTCTCGTTGCCGCCAACGGCATAGATGCGCCGGCCCGTGGTCGTCTGGTTGGTGAAGAAGCTGTAGGCGGCGATCAGCACGGACATGATGATGAGCACATTGGGCAGGCCGCGGAAGCTTGCGAGCTTCCAGCCGACGAAGAGCAGCGCCACGGCAATGAGGCAGTTGCGCAGCCAGAACATTGCCGACGAGCCGACCTCCATGCCGAAGGCGAGATCCTGATTGCGGCTCTTCAGGCTGCGCCAGACGAGCGCCGCAATGGCGAGGACGACAATGAGAAGGGCCGTCACATTGGGGCGGTCGACACCGAAGAAGTCCGGGATGAAGCCTGTCGAGAGCGACTGGAAGGAGCGCGGAAATGGGCCGATGTTCTGCCCGGCCAGCAGCCACAGGGTGAGGCCGCGGAACACGAGCATAGCGGCCAGCGTCACGATGAAGGAAGGAATGCGCCAGAACGCGATCCAGTAGCCCTGCGCGGCACCTATCAGCGCGCCGACCACAAGCACCGCCGGGATCACGGCATAGACCGGCCAGCCGGCATAGACGGTCAGCGTTCCAGCCACCGCGCCGGTGAAGGCGGCGACCGAGCCGACCGACAGGTCGATATGGCCGGCGACGATGACCAGCAGCATGCCGAGCGCCATGATGATGACGTAGGAATTCTGCAGGAACAGGTTGGTGATGTTCTGCGCCGACAGGAAGTCCACGTCCTGCACGGCGCGCACCACCACGAGAAAGAAGAAGACGATGGCGAGCAGTGCCAGCATCATCCCGTTTTCGCGGAGGTTGCCCCCAAGCTGCACCCGCAGGGTATCTATGGCGTTGGTCACGCAGCGTGCTCCCTGTTTACGTTTCCGTCCCTGATGATGAGGCCCATGATGCCTTCCTGGCTGGCCTCCTCCCTCGGAAGCTCGCCGATGATGCGGCCCTCATTCATGACGTAGATGCGGTCGCACATGCCGAGCAGTTCCGGCATTTCCGACGAGATCATCACGATGCCGCGCCCCTGCGCCGCCAGATCGTTCATGATTGCGTAGATTTCGTATTTCGCGCCGACGTCGATGCCACGGGTCGGCTCATCGAGGATCAGCACCTGCGGATCGGTGAAGAGCCATTTCGACAGCACCACCTTCTGCTGGTTGCCGCCCGAAAGGTTGACGACCCGCTGGTGCACGCCCGGCGTGCGGATGCTGAGAGCGCGGCGATATTCCTCGGCGACCTTGTGCTCGCGGCCCTTGCCGAGAACCCAGCCGCTGGCCACGCCCGCAAGATTGGCGAGCGAGATGTTGCGGGTCAGCGGCTCCTCGAGGATGAGGCCGAGGGCCTTGCGGTCTTCCGTGACATAGGCGAGGCCAGCATCGATGGCGCGGCTGACGCTGGAAAGATCGGCCGGCCGGCCCTCGATGGCCGCCTCGCCCGAGAGATAGCGGCCGTAGCTGCGGCCGAAGAGGCTCATGGCAAGTTCCGTGCGGCCGGAGCCCATAAGCCCGGCGATGCCGACGATCTCGCCGCGCCGCACGGTGAAGCTGGCGTTGCGGATCATCTGCCGCGGCTGGTCGGCGTGGCCGACACTCCACCCCCTCACCTCCATCAGTACATTGCCGATATTGGCTGTTCGCTCCGGATAGCGATGCGCCATGTCGCGGCCGACCATGTCGCGGATGATGCGCTCCTCGCTCACCTCGTCGCGCGAAAGCGTCGAGACGGTGGAACCGTCGCGCAGGACGGTCACACGGTCGGCGATGCGGCGGATCTCATTGAGCTTGTGCGAAATGATGATGGCGGTGACGCCCTGCCCCTTGAGTTCGCGCAGGAGGTCGAGAAGCTTCTGGCTGTCGTTTTCCTGCAAGGCGGCGGTCGGCTCGTCGAGGATCAGCAGCTTCACGTCCTTGGCGAGCGCCTTGGCGATCTCGACCAGTTGCTGCTTGCCGACGCCTAGCTTTTCGACCGGCGTTGTCGGCGCCTCATTGAGCCCGACCTTCTGCAAAAGCTGCTCGGTGCGGCGGAAGGCGAGTGGCCAGTTGATGACGCCGCGTGTCGCCACCTCGTTGCCGAGAAAGATGTTCTCGGCAATCGAGAGCAGCGGCACCAGCGCCAGTTCCTGGTGGATGATGATGATGCCTTCGGCCTCGCTGTCGCGAATGCCGCGAAAGGCCATGGGACAGCCATCATAGACGATCTCGCCCTCGTAGGAGCCGTGCGGGTAAACCCCGGAAAGCACCTTCATCAGGGTCGACTTGCCGGCACCGTTCTCGCCGCAGATCGCGTGGATCTCGCCTTTCTCGACCCGAAGGTTGACGCGGTTGAGCGCCCGCACGCCCGGAAAGGACTTGCCGATGCCCCGCATTTCAAGAAGCGCAGTCATGCCGTTCCTCCGCCGGCGCGAGGGGAACGGCCGGCGCCCCCTCGCCCCGCCGAGACCTTACTTGAGCTGCTCGGCCTTGTAGTAGCCCGAGCCGACGAGCACGTCCTCGTAGTTGGAGGCGTCGACCGAAACCGGCTCCAGAAGATAGGAGGGAACGACCTTCTTGCCGTTGTCGTAGGTTTCGGTGTCGTTGATTTCCGGCTGCGTGCCCTGAAGCACGGCATCGATCATCTTCACCGTGACGCCGGCAAGTGCGCGGGTGTCCTTGAAGATGGTCGAATACTGCTCGCCGGCGACGATCGACTTGACCGAGGGGATCTCGGCGTCCTGGCCGGTTACGATCGGCATCTTCAGGTCGCCCGAGCCGTAGCCGACGCCCTTGACCGAGGACAGGATGCCGATCGACAGGCCGTCATAGGGCGAAAGCACGCCGTGCAACTGCTTCTGGGAATAGTTGGCGGAGAGAATGTTGTCCATGCGTGACTGCGCCACCGCACCGTCCCAGCGCAGGGTGCCGACCTTGTCCATGCCCATCTGCCCCGACGGAATGACGATATCGCCGGAATCGATCAGCGGCTGCAGCACCGACATGCCGCCGTTGTAGAAGAAGAAGGCGTTGTTGTCGTCCGGCGAACCGCCGAAGAGCTCGACGTTCCAGGGCTTCTGATCCGGGAAGCGCTCCTTCAGGCCCTTGACCAGCGAACTCGCCTGCTGCACGCCGACCTTGAAGTTGTCGAAGGTGGCGTAGTAGCTGACGGCGTCGCTTTCGCGGATCAGGCGGTCATAGGCGATCACCTTGATGCCGGCGGCCTCGGCGTTCTCCAGCGCGTTGGTCAGCGTCGTGCCGTCGATCGAGGCGATCACCAGCACCTTCACGCCCTTGGTGATCATGTTCTCGATCTGCGAGAGCTGGTTGGGAATGTCGTCCTCGGCATATTGCAGGTCGGTGTCGTAGCCGGCTTCCGTCAGCTGCTTGACCATGTTGTTGCCGTCGTCGATCCAGCGCGCCGACGACTTGGTCGGCATGGCGATGCCCACCAGCCCCTTGCTGTCGGCCCAGGCCTGGGCAGCAAGCAGGCACGCGCCAAGTGCGGCCGTCGCCGCAAGAAACCTGATCTTCATGTTGTCCTCCCTTTGACGGGGTTCCTCCGACCCCGAAGCCTCCGCTGAAAGAGATAGAACCTATCGACATAACGAGCAAATCGAATTATTTCCGGAATCCATAGCAAAATCGGTATACCGGAAATGGCCTTCCCGCCGTCGTCTCTGCCCTTCCTGAAGCTGGCCCATCTGAGGCTGGTGGCGGCGATTGCCCAATACGGCCAGATCCAGGCCGCAGCCCAGGCGCTGGCGCTCACCCAACCCGCCGCCTCGCGCAGCCTTGCCGAGATAGAGCGGCTGGTCGGTGCGCCGCTCTTCGAGCGCCATCCGCGCGGCATGACGCCCACGCCGCTCGGCGAAATCCTGGTCCGCCGCGCGCATACGATGCTGATGGGAATGCAGGACCTCGCCCGCGAACTGCAGGAGGAGCGCGAGGGCCGCAGCGGCCTCGTCCAGGCCGGCGCGGTTACCGGCCCGGCCGTCGGCTGCCTGGTGCCGGCCATTCGCAGGCTGAAGGCGCTCACCCCGCATGTGGAACTGCGCATCGACGTCGGGCCGTCGATCCAGCTCATGCGCGGGCTGGAAGAAGGCGATTACGATTTCATCATCGGCCGCCTGCTGCCGGAATCGGACGTTGACGCCTTCGACATCGTTCCCGGCGCGATCGAGACCGTGCGCTGCCTGGTGCGCAGCAGCCACCCGCTGGCAAGAAAGCGCAACGTGCCGCTCGCCGCGCTAGCCGAGCACCCGTGGATCATCCAGGAGCGCGGCATGCCGATCCGGCAGGCGGTGGAAGCCGCCTTCATCCATGCCGGCCTGCCTGGGCCTGCCGATGTCGTCGCCACGTCGTCACTCGTCCTGATGATGGCGCTTCTGGTGGAGTCCGACATGATCGCGCCAATGTCGCTGGAGGTGGCCCGCCTGATGGAGGGAACCGGCGCGGGCTCGCTCGCCGTCATCGACCTCGCCGTTCCGATCGAGGTTTCTCCCTATCACATCATCACCTATCGCGGCCGCGGCCTCTCGCCTGCCGCCAGCCGCCTGCACGCACTGGTTCTGGAAGAGGTCGCGCGGCTGCGAGGAGATGACCGGACTGCCGGGAGCGCGTATTTCGCGCAGCAAACTCTGCTCCGTTGCGCCTGTGGCGCCTTGAGCGGAGCCCCTACGCCGAATGGCTGCAGGAACCACCAATTTGCCTCCTGATGGCGGCCGGCTCATGCCGTTCATTGCTCTAGTATTCTTCGTGCAGATCAAGCTATAATGCCGCCGGCTTTGACGGGGAGACAATGTCTTCTGGCCGGAGGAAGCGAGGATGGCCGTTGCGCTTGTGCTCGTCCTGATCGTAGTAGGCTCAGTTCTTTTCCATGTTCTGAGCCCCTGGTGGTCTACGCCGATAGCTTCCAACTGGAGCTATATCGACGATACTCTTTCGATAACTTTCTGGATCACCGGCACTGTATTTGCGGCCGTCGTGTTGTTCATGGCTTATTGCGTCTACCGCTTCCGCCACAAGGAGGGAACAAAGGCCGCCTACGAGCCGGAACGCCGGAAGCTCGAATCCTGGCTGACGATCGTGACCGCGCTCGGCGTGACCGCGATGCTGGCGCCCGGCCTGGTCGTCTGGAGCCATTTCATCAACGTTCCCGACGATGCATCGGAAGTCGAGGTCTTTGCCCAGCAATGGCAGTGGAGCTATCGCCTGCCGGGCAAGGACGGCAAGCTCGGCACTTCCAATGCCCGCCTGGTCAACCCGGACAATCCGCTCGGCATCGATCCAAACGATCCGAACAGCAAGGATGACGTCATCGTCAATGCAGCCGACCTGCATCTGCCCATTGGCAAGCCGGTGAAGATGCTGCTGCGCTCGATAGACGTGTTGCACGATTTCTACGTGCCGGAATTCCGCGCCCGAATGGACATGGTGCCCGGCATGGTCACCTATTTCTGGTTCACGCCCACGCGGACCGGAACCTTCGAGGTGCTCTGCGCCGAGCTCTGCGGCGTCGGCCACGCCTTCATGCGCGGGGCGGTACAGGTCGATACCGAGCAGGACTATGCCGCATGGCTGCAGCAGCAGTCGACTTTCGCCCAGTTGACCGCGCCGCCCAAGACCGGAGCGCTTGCCGAGCCTGCAACCAGAGCAGCGAAGGTGAACTAGCCAGCCGGCCGCAACGCGGTCGAGCGGCAACAGGATCGCAGGAACGAAGAGGTGTCCGATGACCGATGTCACGCCTCAGGGAACGGAGTTCATTCCGCCCGCAGAAGTGGCCGAGATGGAGCTTTACCATCCGCACAGCTGGTGGACGAAATATGTGTTTTCGCAGGACGCCAAGGTCATCGCGATCCAGTATGCGAGCACGGCCATGGCCATCGGCTTCGTCGCGCTCGTGCTGTCCTGGCTGATGCGGCTCAAGCTGGGCTTTCCCGACACCTTCTCCTTCATCACCCCAGACACCTACTACCAGTTCATGACCATGCACGGCATGATCATGGTCATCTACCTGCTGACCGCGCTGTTCCTGGGCGGCTTCGGGAACTACCTGATCCCGCTGATGGTCGGCGCGCGCGACATGGTGTTCCCCTATGCCAACATGCTGAGTTACTGGATCTACCTGGTCGCCGTCCTGGTGCTGGTGGCCAGCTTCTTCGCGCCCGGCGGGCCGACGGGCGCGGGCTGGACGCTCTATCCGCCCCAGGTCATCACCTCGGGCACCCCCGGCTCAGAAAGCCTGGGCATCATACTGATGCTGGTGTCGCTGATCCTGTTCATCATCGGCTTCACCATGGGCGGGCTCAACTATGTGGTCACCGTGCTGCAGGCACGCACTCGCGGCATGACCCTGATGCGCCTGCCGCTGACCGTCTGGGGCATCTTCACCGCAACCGTGATGGCGCTGCTGGCGTTCCCCGCGTTGTTCGTCGCCTGCGTCATGCTGCTGTTCGACCGCGTCGTCGGCTCGAGCTTCTTCATGCCGGCCATGGTCGACATGGGAACACCGCTGCCGCATGATGGCGGAAGCCCGATCATGTTCCAGCACCTGTTCTGGTTCTTCGGCCATCCGGAGGTCTATATCGTCGCGTTGCCGGCCTTCGGCATCGTCTCCGACCTCATCGCCACCCACGCGCGCAAGAACATATTCGGCTATCGCATGATGGTGTGGGCGATCGTGATCATCGGCGCGCTCAGCTTCGTCGTGTGGGCTCACCACATGTATGTTTCGGGCATGCACCCCTATTTCGGCTTCTTCTTCGCCACGACGACGCTGATCATCGCGGTGCCGACGGCAATCAAGGTCTATAACTGGATCCTGACCTTGTGGCGGGGCGACATCCACCTGACAGTGCCGATGCTGTTTGCGCTCGCCTTCATCGTCACCTTCATCAATGGCGGCTTGAGCGGCCTGTTCCTGGGCAATGTCGTGGTCGACGTGCCGCTCTCCGACACGATGTTCGTGGTGGCGCATTTCCACATGGTGATGGGAGTGGCTCCGATCCTCGTCATCTTCGGCGCGATCTATCACTGGTATCCCAAGATCACCGGCCGGATGCTCGACGACATGCTGGGCCGGCTGCACTTCTGGGTCACCTTCCTGGGCACCTACCTGATCTTCTTCCCCATGCACTATATCGGCCTGGTCGGCATACCCCGCCGCTATCCCGAGCTTGGCGACACCGCCTTCGTGCCGCCATCGGTGCATGTGCTGAACGAGTTCATCACCATCGCCGCGCTCGTGGTCGGGGCAGCCCAGCTCGTGTTCCTATTCAACCTTCTCTGGAGCTTGCGCCACGGCAAGGAGGCGGGCGACAATCCATGGCGGGCGACAACGCTCGAATGGCAAACGGCCGGCACGCCCCCGCCGCATGGCAATTTCGGCAAGGAACTGCCGGTGGTCTATCGCTGGGCCTATGACTACAGCGTGCCGGGCGCGCCCGAAGATTTCATCCCGCAGAACGTGCCTGGCTTGCCGACGGAAGGCAGCACGGCATGAGCGCGATACTGATATTCCTGGCTGGGCTACTGGCCGTCATCGGCTGGTGGCTGTCGCGCCAGAGGCTGATGTCCAAGCCGTGGCTGGAAGTGGGGCCGGCCACAGCCTTCCCCCAGACGGAGGCGCCCGCGACTCATCCGGCAAAGATCGGGCTCGGCGTGTTCATTGCGGTGGTCGGCGCGCTGTTTGCACTATTCCTCGGCGCCTACCTCATGCGCATGGCCTATGCCGACTGGCAGCCGGCGCCCATGCCGCAAGTGCTATGGCTCAATACGGGAATGCTGGTTCTTGCCAGCGTGGCCATGCACTGCGCGGTGCTGTCTGCTCATCGCGGGCGCGTCGACAATCTGCGCCTTGCGCTTCTCGCCGCGGGCCTGACCTCGATCGCCTTTCTTGCCGGCCAGTTGCTGGCCTGGCAACAACTCGCCGACGAAGGCTATTTCGTTACCGTGAACCCCGCCGTCAGCTTCTTCTACCTGCTGACGGCCATGCATGGCCTGCACGTGCTCGGCGGCCTGGTGGCGCTCGGCCGCACCAACATAAGGGCGTGGCAGGGCGGCCGGACCGCCCGGATGACCCTGTCCGCCGAACTGTGCGCAATCTACTGGCACGCCCTGCTCATCGTCTGGCTGGTCCTGTTTGCCGTGCTCATGGGCTGGGCCGCCAATTTCATCGACATCTGCCGCCGGCTGCTGAGCTAGGAGGAGACGCGGAATGGCCGACACAACGCCGGAACATGTCTCTCACACCGCGGCACGGCCGCAGGGCCTACACGGGATAGCGGCCGATTGGGCCTCGGACCAGCGGGCGTTCAAGAACGTCTCCTGGGGGAAGGCCATGATGTGGATCTTCCTGCTCAGCGACACCTTCGTTTTCGGCTGCTTCCTGCTGGCCTACATGACCGCGCGCATGTCGACGACGGTGCCGTGGCCGAACACGGCCGAGGTTTTCGCGCTGCATATCGGCGGCCACGAGGTGCCGCTGCTCCTGATCGCCATCATGACCTTCGTGCTGATCTCGTCGAGCGGCACGATGGCCATGGCGGTCAATTTCGGTTACCGCCGCGACCGCCGGAAAACAGCCGCGCTGATGCTGGCAACCGCGGCCCTTGGCGCGACCTTCGTCGGCATGCAGGGGTTCGAATGGACCAAGCTGATCATGGAAGGCGTGCGGCCCTGGGGCAACCCATGGGGAGCGGCGCAGTTCGGCTCGTCCTTCTTCATGATCACCGGCTTTCACGGCACCCATGTGACCTTCGGCGTGATCTTCCTGTTGATCACTGCGCGCAAGGTGCTGCGCGGTGATTTCGACCGCGGGGCGCCCGGGTTCTTCACCAGCCGGCGCGGCCGCTATGAAAACGTCGAGATCATGGGCCTCTACTGGCACTTCGTCGATCTGGTGTGGGTGTTCATCTTCGCGTTCTTCTATCTTTGGTGAGGTGGTGCGATGGTACAGGCAGAAGCACAGGACCAGGGATTGCACGGCGACACCCCCCTCGCGCAGGCGGCGCATGCGGAAGGCCAGCAGCACCCGATAAGGCTCTATCTGGTCGTCTGGGGCTGGTTGTTCATTCTGAGCGCATGCTCCTACGCGGTCGATTATTTCAACCTGCAGGGCTATCTGCGTTGGGGGCTGATCGTAACCCTGATGCTGCTGAAGGCAGGGCTGATCGTGGCGATCTTCATGCACATGGCCTGGGAGAGGCTGGCGCTTACCTACGCCATCCTGGTGCCGCCGCTGCTGATACTGGTGTTCCTGACCATCATGGCGCTGGAATCCGACTACACCTCGCTTACCCGCATGCTGTCGTTCAGCGCCGCGCAGTAGAGAGCTCTCCGTGCGGGCCCGGAATGATTGTCTCCGGGCTCGCGGCCTTGCGATTTTGGATTTTCAAACTTTCCTTGGGAGTAGCATAAAAATCCTCGGCAACGCGCCTGCCCCACGGCATATTCGGCTCATCGGACAGTTTGTGCGGCTGCGGGGATTCCACTTGGGCGCCCATGCCCTTATCTGAAAGCAGCCGGAGCTTGTCCGCTGCAGCGGATTGAAGGGATGGTCGACCGGTCGCGGTTCAAGGGCTCTCCGCCGCCCGGCAAAAGCTAATTCAGGAGCAGTTTGAATGATTGGTGCAACCGTCCTGCTGGACAAATATTCAAAGACGGGCAGGCGCAAGATTGCCGCCCTCGCGGTCACCGCGGCCTTTGTCGGCCTGTTGTCGACCGGTTCCGCCCTGCAGGCGGCCGAGGGCTACGACGCCGATGCGTCGATCAAGATCGGCTCGCTCTACGAGCCGCAGAACCTCGACAACACCGCCGGCGCCGGCCAGGGCATCAACGAGGCGTTCAACAGCAACGTCTATGAGGCGCTGTTCCGCCTGACCGATGCGGGCACGGTCGAGAACGCGCTGGTCAGCGACTACAAGGTCAGCGACGACGGCCTGACCTATACCTTCACGCTGCAGCCGAACGTGAAGTTCCATTCGGGCGATCCGCTTACCGCCACGGACGTCAAGTACAGCATCGAGCGCGTCGTCGCCCCGGACTCCAAGAGCTCGCGCAAGAAGAGCCTTGAGCCGATCAGCTCGATCGAGACGCCGGACGACAGCACCGTCGTCATCAAGCTTTCGTCGCGCTCGATCTCGCTGCCTTACAATCTGAGCTATGTGTGGATCGTCAACGACGCCGCCGCCGACATCACCGCGAAGGAGGACGGCACCGGCCCCTACACTCTGGAAGACTGGCGCCGCGGCTCGACGATCTCGCTCAAGCGCTTCGATGGCTACTGGGGCGAGAAGCCGACCAATGGCGAAGTCGTGTTCAACTACTTCACCGACGCGACCGCGCTGAACAACGCGCTGCTTACGGGCGCGGTGGACATCATCACCAGCGTCCAGAGCCCGGATTCGCTTGCCCAGTTCAAGGACAATCCGGAGTTCAAGGTCAGCGAGGGCCAGTCCACCACCAAGGAACTGCTCGCCTTCAACGATCGTGTCGAGCCCTTCAGCAACGTCAAGGTGCGCAAGGCGATTGCCCGCGCCATCGACAAGAAGAAGCTGCTCAACTCGATCTGGGGCGAATATGGCACGCTGATCGGCTCCTTCGTGCCGCCGACGGACCCGTGGTATGTCGATCTCACCGGCGTCGATCCGTATGATGTGGACAGCGCCAAGGCGCTGCTGGCCGAGGCTGGCCACGCAGACGGCTTCACCTTCTCGCTCGACACGCCCAACTACGATCCGCATCCGATCGTCGCCCAGTTCGTCAAGAGCGAGCTGGCCAAGGCCGGCATCACGGTCAACATCAACCTGATCACCGCCAATGAGTGGTACACGAAGATCTACAAGGCGCACGACTTCCAGGCGACGCTGCAGGAGCACGTGAACCACCGCGACATCGTGTTCTATGGCAATCCCGACTTCTACTGGGGCTACAACAACCCCGAGGTAGTGGACCTGATCAAGTCGGCCGAGACCAGCACCACGACGGACGAGCAGACCGCCAAGCTGACCGAAGCCAACCGCATCATCGCCGCGGACGCGGCCAGCAGCTGGCTTTATCTCTACCCGCAGATCGTGATATCGAAGGCCAACGTCAGCGGCTATCCGGTCAACGGGTTGAAT
>JAEWHN010000062.1 GCA_023387775.1 Pseudomonadota bacterium | reverse complement strand
AGCGCGGCCGATGCCGCGCTCTTTTCGTTTGCGATCACAAGTTCAGGAAGCTTCGTTCACCGCATCGCAGCCGCCTGCGCGTGCAGCCGCAAGAGCGCCATCAGCCTGTCGGCCTCGGTGGCGGCCGCATCTTCATCGCGATCCAAGATCGCGCGGATGAGCGCCACATGGTTGCCGGCGGCTTCCGCAAGCCCGGTACCGCTCTGAAAGCGATACCAGAAGCGGCGGCTGTGGGTCTGCAGCGGGGCGGCCAGGCGGGCGGCAAACTGGTTGTCCGCCGCAAGCGCCATGGCCTCGTCGAGAGACTTGTCGGCCTCGAGATAGCCGATCACGTCGTTGGCGAGCACGGCGCGGTGCATGGCAAGCGCCGTCGCCTGGAGCCGGGCGGCGATCTCGGGCGTGGCGAAGCGCGCGGCCGAGCGTGCCAGGATGATCTCCGCTCCCCGTCGCACGTCGAGCACGCGCAGCCAATCGGCCGCATGCAGCGGCGCGATTTCCAGACCTGCGCGCGGGCGCACCGAGATAAGCCCCTCCCAGGCCAGCCGCTGAATGGCCTCGCGGACGGGGGTGCGGCCCAGCGACAGCTTTTCGATGAGGACGCGTTCGGTGATGATGCTGCCTGGCGCCAGCTCCAGCGTGACGATCATTTTTTCCAGCGCGTGATAGGCCCTCAGGCTGACCGGCTCGGCCACATCCGCGCGTTCGGCGTTGGTGTCGGTGGTGTTCAAACTGTGCAAATCCGATTGGAGTTTTTGATATATCAGAGCGGAAAGCCAATTGACAGCCGGATTTCACCCGAGATATATCAGTGATATATCAGCTGGAGAGCCCGCTATGTGGACTGGAGTATTCCCCGCCGTCACAACCAAGTTCACCGAGGATGACGCCCTCGACCACGCCGAAATGGAGCGCTGCTTTGCGATTCAGATGGAGGCAGGCTGCGACGGTATCATCGTCGCCGGGTCGCTCGGCGAAGGGCCGATGCTTTCCACAGAGGAGAAGCTGGCCGTACTGAAGACCGCGCAGGGCGTGGCCAATGGCAAGCCGGTGCTACTTACCATCAACGAGGCCGGCACCCGTGAGGGCGCGGAAGTTGCCAGGAAGGCCGCTGCGGCCGGCGCCGACGGGTTGATGATCGTGCCGAGCCCGATCTACCACACCAATCCGCAGGAAACCGTTGCCACGCTCAAGGCCGTGGCTACCGCAGGCGGCCTGCCGGTGATGATCTATTCCAACCGCGTTGCCTATCGCGTCGACGTCACGGTCGACATCATGGAGGAGCTTGCCGAGGATCCTCTCTTCGTAGCGGTCAAGGAGTCTTCCGACGACATCCGCCGCTCGACCGAGATCATCAACCGCTTTGGCGATCGCTTCGACCTCTTCACCGGCGTCGACAACCTCGCCTTCGAGGCGCTCAGCGTGGGCGCGGTCGGCTGGGTGGCCGGCCTGGTCACCGCCTTCCCGCGCGAGACGGTTGCCATCTACCAGCTGATGAAGCACGGCCGCCGCGAAGAGGCACTGGCGATCTACCGCTGGTTCCGTCCGCTACTCGATCTCGACGTGTCGACCTATCTGGTCCAGAACATCAAGCTTGCAGAGGTCCATGCCATCGGCACCAATGACCGCGTTCGCATGCCGCGCCAGCCGCTGACCGGCGAGCGCCGCAAGGCTGCCGAAAAGGTCATCACGGATGCGCTGGCCGTGCGCCTCGCATTGCCGCAGTTCTGAGGTTCTGCTTCAAAGGCCAATCATGTTCCCTCACCCGGCCACCGCATCGCCTGCTTCGCTCTCCAACGGGAAGGACCAGGGTTGCGCGACAAGCCGGGTGAAGGAAGGCGGAGGCGCGGCCGATGAGCGCTGAAGCGGCCTCCGACATTGCCATTATCGGCGCGGGCATCGTCGGCATCGCCACTGCCGCCCATTTGGCCGAAGCCGGCCTTACGGTTACGGTGTTCGACCGCAGCGGCGTCTGCGAGGAGACCAGTTCCGGCAACGCCGCCGCCTTCGCCTTCTCCGACGTGCTGCCGCTGGCGCACAAGGGCATGATCGCCCAGGTGCCCAAGTGGCTGGCAGATCCGCTCGGGCCGCTCGCCATTCCGCCGGCTTATTTTCCAAAACTGCTCCCCTGGCTTTATCGGTTCTGGGGCGCCGGCGCTGCCGCCAACTACGAGAGCGCACTTGCCGCGCAGGCCGGGTTGATGAAATTCGCCGAAACAGCCTGGGCCGGCCTGATGGCGCGTTCCGGCACAAGCGACATGCTGCGGGAGGACGGCTCGCTGGAACTCTACGAGAGCGAAGCCGAATTTCAGGCATCGCTTCCGGGCTGGGCCGCGCGGGACCGCTTCGGCATCGATTACCGGCACGTCGACAGGGGCGAACTGACGGATCTGCAGCCGGGGCTCTCGCCCCGCTTCGTGCGCGGCACATTCGTGCCCGGCTGGAAGACGGTGGCCGACCCGAAGCTGCTCGGCAAGGCGATCTGGCATTACGCCGAACAATGCGGCGCGAAATTCGTCCAGGGCGATGTGGCGTTTGCCCGACCGGCAAACGATCGCATTGCGATACAGTTGAAGCAGGGCCGCACCTTCCTGGCACGCAAAGTCGTCATTGCCGCCGGCGCATGGTCGCATCTTCTGGCGAGGCAGGTCGGCGACCGCATCCCGCTCGAGACCGAGCGCGGCTACAACACGACCCTGCCCGTCGGCGCCTTCGACGTGAGGCGCCAGCTCATTTTCTCTCGCCACGGCTTCGTCGTCACGCCGCTTTCGACCGGCCTGCGGATCGGCGGCGCAGTCGAACTCGGCGGCCTCAAGCGCCCGCCCAACTTCGCGCGTTCGCAGGCGATGCTGAGGAAAGCGCAAGACTTCCTTCCCGGCCTCGATACTGCAAACGGGCGCGAATGGATGGGCTACCGCCCCTCGCTGCCCGACTCGCTTCCGGTGATCGGCCGCGCGCGCGGCCGCGACAACGTCTTCTATGCCTTCGGCCACGGCCATCTCGGCCTGACGCAGTCGGCGGCCACCGGCGCCCTGATCCGCGACCTCGTGCTCGGTCAGGCGCCTGCAATCGATCTCTCGCCTTTTTCCGCACAACGCTTCTGAGGGCTTCACCATGGCGCGGCATACCTTCACCTGCATCGACGGCCACACCTGCGGCAATCCGGTTCGTCTCGTTGCGGGCGGGGGGCCGCTGGTGCACGGCTCGACCATGATGGAGCGGCGGGCGCATTTCCTGGCCGAATATGACTGGATCCGCACCGGGCTGATGTTCGAGCCGCGCGGGCACGACGTCATGTCCGGCTCGATCCTCTATCCGCCCACGCGCGAGGATTGCGACGTCGCCATCCTGTTCATCGAAACCTCGGGCTGCCTGCCCATGTGCGGCCACGGCACCATCGGCACGGTGACGATGGCGATCGAGAACGGCTTGGTGAAGCCCAGAACGCCCGGCGTGCTTCGGCTCGACACGCCGGCCGGACTGGTGGTGGCCGAGTACAAACAGGTCGGCGAATATGTGGAGGAGGTTCGCATAACCAACGTGCCCTCCTTCCTCCATGCCGAAGGGCTGACCGTGGAGTGCCCGACGCTCGGCGAAATCCGGGTCGACGTCGCCTATGGCGGCAACTTCTATGCCATTGTCGAACCGCAGGAGAACTATAGCGACGTGGCCGACTACACGGCCGGCGACCTGATCGCCTGGAGCCCGGTGGTACGCCAGAGGCTGAACGAAAAGTATTCGTTCGTGCATCCGGACAATCCCGGCATCAACCGCCTGTCGCACATGCTGTGGACCGGCGCCCCCAGGCACGAGGAGGCCGACGCCCGCAACGCTGTCTTCTATGGCGACAAGGCAATCGACCGCAGCCCCTGCGGCACCGGCACCTCTGCACGCATGGCGCAACTTCACGCCAAGGGCAGGCTGAAGGCCGGCGACGGCTTCGTTCACGAGTCCATCATCGGCTCGTTGTTCAAGGGGCGGGTGGAACGCGAGACCGAGGTCAAGGGCAAGCCGGCCATCATTCCGTCCATCGGGGGCTGGGCCCGCATGACCGGGCTGAACACGATCTTCATCGATGATCGCGATCCCTTTGCGCACGGTTTTATCGTGAGTTGACACGGGAGTTTTCGCCGGCTCACGGCGGAAAAGACAGGGCGAGCTCATTTACGCAAGAATTTGCTTGCGCGCAGCGATCCTCCGCATGAAACTACGATAAAATGACAGTTGAAGCTGTCAATTAAGCAAGGACATTGCGTTAGGCCAATGCTAGCTTCCGCGATAGTCCAGAAAACTGGGGCAGAAAACAAACAACAGAACACAAAGCCAAAGCCGTCCGACCGATCATAATAAGCAAGATCCAAATCGGTGATCGGCGGCATAACGGCTAGGGGAATTTCGATAGGGGAAGCGCCTGAAAGGCGACATCCCAGGGGAGCCGCATCTACATGGAATATTTCATCCAGCAGCTTATCAACGGGCTGACGCTGGGATCGATCTATGGGCTGATCGCGATCGGCTACACGATGGTCTACGGCATCATCGGCATGATCAACTTCGCCCATGGCGACATCTTCATGGTTGGCGCCTTCACGGCCCTGATCGTCTTTCTCATATTGGTGGCGTTCTTCTACTCGGTGCCGGTAGTCGTCGCGCTGCTGATCATGATGATCGTGGCGATGCTGCTCACAAGCCTCTACAACTGGACGATCGAGAAGGTGGCCTATCGGCCGCTGCGCGGGTCCTTCCGGCTGGCGCCGCTCATCACTGCCATCGGCATGTCGATCGCGCTCTCCAACTTCGTGCAGGTTACGCAGGGCCCCCGCAACAAGCCCATTCCGCCCATGGTGTCGACGGTCTACACCATCGACGGGATCAGCATTTCGCTGAAGCAGATCATCATCGTGCTGGTGACCACCTCGCTGCTGGCGATCTTCTGGTATCTGGTCAACAAGACCTCTCTTGGCCGCGCCCAGCGCGCCTGCGAGCAGGACCGCAAGATGGCCGCGCTGCTGGGCATCGATGTCGACCGCACAATTTCCATCACCTTCATCATGGGCGCCTGCCTGGCCGCCGTCGCCGGCACACTGTTCCTGATGTATTACGGCGTCGTGGTCTTCTCCGACGGCTTCGTGCCGGGGGTGAAGGCGTTCACCGCAGCCGTTCTGGGCGGCATCGGCTCCATTCCGGGCGCCGTGATCGGCGGGCTGATGATCGGTTTCATCGAGTCGATGTGGTCCGCCTATTTCTCCATCGACTACAAGGACGTGGCGGCCTTCTCCATCCTGGCCATCGTGTTGATCTTCCTGCCCTCCGGAATTCTGGGCCGGCCGGAAGTGGAAAAGGTCTGAGATCATGGCTGAAGCTATTTCCATGAGCCGGGAAGAAATCGGCAGGCCGTTTGCGCGTGCGTTTCGCGAGGCGATCTTTGCGGGCCTGGTCTCGCTTGGGCTGTTCGTCCTGCTGATCGGCCTCAAGACCGACCAGAACATCCACAACGAGCTCATCCTGGTGCAGCGCTGGGGCGTCCTGGCCATCATCGTCGCGCTTACGATGGCCGGCCGCTTCCTCTTCGTGGCCTTCGTGCAGCCAGCGATCGAGCGCCGCAGCGCGGAGAAAAGCCGCGCCGCGGCCAAGGTCGAGAAGGGCTTCGTGCGCCGCAACTTCTCCACCCTCGCCATCGTCGCATTGTTCTTCTACCCCGTGCTGATGGTGCTGCTGTTCGGCTTCCAGGGTTCGCTCAAATGGGTGGACAATTTCGGCATCCAGATCCTGATCTATGTGATGCTGGCCTGGGGCCTGAACATCGTCGTCGGCCTCGCCGGCCTCCTGGACCTGGGCTATGTCGCCTTCTACGCCGTCGGTGCCTATTCCTATGCGCTGCTTGGCAGTCAGTTCGGCTGGTCGTTCTGGGTGCTGCTGCCGATGGCCGGCATCATGGCCGCCTTCTGGGGCGTCATTCTCGGCTTCCCGGTGCTGCGGCTGCGCGGCGACTACCTGGCCATCGTCACGCTCGCCTTCGGTGAGATCATCCGCCTGGTGCTCATCAACTGGCGCGATGTGACCAACGGTTCGGCGGGTATTTCCGGCATCCCGAAGGTCAGCTTCTTCGGCCTGATGTCGTTCAATGTCAGCGACGAGAACTACATCGCCAAGGTGCTGAACATTGCCCAGTCGGGTGCCTATTACAAGATTTTCCTCTTCTATCTGATCCTGCTGCTGGCGCTGCTCACTGCTTTCGTCACCATACGGCTGCGGCGCATGCCCGTCGGCCGGGCGTGGGAAGCGCTGCGCGAGGACGAGATCGCCTGCCGGTCGCTCGGCATCAACACCACCACCACCAAGCTGTCGGCATTTGCCACGGGCGCCATGTTCGGCGGCTTCGCCGGCTCGTTCTTTGCCGCCCGGCAAGGTTTCGTCAGCCCCGAATCCTTCGTCTTCCTGGAATCGGCGATGATCCTGGCCATCGTGGTCCTTGGCGGCATGGGCTCACTCACGGGCATCGCCGTTGCCGCCGTGGTCATGATCGGCGGCACGGAAATCCTGCGTGAAATGCAGTTCCTGAAAGTGGTTTTCGGCGAAGGCTTCACGCCGGAGCTCTACCGCATGCTGCTGTTCGGCTGCGCCATGGTCATCGTCATGCTGTGGAAGCCGCGCGGCTTCGTCGGCAGCCGTGAACCGAGCGCCTTCCTGCACGAACGAAAAGCCGTCTCGGCCTCCTTTACCAAGGAAGGGCACGGCTGATGGCTACGGGAACGAACATGAACAAGCCGATTCTTTCGGTCGAGCACCTTTCGATGAAATTCGGCGGACTGGTTGCCATCGGCGATCTGTCCTTCGAGGCCCGCCGCGGCGAGATCACGGCGCTGATCGGACCTAACGGCGCGGGAAAGACGACCGTCTTCAACTGCATCACGGGCTTTTACAAGCCGACCGAAGGCCTGATCCGCATGACCGGCCGCGACGGCAACGAGTTCCTGCTGGAGCGCATGCCGGACTTCCGCATCACCGCACACGCAAAGGTGGCGCGCACGTTCCAGAACATCCGCTTGTTCTCGGGCATGACCGTGCTGGAAAACCTGCTGGTTGCTCAGCACAATAAGCTCATGCGGGCTTCGGGCTTCACGGTGCTCGGCCTGCTCGGCATCGGCGGCTACCACAAGGCCTCCGCCGACGCCATCGACATGGCCAAATACTGGCTGGACAAGGCCGAGCTGCTCGACCGCGCCGATGACCCGGCGGGCGATCTTCCCTATGGTGCGCAGCGCCGGCTGGAAATCGCGCGCGCCATGTGCACCGAGCCGGAACTCCTGTGCCTCGACGAACCCGCCGCCGGCCTGAACCCCAGGGAATCGCTGGCGCTGAACACGCTGCTCAACGACATCAAGGAAAACAGCGGCACTTCGATCCTGCTGATCGAGCACGACATGTCGGTGGTGATGCAGATCTCCGACCACGTCGTGGTTCTGGAATATGGCCGCAAGATTTCCGACGGAAACCCGGAAAAGGTGAAGAACGATCCGCGCGTCATCGCCGCCTATCTCGGCGTCGACGACGAGGAGGTCGAGGAAGTCCTGACCGTGGTTGGAGACGAGCACGTCATCCACGAACTGGATGGCGAACCGGACCCGGCGCATGGGCCGTCAGCGTCCTCGTCGATGATGGCCGGGCCGGTCAGCGACACGATCGGCCACAGCAATGGAGATGGTGAACTCGTCCGGGTGTCTGGCGAGGCATCCAAGGCGCTGCAGGTAGACAAGCGCAGCACGGACAAATCCAGCTCAGGCAAGGGCAAGAGGCGCACATGATTACGGCAAAACCCTTGCTCCAGGTCGAGGGCGTTCAGACCTACTACGGCAATATCCGCGCTCTGGCGGGTGTCAACGTCACAGTCAATGAAGGCGAGATCGTCGCCCTGATCGGCTCCAACGGCGCCGGCAAGTCGACGCTGATGATGACGATCTTCGGCAATCCGCGCGCCCGCAACGGCAAGATCACTTTTGCCGGCACCGACATCACCGAACTGCCCACGCATGAAATCGCCCGCCTGCGCATCGCGCAGTCCCCGGAGGGGCGGCGCATCTTTCCGCGCATGACGGTGATGGAAAACTTGCAGATGGGCGCCAGCCTCGACAAGCTGAAATATTTCGACGAGGACGTCGAAAAGGTTTTCGAGCTGTTTCCGCGACTGAAGGAACGCGTGTCGCAACGCGGCGGCACGCTTTCGGGCGGCGAACAGCAGATGCTGTCTATCGCACGCGCGCTAATGGCGCGCCCTCGCCTGCTGCTGCTGGACGAACCGTCGCTGGGACTGGCGCCGCTGATCGTGAAGCAGATCTTCGACGCCATACGCGTGCTCAACAAGACGCAGGGCCTGACGGTGTTCCTGGTCGAACAGAACGCCTTCGGCGCGTTGCGGCTTGCGGATCGCGGCTATGTGATGGTGAACGGCGTCGTCACGATGAGCGGTTCCGGCAAGGAACTTCTGGCAGATCCGGAAGTGCGCGCGGCCTATCTCGAAGGCGGCAGGCACTAGCGGGGGCGATGCATGCGGCGATCAGGTCGCGTACGGGCTAATACGCAGAACAGGGCCAAAAGGCCCGCGCGGAGGAGTTGAAATGCAAGGCATTCTCTATGAAGAAGCCTCGATCTGGCAGTTTTTTTTCGTAACCTGCCTGCTTGGCGGCTGGGCGGCCTGGATGACCGGCCGCGCCTGCGCGCAGACCTGGCGCAGCTTCGCTGCACTGGTGTTCTATCTGCTGCTGCTGGGCGTAGCGGTGCGCTTCATCCATCACGCGCTGTTTGAGGGAACGATGTTTTCGCTGCAATACTATGCCGCGGACACGTTGGTCCTCATTATTCTCGGAACTCTTGGCTTCCAGTACACGCGCACCAACCAGATGGTGACACAATATCACTGGCTTTACGAAAGAGCCTCCTTGCTGAGCTGGAGAAACAAGGCCTGAGCTACAAATAATAGCGCCGGTTCATCTTTGAATCGGCGTGACAATAAGCCAGAAAATCGGCAAACTAATCTTTCTGCGATAGGGGTGGGCATCGCATGAAAGCATCATCCACGTCCGCCCGTCTAATGGGAGTGTTTCAATGAAAAAATCACTGTTGTCTGCAGTTGCACTGACTGCGCTGATGGCGTTCAGCGGAAGCGCCTGGGCAGACATTCTGCTCGGCGTCGGCGGTCCGGTCACCGGCCCGAACGCGGCCTTCGGCGCGCAGCTTCAAAAGGGCGCCGAGCAGGCGGCCGCAGATATCAATGCCGCGGGCGGCATCAATGGCGAACAGATCAAGGTTTCGGTCGGCGACGACGTTTCCGACCCCAAGCAGGGCATCTCGGTTGCCAACAAGTTCGTTGCCGATGGCGTGAAGTTCGTCGTCGGTCACTTCAACTCCGGCGTCTCCATCCCGGCCTCGGAAGTCTATGCCGAAAACGGCATCCTGGAAGTCACGCCGGCCGCGACCAACCCGGTCTTCACCGAGCGCGGCCTGTGGAACACCATTCGCGTCTGCGGCCGCGACGACCAGCAGGGCGAGATTGCCGGCGCCTACATCGCCAAGAAGTTCCCCGACGCCAAGGTGGCTGTCATTCATGACAAGACCCCCTACGGCCAGGGCCTGGCCGACGAAACCAGAAAGGCGCTCGTTGCCGCCGGCCACAAAGACGTCATGTACGAAGGCGTCAACACCGGCGACAAGGACTTCTCGGCGCTGATCGCCAAGATGAAGGAAGCCGGCGTCACCATGATCTACTGGGGCGGCCTGCACACCGAAGCCGGCCTGATCATCCGCCAGGCGGCCGACCAGGGCCTGAAGGCACCGTTGTTCTCGGGCGACGGCATCGTGTCGAACGAGCTCGCCTCGATCGCCGGCGATGCGGTGGCGGGCACCTACAACACCTTCGGTCCGGACCCGCGCAACAACCCGGCCGCCAAGGAAGTGGTCGAGAAGTTCCGCGCTGCCGGCTTCGAGCCCGAGGCCTACACGCTCTACTCCTACGCCGCCACCCAGGTCATCGCGCAGGCTGC
Source organism: Pseudomonadota bacterium (assembly GCA_023387775.1). Taxonomy (GTDB): domain Bacteria; phylum Pseudomonadota; class Alphaproteobacteria; order Rhizobiales; family Rhizobiaceae; genus Pseudaminobacter. The sequence continues at coordinate 6,704 of JAEWHN010000062.1, read as the reverse complement.
GACCGCTGCCGGCTCGAACGACCCGCAGGAAGTTGCCAAGGCCATCAAGTCCAAGGGCCCCTTCAAGACGGTTCTGGGCGATCTCTCCTTCAACGAGAAGGGCGACCGTACCGACGCCGACTATGTGGTCTACCAGTGGAAGAAGGGCGACGACGGCAAGTACAACTACTTCCAGATCGACTAAGCTCCAAATCTAGAGCAAATGCCCGGCGCCTGCGCCGGGCATTTTTGTTTGCACCGCATCAATTGTGAGGCTAAGCAGACCGGCGCCCCTCTCCCAACGTCAATCGGAGAAAGTCCTTTGCCGATCAGCAAGATCCTCGTCGCCAACCGTTCAGAGATTGCCATTCGCGTGTTTCGCGCGGCCAATGAGCTCGGGCTCAAAACCGTCGCGATCTGGGCCGAGGAAGACAAATATTCGCTGCATCGGTTCAAGGCCGATGAATCCTACCAGGTCGGGCGCGGCCCCCATCTGACCCGGGAATTGGGACCGATCGAGAGCTACCTGTCGATCGAGGAAGTGATCCGGGTTGCCAAGCTTTCCGGCGCCGATGCGATCCATCCCGGCTACGGGCTGCTCTCGGAAAGCCCTGAGTTTGCAGAGGCTTGCGCCGAAAACGGCATCGTCTTCATTGGGCCCAAGCCCGAGACCATGCGCCGTCTGGGCAACAAGGTCGCTGCCCGCCACCTCGCCATGGAAGTGGGCGTGCCGGTCGTCCCGGCCACCGATCCGCTGCCCGACGACATGGAAGAGGTCAAGAAGCTGGCTGCCGAGATCGGCTATCCGGTCATGCTCAAGGCCTCATGGGGCGGTGGCGGGCGCGGCATGCGCGCGATCCGCTCCGAAGCCGATCTCGCCCGTGAAGTCACGGAAGGCAAGCGGGAGGCGAAGGCAGCCTTCGGCAAGGACGAGGTCTATCTCGAGAAATTGATCGAGCGGGCGCGCCATGTCGAGGTGCAGGTGCTGGGCGACACCCATGGCAACGTCGTGCATCTTTTCGAGCGCGACTGCTCCATCCAGCGCCGCAACCAGAAGGTGGTCGAGCGCGCCCCAGCGCCTTATCTCAGCGACGAGCTGCGGCAGGAGCTTTGCGGCCATGCGCTGAAGCTCGCCAAGGAAACCAACTATATCGGAGCCGGCACGGTCGAGTTCCTGCAGGATGCGGATACCGGAAAGTTCTACTTCATCGAGGTCAATCCGCGCATCCAGGTCGAGCACACCGTCACCGAAGAGGTGACCGGCATCGACATCGTCAAGGCGCAGATCCACATCCTCGACGGCTTCGCCATCGGCAAGCCGGAATCCGGAGTGCCGAGCCAGTCGAAAATCCGGCTGAACGGCCATGCCCTGCAATGCCGCATCACCACCGAAGACCCGGAGCACAATTTCATCCCGGACTATGGCCGCATCACCGCCTATCGCGGCGCGACCGGCTTCGGCATCCGCCTCGACGGCGGCACCGCCTATTCCGGCGCGGTGATCACCCGCTTCTACGATCCGCTCCTGGAGAAGGTGACCGCCTGGGCGCCGACGCCGGACGAGGCGATCGCGCGCATGCACCGCGCGCTGCGCGAGTTCCGCATTCGCGGCGTGGCCACCAACCTGACGTTCCTGGAAGCGATCATCACGCATCCCGACTTCCGCGCGAACAGCTACACGACGCGGTTTATCGACTCCACGCCGGAACTGTTCGCACAGGTCAAGCGCCAGGACCGCGCGACGAAGCTCCTGAACTATCTGGCCGACGTGACGGTCAACGGCCACCCGGAGACGCGCGGCCGCGCCAAGCCCAACCCGCACGCGGCTGCCCCCGTCATCCCCTGGTTCACCGGCCCCGTGCCGGACGGCACCAAGCAGCGTCTCGACGCGCTCGGACCCGAGAAATTCGCCGAGTGGATGCGCGGCGAAAAGCGGGTGCTCGTTACCGACACGACGATGCGCGACGCCCACCAGTCGCTGCTGGCAACGCGCGTGCGTACCTATGACATCGCTCGCATTGCCGGAACCTATGCCCGCGCCCTGCCCGAGCTGCTTTCGCTCGAGTGCTGGGGTGGCGCGACCTTCGACGTTGCGATGCGCTTCCTGACCGAAGACCCGTGGGAGAGGCTGTCGCAGGTTCGCGAGGCTGCGCCCAACCTGCTGCTGCAGATGTTGCTGCGCGGCGCAAACGGCGTCGGCTACACCAACTACCCCGACAATGTCGTGCAGCATTTCGTGAGACAAGCCGCCGCCGGCGGCATCGACCTGTTCCGCGTGTTCGACTGCCTGAACTGGGTCGAGAACATGCGCGTGGCCATGGACGCCGTGCTGGCCGAAGGCAAGCTGTGTGAGGCCGCGATCTGCTACACCGGCGACATACTCGATCCGGCGCGGGCGAAGTATGACCTGAAGTACTATGTCGGCCTCACCAAGGAGCTGGAGGCCGCGGGCGCTCACATCATCGCGGTCAAGGACATGGCCGGGCTGCTCAAGCCGGCGGCGGCACGTGTTCTGTTCAAGGCGCTGCGCGAGGCAACCGACCTGCCAATCCATTTCCACACGCATGACACGTCGGGCCTGTCGGCCGCCACTGTGCTTGCCGCGGTCGAAAGCGGCGTCGATGCCGTCGATGCCGCAATGGATGCGTTCTCCGGCAACACCTCGCAGCCCTGCCTGGGCTCCATCGTGCAGGCGCTGCGCGGCGACGAGCGCGACCCCGGCCTGGACCCCAACTGGATACGCCGCATCTCCTTCTACTGGGAGGCCGTGCGCAACCAGTACGCCGCCTTCGAGAGCGACCTCAAGGGGCCGGCTTCGGAGGTCTACCTGCACGAGATGCCGGGCGGCCAGTTCACCAACCTCAAGGAACAGGCGCGTTCGCTGGGGCTGGAGACGCGCTGGCACGAGGTGGCGCAGGCCTACCACGACGTGAACCTGATGTTCGGCGACATCGTCAAGGTTACCCCCTCCTCCAAGGTCGTGGGCGACATGGCGCTGATGATGGTGAGTCAGGATCTCACCGTCGCCGACGTCGAGAACCCGGAGAAGGACATTGCCTTCCCGGATTCGGTGGTGTCGATGCTGCGCGGCGATCTCGGCCAGTCGCCTGGCGGTTGGCCGGCCGCGCTGCAGAAGAAAGCGCTGAAGGGCGAAAAGCCGATCACCGTGCGCCCGGGCTCGCTGCTCAAGCCGGCCGATCTCGCGGCCAACCGCAAGGAGATCGAAGGAAAGCTCGGCCGTTCGATGAGCGAATTCGAGTTCGCCTCCTGGCTCATGTACCCCAAGGTGTTCTCGGACTTCGCGGCGGCGCAGGAAAGCTATGGCCCGGTCAGCGTGCTGCCCACGCCGGCCTATTTCTACGGCATGGAGCCCGAGGACGAGATCTTCATCGACATCGAGAAGGGCAAGACGCTGGTGGTCCGCTGCCTTGCCATAGGCGACGTCGACGACAAGGGCATGGTCACGGTGTTCTTCGAGCTCAACGGCCAGCCCCGCCGCGTGAAGGTGCCGGACCGGGCGCATGGCACTGCGGCCTCCAGGGCGCGACGCAAGGCCGAGCCGGGCAACGACGCCCATGTCGGCGCGCCGATGCCGGGGGTGGTCTCGACGCTGGCGGTAGCCGCCGGACAGTCGGTCAAGGCAGGCGACGTGCTGCTCTCCATCGAGGCGATGAAGATGGAGACTGCCCTGCACGCCGAACGCGACGGGACCATTGCAGAAGTGCTGGTCAAGTCGGGCGACCAGATCGACGCCAAGGACCTTCTGGTGGTCTTCGGCTAGCATCGCGCAACCTCACGGCGCCCAGGCGATGGCTCGGGGCGCCGTGAAGACCGTATGCTACCCGGGGGTTTCCCGGCGGTCCGAAATGACCGAGGCGAAGGCGGAGACCTGGGCGAAATGCGCCGGCCTGACCTTGCCGAACTTGCTTGAGTCGACCACGAGATGCGCCTCGAGCGCACGTTCGATCGCCATCTGCTTGATGGGCACTTCGTGGAAATGCGAGCAGGTGACGCCGCGCGTCTCGTGCATGCCGCCGGCCGAGATGAACGCCTTGTTGAGATTGATGCGCTTCAGCGCCTCTAGCCCTGCCTCGCCCGAGAACGAAGCTGCCTCGGGGTGGTAGAGGCCGCCAAGCATGATCAGCCGGGTGTTCCTGCGGTGGCAGAGAATTTCGGCCACGTTCATCGAATAGCAGATCGCCGTCAGGCGCATATCTTCGGGAATGCGCGCCGCCAGATGCGGCGTCGTGGTGCCGCAGTCGATGAAGATGGTGTCGTCTTCCTCGATGAGCTTCACAGCCTCGGCGCAGGCCGCCGCTTTCGCGGCCGCGTGGCTGTCGCTTTCCCGGGCCAGCGAGTAGTCGCCGCCCCCGTCGAGCGCGCCGACGATATAGCCGCCAAGGCAGGCGAAGCGATCTTTGGCCTCGGTGATGTCGCGACGGACCGTCATCTCAGAGACGCCGAGCTGCCCGGCCGCATCGCGCAGCCGCAGCACGCCCTCGCGCTCCAGCATTGCACCCAGCGCTTCTAGCCGCTCGTCCCTGTAACCCGTTCTGCTCATACGTCCTCCAGAGCGCCGCACCTTGACAGTTTATACGTCAATATGAAACGATCCAAACATAATGATTGAGTTCTAACAAATCGACTGCCGGGCCGCCAGCGCGAGCCGCAAGCCGAAATCACAGGACGGGCACTATCCGTGGATCAATCGACGCAGCGTATGGAAAACTTTCAGCGCAATGACGGCATCCCGCTACGCACCGAGGCCTTCGAGGCGGTTCAGGTCAATCTGAGCGCGGTGGAGCGGCGCACCGCGACGCTCCCCACCCGCCGCTCGGTGAAGAAGGAGTATCAGGCGGCGTGGCTGGTTAAGGCGCTGACCTGTATCGACCTGACCACCCTTGCCGGCGACGACACGCCGGGTCGCGTGCACCGGCTGTGCGCCAAGGCGATGCGCCCGCTGAGCGACGAGCTGGTCGAGGGGCTGGGGCTGACGGACGCGCCGCCCCAGGTGGGCGCGGTCTGTGTCTATCCGAGCATGGTGCCGGCCGCCGTCAAGGCGCTTGCCGGCTCCGGCATTCCGGTGGCTTCGGTGGCGACCGGCTTTCCGGCCGGCCTGACGCCGCTGCCGCAGCGGCTCGCCGAAATCCGCTATGCGGTGGACGAGGGTGCCCAGGAGATCGACATCGTCATCAACCGGGCTCTGGTCTTCAGCCAAGATTGGCAGGCGCTCTATGACGAGGTGGCGGCGATGCGCGAAGCCTGCGGCGAGGCGCATTTGAAAGCCATCCTGGCCACCGGCGATCTCAAGACGCTGCGCAATGTCTACAAGGCCTCGATGGTGGCGATGCAGGCTGGTGCGGACTTCATCAAGACCTCGACCGGCAAGGAAGACGTCAACGCCACGCTGCCGGTCAGTCTCGTGATGCTGCGGGCCCTGCGCGACTATGGCGAGCAAACCGGCTTCAAGATCGGCTTCAAGCCCGCGGGCGGGCTGAAAACTGCCAAGGACGCCATGAACTGGCTGTTCCTGATGAAGGAGGAGCTTGGCCGACGCTGGCTGGAGCCCGATCTCTTCCGCATCGGCGCAAGCTCGCTGCTGGGCGACATCGAGCGCCAACTCGAGCATTTCGTCACCGGCCGCTACTCCGCCGCCTACCGGCACGCCCTCGCCTGAAAGAGACAGCCATGGCCCTCATCAAGGATATCCTGCAAACCATGGAATATGGCCCCTCGCCCGAAAGCAACGAACACGTCGTCGCCTGGCTCGGGCAGCACGCGGCGGGCTTCGGTCATTTCATCGACGGCAAGTTCACCGACCCCGCGGCGAGCGACAGCTTTGAGGTGGCCAGCCCCGCCAATGGCAATGTGCTTGCCCGCGTGGCCCGGGGCACGGCCGAGGACGTCGACCTCGCGGTGGCCGCCGCCACACGCGCCTTCAAGAGCTGGTCGAAGCTGTCCGGTAACGAGCGGGCGCGGCATCTCTATGCGCTGGCCCGCCATATCCAGAAGCGCGACCGCTTCCTGGCGGTGCTGGAAACCATGGACAACGGCAAGCCGATCCGCGAAAGCCGCGACATCGACATCCCGCTGGTTGCGCGCCATTTTTATCACCATGCCGGCTGGGCCGAGCTGATCGAAAGCGAGCTGCCCGGCTACCAGCCGGTCGGCGTGTGCGGCCAGGTCATTCCGTGGAATTTTCCGCTGCTGATGCTGGCCTGGAAGATCGCGCCGGCGCTGGCCGCCGGCAACACGGTGGTGCTCAAACCCGCCGAGCAGACGCCGTTGACAGCACTGGCTTTCGCCGAGATCTGCCGCGAGGCCGGCCTGCCGGACGGCGTCGTCAACATCGTCACCGGCGAGGGCGAGACGGGTGCGGCGCTGGTCGGTCATCCGGGGGTGGCCAAGGTCGCCTTCACCGGTTCGACCGAGGTCGGCCGCATCATTCGCCGCGCGACGGCCGGCTCGGGCAAGAAGCTGTCGCTGGAGCTCGGCGGCAAGTCGCCCTTCATCGTCTTCGAGGACGCCGATCTCGACAGCGCCGTCGAGGGTCTGGTCGACGCAATCTGGTTCAACCAGGGCGAGGTCTGCTGCGCCGGCTCGCGCCTGCTGGTGCAGGAATGCATTGCCGAAAAATTCTACGCCAAGCTGCGCGCGCGCATGGCAACTCTTCGGGTGGGTGATCCGCTCGACAAGTCCACCGACATCGGCGCGGTCGTCTCGAC